>CAYVGI010000135.1:0-13914 GCA_964451095.1 uncultured Anaerolineaceae bacterium
TCTCCACTTTGTCGGCGCTCTCGTTTGGATGCGTTGAAATGTCAACACAACCTAGTTTTCATCCACGGATGCCAATACCCTTCTTACGAAACGTTTTTATTGTTACGTTGGATCATTCCCCAACCCGAAAACGATGAGGAACACGAGCAGCTATGTTGAAAGCGATAAAGAATCTCATCGTTGGCGACCCCGCCGAGCGCACCATGCGTCAGTACAGCTCGGTTGTGGAGTCCGTCAACGCGCTAGAACCCTCCATAAACCCCTTCAGTAATGATGAACTCCGGGCGAAAACTGAAGAATTTCGCCAAAGACTCGCCGATGGTGCCTCTCTCGACAGCCTGCTGCCAGAGGCGTTCGCTGTGGTGCGCGAAATGGCGGTGCGTGTGCTAGGGATGCGGCACTATGACGTACAGATCATTGGCGGCACAGTGCTGCACGAAGGACGCATTGCAGAGATGAAGACGGGTGAAGGTAAAACGCTGGTGGCAACACTGCCCGTTTACCTGAACGCGCTCAGTGGGCGCGGTGTGCACATCGTCACGCCGAACGACTACCTGAGTAAAGTCGGTTTGCAGCAGATGGGTCCGGTCTACCACGCGCTCGGGCTGACGGCGTCCGTCATCCAGAACACGGGCGGCAACCCAGACAGCGGTTCGTTCATCTACGACCCGGAATTCGACAGTGACGACGACCGCTACCAGAACCTGCGCCCCATCACGCGCCGCGAGGCATACCGCACGGACATCACCTACGGTACCAACAACGAGTTCGGCTTCGACTACCTGCGTGATAACATGTCGCACGATATGGAACGGGTGACACAGCGTGAACTGCACTTCGCCATCGTGGACGAGGTGGATAACATTCTCATCGACGAGGCGCGTACCCCGCTCATCATCTCCGGTCCGGCAGATGCACCGTCTGACTACTACAAAACGTTCACTAATGTTGTGAAGCGGCTGAAACCCAGCAGCCCGGAGAGTGTGGACGACGATGACATGGAGCCGGATGGCGACTATGTGGTCGAACTGAAAGACCGCACCGTTTACCTGACGGAACAGGGTGTGGAAAAGGTTGAAAGAGCGCTTGGCGTTGACGAGCTTTACCACCCTGACCACTCCGAGATGATCCCCTACCTGGACAACTGCCTGCGTGCGAAGGCGCTCTACCAGAACGACAAAGAGTACGTCGTCCAAGGCGGGCAAGTCATCATCGTAGACGACTTCACCGGGCGCATGATGCACGGACGACGCTTTAGCGAGGGTCTTCACCAGGCGATTGAGGCGAAGGAAGGTGTAGAAATCCGCCGTGAGAACGTCACCATGGCAACCATCACCTTCCAGAATTTCTTCCGTATGTACAACAAGCTCGCCGGCATGACGGGTACCGCCGCCACCGAGGCAGAAGAGTTCGAGAAGATTTACAACCTCTCGGTAACGGTGATCCCGACCAACAAGCCCATCGCCCGCATGGATCAGCCGGACTTCGTGTACATCAACGAGGACGCCAAGTTTAACGCCGTGGTGGAGGAAATCCGCCAGCGGCAGGAGAAGGGGCAGCCTGTCCTTGTGGGTACCGCGTCAATTGACACCTCCCAACGGCTGAGCACTTACCTCAGCAAGGCAAAGGTTCAGCACGAGGTGCTCAACGCCAAGCAGCACGAGCGCGAGGCAACCATCATCGCGCAGGCGGGGCGCAAGGGTTCCGTCACCATCGCCACCAACATGGCGGGTCGTGGTGTGGACATTCTGCTGGGCGGTAACCCGGACGGTGTCGCCCGTGAGAAGCTGCGCAAGCAGGGCATTGAGCTAACCGAGGCGACCGAAGAACAGTGGAACGCCGCCTTTGCCGAGGCACAGGCAGAAACCGCCGCAGAGCGTGCCGAGATACTATCACTGGGTGGGCTTTACGTGCTGGGCACAGAGCGGCACGAAGCACGCCGCATTGACAATCAGCTACGCGGGCGCAGCGGTCGTCAGGGTGACCCCGGCGAGTCGCGCTTCTTCCTGAGCCTGGAAGACGACATCATGAAGCGCTTTGGCGGTGACCGCGTGAAGGGCGTGATGGCATGGGCAGAGATGCCAGAGGACGAGCCAATTGAGTCCGGCATCATCACCCGCACCATCTCACAGGCGCAAATCCGCATGGAAGGGCACAACTTCGACATCCGCAAGCGCGTGCTGGAATACGATGATGTGGTGAACATGCAGCGCGGTGTGATCTACAAGCAGCGCCAAGAGTGGATGCAGCTTGACGATGCCGAGCGGCGCAAGACGTACCTGCGCATTTTGCACGAACTGGTGACGAATGTGCTGGACGAGTACCTGGACGAGGATATCGTCGAGGAAGAACTGGATTTCGACGGCTTGTACCGCCAACTGCTAGCGATCTTCCCGGTACCGGAGGACATCACGCCAGACACACTGCGCGAGATGGACGAGGACGAGATCGAAGAGACCATACTGGACGCGCTGGAACGCGCTCATCAGCAGAAAACCGAAGAGCTAGGCGACGATGTGATGCGCCAGGCGGAGCGGCACATTATGCTGTGGTCGGTTGACCAGCACTGGCAGCGCCACCTGACCGACCTCGACATGCTGCGCGAGGGCATTGGCTTGATGTCTGTTGCCCAACGTGACCCGCTGGTGGAGTATAAGCGGGTGGGCTTCGAGATGTGGCAGAGTATGCAGGATAAAATCCGTGATAAGGCGGGGCGCGATGTGTTCCGCGTGCGGGTGAACATGCCACAACCGCAGCCACGCACCAACCTCAAGATGATCCACGGTAATAGCGCCAACGCTAACGGCGGCAACGACGGACAGCAAACCGTTCGCAAGAGCGCGAAGAAGAAGATCGGGCGCAACGACCCGTGCTGGTGTGGCAGCGGCAAGAAGTACAAGCAGTGCCACTACAAAGCGGATCGAGAGGCAGAAAGGGTGCGTTAGACAAAGCATGAGTCTGGCGTTAAAATAGCGGCAATCAATACAAGTGCCCCATTATTGTGCGTGGGGCACCACACGACCCAGACCAGCAGGGGGAAACGGGGCAGGTCGCCTCGTCGCTGGTTTGGCACAACCACATGAGGAACCTTCAACTACTGTAAGAAAAGGAACTGCAATGCAAAGAGAGCACACGTCCCATCGCCCCACGAGCAACGCCACCCCCCAGCTCATCGAATTCATGGAACATAAGCTCGACTCCCTAGCCAAGTGGGATCTCATCCAGTTCTTCTATCACAAGCCAGAAACCGTCCTCACCGCGCCCAAAATCGCCAGTATGATTGGGCGTGATTTGCGCAAGGTGGACAAAGAGCTAAAGGAAATGGCAGCACGCGGGCTGCTAGACACCTACGAACAGTCCGGCGTGCAGGTGTACCAGCTTGCAAAAGACAGCACAACCCTGGCGCTGGTAAAGCAATTTCTGCAAGCGTGCGATAACCGTCAGTTCCGAGAGGCGGCGATTTACCGCACAATGACCATCAAGCGCTGAACCGCATCGTATGGACGTTGTCACCCTACATCAGATTCTGGCGTTGTTTACGTGGTTCCCACTGGTGATTATCCTGGCAATCTACCTGCTGATTGCCCGCTTCTACCAGCGGTTTTCCGGCAAGCGCACGCACTTCTGGTTGTACATGGTGCCGATTGTGTTGTACGGCGGGTCTTTCGTGCGCTATGCCAGCATTGATCGGTTCGTTGGCGATGCGTTCGCTGACCTGCTTGCTGCACTTGCCGGGGCTGTTTTGCTGGTGCTCACCACCACGCTATACCTCCAGATGATGAAAAACGGGGCGAACACTACCTGATGTTCGATGTGCTAGGCTGGTTGGGCTATGCGCTGCTGGCGCTGGCGCTATTCTGGCTAGCAAGGCTGAGCCAACGACTGGGGCGCGTGACGCAAGCAGCACCCTACTATGTGGGGTTGTATGCTGCTGCCGGGCTGGTGAGCGTCGGCGCATTGGTGCGTTTGGTGGACGCGTGGCGGGCAACAACGGTGCCTGCCTCTGTGTTTTGGGTCTTGGTATATAATGGAGTTCCGACTTTAGGGCTAACCGTAGGCGTTGTGTTCGCGTGGCGCTACTGGAGTTGGCTCTTTGCCGAACGCGATTGACGACCGCCCGGAGACAGAACGTTGACCCAAATTCTGCTGGACAAGATTCATGCGCTGCCCAAGGTTGAACTGCATCGCCACCTGGAGGGCGCTATGCGGATACAAACGCTGCTGGAGATCGCACATAAGCACGACAACGAGTGGGCGACATTGGAACTGGACGACCTGCGCCCGTACGTGCAAATGGTGCCGAACCAGGAGTTCACAGCGGATGTGTTCCTGAGCAAGTTCGCTGTGCTGCGCCAATTCTATAACTCGTCGGAAACGATCCAGCGCATTGCACGCGAAGTCGTAGAAGACGCTGCCGCTGACAATATCAAGTACATGGAACTGCGTTTTACACCCAAAGCGCTGTGCAGCGTGCTCAAGTGCTCCTACGGGCAGGTGATGGACTGGGTTTGCGACACAATTGCCACGGCGGCAACCACCCACGACATCGAAGTGCGCCTAATCGTCTCTATGAACCGACACGAGGGCGCAGCGGTCGGCAGGGAGGTGC
Organism: uncultured Anaerolineaceae bacterium; assembly: GCA_964451095.1. GTDB lineage: Bacteria > Chloroflexota > Anaerolineae > Aggregatilineales > Phototrophicaceae > DAOTTY01. Next base: position 4,610 of record CAYVGI010000135.1, read on the forward strand.
TTAACGTTGCCCTGGCATACAAGGACAAAGGCGTTGTCGCTATCGACCTTGCTGGGCAGGAGGAGGGTTTCTCGTCAGCGCCATTTGCGCCCATTTTCCAGCAAGCGCGGGAAGCGGGGCTGTTCACCACAGCACACGCAGGCGAGTGGTCTGGTGCGGAGAGCGTGCGCGAGGTGCTGGAGCACCTGGAAGTTGACCGGGTGGGGCATGGCATTCGTGCGGTTGATGACGCTAACGTCGTGCAAATGCTCATCGACCGCGAGACTGTGCTGGAAGTTTGCCCGACGAGCAACCTGCACAGTGGTGTTGTGCCAGAACTGGAAAAGCACCCACTCATTGAACTCTACCGCGCTGGCGTCAAAACGACGATCAACACAGATGACCCGCTCATCAGCAACATTACGCTCACCGAGGAGATGCTAGACGTGATGCTCATCATGCGGCTGACGGAGCAGGACATTCACCAGCAAATTCTCAACGCAGCGGGCGGTGCCTTCCTGCCAGCGCCCGAACGCCAGGCGCTGGTTGCCCGGTTGCAGGCGGCTTTCTCACAAGAACAGGACGAAGCATGATCGAACTGGGCGACATTCGCATCCACCTGATTAACGACGCGAACATCCTGGTAGACGCGGGCGGTCCGTATGGGCTGGTACCGCGTGTGCTCTGGAGCCGTTACATGGATCCGGTAAAAGAGCACCTGGTGCCCAACACACTGACGTGCCTGCTGGTGCAGGCAGCGGGCAAAAACATCCTGGTGGATACAGGCTACGGGCACAAGGACGACGCGCTGTTAGCCCGAAACGTCTACCTGGAGCGCCCCGAAGGTGATGTGGTCGCCGGGCTTAAGCGGCTGGGCGTGGACGCTGCCGATATTGACATTGTGGTGAACACTCACCTGCACTACGACCACGCAGGCGGCAATACATTTCTCGATGAAGATGAGACGCCCCACCCCACCTTCCCCAATGCACAGTACATGGCGCAGCAGCGGGAATACGACGATGCCATGCGCCCCAATGAGCGCACCCGTGCCACTTACCTGCCCGTGAACTATGAACCGCTGGTCAAAAGTGGGCAAATGCGCCTGCTAGACGGTGACACAACGATTGTGCCCGGCGTTGAGGGTGTGGTCACGCCGGGGCACACCCCCGCACACATGAGCGTACGCTTTGAGGGCGGGGGGCAACACGCGCTTTTTGCATGTGATATGGCGTCGTTTGCCATCCACTTTGAGCGGTTGGGCTGGATGACCGCCTACGATGTGGAACCCTTGGTGACGCTGGAAACGAAGCGTAAGTGGCAGCGCTGGGCAATCGACAACGATGCGCTGGTCATCTTCCCGCACGACCCGTCCCGACCGGTGTGCCGCCTGACGGAACAAGACGGTAAACCAAAACTCGCCCCGGTAGACGCCACCTACGCCTGAGCGGTCTACTTTGTGGACTGCCACTCCACGATTGTTTGCTGTAGATATGCCTTGATCTCCGCGTCGTCCACATCATCTACGCTGGCATAATACCGCCCGTCCACCTCAATTTGCACACCGCCACCGGGCGCACTGTGCACATGCAGCCCCCGTGAGGCAATATCAGGTGCTGTGAGCAGCTTTTGCTGCAAGTAGGACTCAATTTGCCCAGCAAGGTCGAGTTCCTCTGCCTGCTCTGTAGGCGGTGCAGAGGGTTCCGGGGATGCGGCGGGCATCGGCTGTGGCACAGAAGGCGCTGCTGGTGCCGCAGCGGGGGCAGATGCCGCAGCATTTGCCTTGCTCAGTGCGGGTGCCATCTCACTCACTTCGCGCATTAACTTGACGAAACGCCGCTTGAACTCCGGCGAGACACCGCCCTCGGTGCCGTCATAGGCATACTCCCCGATTTGCACAACCAGGTTATCGCTCAGCCGCTCACGAGAGATGATGAGCATCTCCGCCGCCTCGACCATACGCCCATCAGACATCTGTATGTTGACGATGCTGGGCTGCCGCAGGAAAGCAGGTTCTGCCGTGGTGCTTTGGGCGGCGGGTTGTGCGTTGCCCAGCAGCATATTCAGGTCGGGCATGTCCGCAGCGCCCCCACCCGGGTTAGAAGGCGCTGCGTTGCCGCCACCGCCCTCGCGGTTCCCCCGAAAGTTTTGGGCAATCCGCCGGACGCGAATAGCGATGATGATTGTGAACGTGACGATAACAAGAATAACCAGAAGCACAAATATGCCGAGGATGGGTCCCTGTGTGCGAAGTTGGCTAATGAAGTCCGTAAAGGTTCCTGATTCCATGATGGTTCGTAGCTTAATCCTGTTTGCGCTGGCAGTTTGGGCAGTAATGCGTGCCGCGCTGCCCCACACGCGTTTTCACGATGGGGGTTGCACAGGTGCGGCACGGTTCCCCTTCTCGATTATACACGAACAGTTGATTTTGCATGGTGCCCTGGTTGCCGTCTGCCTTGCGATACCACGATACACTCGCCCCCTCGTTGCGGATGCCATCTTGCAGTGCCGCTTGTATGGTGCCGTGCAGCCGTTCAATTTCCGCGTCTTTTAATGTATCTGAGCGGCGCAGCGGGTGCAGCCCTGCGCGGTGCAGCGCCTCATCTGCGTAGATGTTGCCGATCCCGGCGACAAACGTCTGGTCTAGCAGCAGGGACTTCAGCACTTTGTGCCGCCCGGCGAAGCGTTCTTTCAACATTGCTACGGTAAAATTCGTTTCCAGCGGCTCCGGTCCCAGCTTATGTGTGATGCTTTGCACATCATTGGTGAGGTACACCCGCCCGAACTTGCGTGCGTCGGAGAAGCGCAGTTGTTTTCCGGCGTCCAGTTGCAGGCAAAAGTGAACCCACTTGTCCGCCTCGCCCACAAAATCGTCATCAACTACGTACAGCCGCCCGGTCATCTTCAGGTGAATAACCAGCGTGTCGTGGTCTAGCTCGCACAAGATGAACTTCGCACGGCGGTTCACGGCGCGAAAGGTTTGCCCTTTGATGCGGGCAGCGAAGTCTTCTGGCGGGGTGCCGTGCAGCGCACGCGCCCAGTCGTGCCACATGTCTAGCACGGTGCGCCCAACAAGCGGTTCGCGCAGCCCACGCACGACCGTTTCCACTTCCGGTAACTCTGGCATTGTCAGGGGTGCTCTTACTGTTTCTTACAATTGGGTTCGCTATTATCCCAAGCGTACCTCACAGCGGATAGAGCGAATCCGGTAGGAGTGGGCGCATTACCAGCAGGTGCGGTACAGTTGGGCAACGTTGCCTACCGTTGACGAGGACACCATCATGCACACCATCACACCCGACGAGAGAACACTGCACGGCTATTTTTCCCGCGAGCGCGAGCCGATTTTGACCATCCAACCGGGGGACACGGTGCGCTACCGCACGCTAGATGCGTGGTGGCACGCATACGACCCCGATACAGATGCCCTTGTGCAGTCCCCGCTGCGCGAACAAGACCCGCTAAAGGGGCACGCGCTGTGCGGTCCGATCTACATAGAAGGAGCGCGGCAGGGTATGGTGCTGGGCGTCGAAGTCGGGCAGATCATCACCGCGCCGCTGGGCTGGAACCTGGGCGGCGGCGAGGCGCGTCCGCTGTGGCAAAAGCTTGGCGTCGCCGATGAGCCGCTGCACAAGCTGTCCTGGCGGCTGGATAACGACGCACGCACGGCAACCAGCGAAAGTGGCTTTACGGTCGGGTTGGCACCGTTCATGGGGGTGATGGGAATGCCGCCAGCCGCACCCGGCAACCACACTACGCGCCCCCCCTACGTGCACGGCGGCAACATCGACTGCAAAATGCTGACCAGCGGCAGCACGCTCTACCTACCTATCCCAGTAGAGGGGGCGTTGTTCTCTGTGGGGGATGGGCACGCGGTGCAGGGCGACGGTGAGGTGAGCATCTATGCAGTGGAGTGCCCAATGGAGCAGGTTGACCTGACGTTTACCCTGCACGACAGAGCGCTAAGCACGCCCCGCGCCCACACGGAAGCAGGTTGGGTGACATTTGGCTTTCACGAAGATTTGAACGAGGCAATGCTCATCGCGCTCAATGCCATGCTAGACCTGATGATGAGCGAGTACACCATATCCCGCAAAGAGGCACTCGCCCTGGCAAGTGTTGCCGTGGATTTACGCATCACGCAGATTGTGAATACCACACAAGGGGTACACGCGGTTCTGCCGCACGGGGCGCTTACGCGCTAGCTTTTGTGGAAAGTTCACAATGTTTTCTCGTCATAGAAATAGAAATATGCCAAATTAGTTGTCGGCGCATCACAGTTCGTTAAACTGTATGGGTCTGTCTACTGTTTTTGAACGTGTGAGGAGTGAAGTAACGTTGAACCGTAAACTGATATTTGCAACACTGATGGTCGTACTTTTGGGAATCACTGCCATTGCACCTGCTCTGGCACAGGACGATGTTGTATTCGGTATGGTGCTGGTCGGTCCGCGCAATGACCGTGGCTGGAGCCAGGCACACTTCGAGGGTGGGGAATACGTCGAGGAGCAGCTTGGCGCAGAGATGCTAGTGTTTGAAAGCCTGAACCCCGCCGACGCACCGGAAACCTCGCTGCGCGATGTGGTCGCAGAGATGGTAGACGCTGGTGCCATCATGATCTTCACCACGTCGGATGACTTCAAGGCGGAAACACACGAAGTCGCTGCCGAGTTCCCGGACGTGACGTTCATTCACGTTTCTGGCGATGGTGTGCTGACAGGCGACGCGCCGGAGAACGTGGGCAACCTCATGGGCAAGATGGTGTGGGGCAAGCTGATGGACGGCTGTGCTGCCGCACTGATGACCGAAACCGGGCAGATTGGCTACCTGGGACCGCTCATCAACGATGAAACACGCCGTCTGGCAGCATCCGCCTACCTGGGCGCACGGTACTGCTACGAGAATTACCGTGAACTTGACCCGGCAGAGATGACGTTCAGCGTGACGTGGATCGGCTTCTGGTTCAATATCCCTGGCGTGACGCTCGACCCGACCGAAGAAACCAACACCTTCTTCGACAGCGGCTACGACATCGTGATTTCCGGTATCGACACCACAGAAGCAATTGTGGTTGCCGGGCAGCGCCGCGAGGCAGGTGAGGACATCTACGCGATTCCGTACGACTTTGAGGGCGCCTGTGCCGAGGCACCTGACGCCTGCCTAGGCGTGCCGTACTTCAACTGGGGTCCAGCCTACCTGGAGACGGTACAGAGCGTGGCAGATGGCACCTGGGAGCAGGACTGGGAATGGCTAAATCCCTTCTGGGAGGACTTAACAGACAATACGCAGACGGCAATCGGCTTTGAGTTCGGCGAAGGGCTGACCGAGGAGGCAGCAGCAGACCTACAGGATTTCATTGATTTCCTGTCAGCATATGCAACTGACCCGGCAAACGAAGGCACATTCCCGCTGTGGGAGGGTCCGCTGAACCTACAAGACGGCACGGAACTCGCCGCTGAGGGTGAAGTGATGGACGAGATTGACGTGTGGTACATGCCGCAACTGCTAGAAGGCATGGAAGGCGCTAGCACCAACTAGCGCTGCGCAGGTCACAACCGCATTATGTCTTACAATACGGGTGCGTCTGTGGCGCACCTGTTTAGTTTCAGGGGAACGGATCGGTAATTATGGACATAGAACTGCGCGGCATCCACAAGCGTTTTGGCAGCGTGCACGCCAACAACGACATCAACCTCACCTTCCGCGAGGGGCAAATCATCGGCATCCTCGGTGAAAATGGCGCGGGTAAATCCACACTCATGAAAATTCTGTCCGGCTTCCAGCCCGCCGATGAGGGGGAGATCTGGATTGACGGCAATCCGGTGGATTACACCGGTCCGCAGGCGGCAATCGCCCACGGCATCGGGATGCTCCAACAAGACCCGCTGGACGTGGCGGCGTTCACCGTGCTGGAGAACTTCATGTACGGTGCAGGGGGCGGCATGGTACCCAACCGCCGCCGGGCACAACAAAAGCTGCAAGAGATAACCCGCCGTTTCGGTTTTGAGCTGCACCCGGCAACACCGATTGCGGAGCTGAGCATCGCACAGCGGCAGCAGCTTGAAATCATTCGCCTGCTCTCGCTGGGGGTGAAGGCGCTCATACTGGACGAGCCAACGACGGGCATCAGCGCGGAGCAGAAGGAAATCCTGTTTAATGCGCTGCGGCGGCTTGCCAAGGACGAAGGTATGATCGTGCTGCTCGTGTCCCACAAGCTGGAAGATGTGATTGCACTTTGCGACGAAGTAGCGGTGCTGCGGGCAGGGCGCATTGTTGGCGAGCGGGACATGCCCGCCACCGCGACGGAACTCGTCAAAATGATGTTTGGCGAGGAGATTAAGCCGCAAACCCGCGCCCGCGTTGACCTCACGCGAGCACGAACGGTACTGGCGCTAGAGGACGTGACGCTGGAAAGCGGGCGGCTGTCCGTCGAGAGCCTGTCTGTGCTTCTGCGGGCAAGCGAGGTCATTGGGTTGGCGGGGCTAGACGGCAGCGGGCAAGAACTGCTCATGCGTGCTGCCGCCGGGTTACACCGCGTAGAGCGCGGAAGGGTGTGCGTGGGGGAGCACGACCTCACGGGCAAGCACTACCGTGCGTTTGCCGCCGCCGGGCTAACGTTCTGCGCTGCCGGGCGCATCGAAGAAGGGCTTATCGCCGGGCTAACGCTGACTGAACACACCGCACTGGTCTATCAAAAGCACGGGCGCATCGACTGGCAGGCGGCACGTGAGCGCACCGACACGCAGATCAAACACTATGATATCCGCGGACGTGCCCATGACCGCATTGAGTCGCTTTCTGGTGGTAATCAGCAGCGTGTACTCATGGCACTCTTGCCAGAAAAACCCCTCGCGCTCGTGCTGGAAAACCCCACCCGTGGTCTCGATGTGGACAGCGCCCGCTGGATTTGGCAGCAGTTGCTTGCGCGGCGTAACGTCGGCACGGGCATTCTGTTTAGCTCGCCAGATCTCGACGAACTGGTCGCTTACAGCGACCGCATCTTGGTGTTCTACGCCGGGCGTGTAATAGAAGTGCCAGACGTGCGCCAGACCAATGTTGACGAACTTGGACGGCTCATCGGTGGGCATTTTGAGGAGGCAGGTTATGCTGAAATCGCGTGAGACAGGCACGCAGGTCATGTTCGCTGGGCTGGCGGTGCTGGCGTCCCTGGCACTGAGCGCCGTGCTGGTGGGTGCGGTCGGGCGTAACCCCATTGAGGTGTTCCAGACGGTTTGGGCGGGCGCGTTTAGCAGCGCATCGCGGGTGGCGGGCGTGTTCAACTTCTGGATACCGCTCACGCTTGCCGGGCTGGGGTTAGTCGTCACGTTCCGTGCCGGGCTGTGGAACATCGGCGTGGAAGGGCAGGTGATGTTCGGCGCGATATTCGCTACTTGGGTGGCGCTGTTCGTGCCTGCCCCGGCGATTGTGCGTGTGCCGCTGGCGCTGGTGTTCTCCGTCATGGGTGGGATGCTGTGGGGTGTGCTGGTGGGTCTACTTAAGACGCGCCTGGGTGTGCACGAGATCTTCGGTGGCGTGGCGCTAAACGCGATTGCCAACGTCATCACCAACTATCTGGTAGGCAACCGCTGGTCACCGGAGGGTGGCAACGCGCTAGACACAGGTCCGTTCGATGACGCCGCACGCCTCCCCGCATTCAGCGATGACTTCTCGACCAGCATCGCCATGATTGTGCTCGTGGTCGTCATCTCGGTCGCGCTGGTGCTGATGCTGCGCGGCACGCGCTGGGGACTAGAACTCAAAGCAACGGGCAAAAATCCGCGCAGTGCGCTGCTGCTGGGCGTGCCCACAGAGCGTGTATCCCTGTCGGCGTTTGCGTTCTGCGGGGCGCTGGCGGGGTTGGCTGGTGCCTATCGTGTGTTGTTCTTCTACGGCACGCTGCGCCCGCTTGCCAGCGGCGGGATCGGCTTCCTGGCGATTTTGGTGGTGCTGCTGGTAGGCTACCGAGCGCTGTGGGTGCCGTTTATCACATTTGTGTTCGGCGCAATGATGTTTGGCAGCACTCGCCTGCGTGTGACTATGGGGCTGGACGCATCATTGGCGCAGGTGTTGCAAGGTGTTTTGGTGCTGCTCGTCATGCTGAGCAGTGGGCTGCGGTCGCGGCTCACACGGGGGCAGTCCGCGCAAGCGTCCGAGGATCAGACATCGGTTCCCAGTACACCACCCGTCGTTACGGAGGTGAAGTCCTATGAATGAGACTATGATTACGGTGTTGGCGGGCATTGTACGTAATGCGACCCCCTTGGTGATTGCATCCATCGGAGAGACGATCACGGAACGTGCAGGGGTTATCAATCTGTCGCTCAATGGCAGCATCATTTTGTCGGCATTGGCAGCATTTGCTATCGCTCAAATCACCGAAAGTGTTGTTTTGGGAATTATGTTTGCCATGTTCGTAGGGGGCTTAGTGGCGCTTATCATCGCTGCGGCAGACATTGAGCTAAAGCAAGATCAAGTCGCCATCGGGTTTATCCTCACACTTTTGTGTGCAGATATTGCAGAGTTCGTCGGCAGGGACTTTGCTGGGCAAGCGAGTGTTACCATCCCGGATACCTCAATCCCGTTTCTCGCAAACATCCCATTTATCGGTGCCATCCTGTTCGACCACGACTGGACGGTTTACATCAGCTATGTGCTGGTATTCGGCACATGGTACTGGCTGTATCGCACGTCACCGGGGCTGGCACAACGCGCTGTTGGCGAGCGCCCGGAAGCCGCGTTTGCCCGGGGGACGCGAGTAAACGCTCAACGCTATCTGTACGTCGCTTTGGGTGGTGCTATTGTCGGCTTAGCCGGGGCAGCATACTCGCTCAAGCTGAAGCCACAGTGGGCAGCGCAGCCCAATATGGACGGCGACGGCTGGATTGCCCTGGCAATTGTCATTTTTGGCGGCTGGCACCCGTTCCGGGTGGTTTTGGGTGCATACCTGTTCGCAGCGTTGCGCTCACTATCCTCGGCAATCCAGCGCAGCGATGTAGACTTCCCGGTCACGCTGCTGAACGCGCTGCCGTGGGCGCTGATGATCGTCACCCTCGTTTTGGTGAGCAGCGGTGCTGTGGAACGCATTACGCGTGTGCTGCCCCGCCCGTTGCAAAGGCGAATGCGGGCGTTCTTGCGCAGTGACCCACCTGCCGCGCTTGGCACACGATTCGAGTCCAATTAGCGGCAAATTGCTCGGTGAGGAGCGCAGGCTGCCCTCACCGATGCGCTGGGTATGGCTCAATGTTTGACAAATTTACGCAGTGCCACCCAAAGGGTGCATTCGGGATTGGGGGGCAAACCTAGGCAGCAACCCATCGTTGGCCAAA
>CAYVGI010000136.1:0-5245 GCA_964451095.1 uncultured Anaerolineaceae bacterium
TGTGTGGGAGAGGGGTTGGGGTGAGGGCATTGCGATGTCGCCAATAATCTGAAATCCACCGCCCAATGAGTGGGGCTTGCGCCGCCCATACCGAATTGATTACACTGCTGACTAAGACATAGATGACAACGACAGGTATTGTAATTAGCTTATGCCCGCAGAGATTAAACGTGCCGCCAGCAAAGTGTATTTACTGTTTTTGGCGGAGGCGGTGAGTGAAAACGAGATTACTGTGACCATGCAAAGCTGCCAGCGCGACGTAGACAACAGCACGCTGGGCACATTTGCGATGGTGATTGACCCCATCCGCGTGAGCAACCCGCTCTCGGCGGCACGCTGGTTAGGGCAGCACTTGCACACGGGTGCCGCGCACATCGTTGTGGTCGGCAGCGACCGCGCCGGTGCCGTACTGGCAGAGCGGATCGCCCGCCAGCGCCCAAACACGGATGTACAGGTGGCACCGCACCAGCAGGCAGCAGTAGACGGCGCGAAAGCGCTTTTGGGGCTGGGGGCAGATGATGTGATCGCCGCGTGTGACTACCTGCCAGCGGACGCCCCACAAACCGAGCAAAGCTAGATAAAAGCTTAACAATTCCCATTCGTGAAAATGTGTAAAGACACGTTACAATGGGTTAAGAACATCATAAAAATCAGGGATGTGTATGATGGGTAAATCTAACACGAGCACCATACCGGGCAGCAAGACGGGTATCTTCCGCAAACCGACCATGAAAATGGAAGGCGCGGAGGGTGAAGTCAGCCGCACGGGGGTGTTCAAGAAGCGAGAAAAACCGTTCGAGCGCGGTGATGGCGAAGAACGGCGTGAACCCCCTGCACCACCGACCCTGCCGGAGGTTAACCAGGACGATGGCGGCACCACGGGCGTCGTCACCCTGAACACAGAAGGCACCGACCGTGCCACGCGCGAAAATCATCCGCGCAAAGCATAAGGCATAATTGCAACGCAATCATTCGGGCGGCGCTTTGCCGCCCACCCGCAGCGCTAATCTGCTGCCAGCAGTTCCCACTCCTCCATAGCCGCCTCTAAGTCCGCCTCCGCCTGCGTAAACGCTTCACCCAGCGATTGAACCTCCGCCGCGTTGCCCGCCGCGCTTGCATTAGCAATCTGCTCGGTCAGGTCTTCCAACTTTGTTTCCAGTTCCGTGATGTGCTGCTCAACTGCCGTAAGCCGTTTTTCCAGTTGATATGGGTTTAGCCCGTGCTTTTTCTTGCTCGTGCTGCCGTTGCCCGCCTGGGCTGCTGCCTTTGCCTCTGCAAGTGCGAGCGCTTCCATCTCTTTTTTGCGCTGCGCCTGCTGCTGTAGCTGCCGCGCTTCGCGGTCGCGCACGTATTCGCTCCACGTCCCTTTGAACACATGCACGCGCCCGTGGTCGTCGCCGTTTGTTGGCGGGCGTGCTGCCCAAACCTGCGTCGCCAGCGCGTCAATCAGGTAGCGGTCGTGGCTGACGAGCAGTACCGTGCCGGGGTAGTCTGCCAGCATGTTTTCCAGCATCTCCTGCGAGGGGATGTCCAGGTGGTTGGTCGGCTCGTCTAGCAGCAGCAGGTTTGCCGTGCCCAGCGCCAGCTTCGCCAGTGCTACCCGCCCACGTTCCCCCCCGCTGAGCGAGCCAATCTTGCGGAACACATCTTCGCCCCGGAACAGGTAGCGGGCGAGGTAGTCGCGGGCTTCACTTTGGGACATGTGGCGTGTGTTGATGATCTCGTCAATGATGCTGTTCTGCGGGTTTAGCAGTTCGTGTGCCTGCGCAAAGTACCCGACCTCAACCTTATCGCCCACATGCACTTCGCCGTCGAACGGGTTAAGCTGCCCGGTCACGGTTTTGATGAACGTGGACTTGCCCACCCCGTTCGGACCGACCAGCGCGGCGATCTCGCCTCGTTCCAGCTTGATGTTGCTCACATCCAGCAGCGGCGCGTTTGCATCTGCATAGCCGATTTGCAGTTTTTCCGTCGTCAGCACGAACTCATTGCCCCGGTGTGTGATGCTCATGTCAATTTTCATCGTGTCTTTGTCGCGCTCTGGCGCGTGCATCAGGTTATCGCGCTTCAGGCGTTCCAGGCGCTTGCGCCGCCCTTGTGCCTGCTTGGTGTTTTGCCCGGCGATGTTGCGGCGGATGTAGTCCTCTTCTTTGGCGATGAACGCCTGCTGCGCCTCAAATTCCTTCATCATGCGCTCGCGCTGCTCTGCCCGCTGCCGGATGTACTGGGTGTAGTTGGCGCGGTAGGTGTCCAACTGCCCAAAGTCCAGTTCCCACACGGTGTTGGCAAACGCATCAATGAAGTAGCGGTCGTGGCTAATTGCCAGCACCGCGCCCTCGAACGACTTCAGGTAGCCCTCCAGCCACTCGATGGCGTCAATATCCAGGTGGTTGGTCGGCTCGTCCAGCGCCAGCAAGTCCGGTTTTTCCAGCAGCAGCCGGGCAAGCACGGCGCGGGTCTTTTGCCCGCCGCTAAGCCTGCCGAGCGGGGTGGCGAACTCGTCTTCGTCAAAGCCCAGCCCCTCCAATACAGACTTAATGGACTGGGTGTAGGTGTAGCCGCCGTCCGCCTCGAACTGTTCTTGCAGCGCACCGTAGCGTTCCAGCGCGTCCTCGTCGCCTTCCGCCATGCGTTCGGCAAGCGTGTTGAGTTCGGTTTCGCGGCGGCGCAGGTCGTCGAATGCCTTCAGTGCTTCATCTTGCAGGGAGTGGTCGCCGAGCAGTTCGGGTCGCTGCGGTAGGAAGCCCACACGCAGGTTTTTCATCGTCTGCAAGTCGCCGCCAGTGGCGGTTTGCTGCCCGATAAGGATGTGCAGCAGCGTGGTTTTGCCCGCGCCGTTCGGACCGACCAGCGCAATGCGGGCACCACGGGGGATCTCCACGGTCACATCACTGAAGATCTCGTGCGCCCCAAAGGACATGCTCAGGTTGGCAGCGGTGAGAACAGACATTCACTTCCCCCAGGGAACAATTGCGGCTCATACGGGGGCATTATAACGGAGTGGCAGGCGGTGACGAGGGTTTTGCTAGGCTATGTGTGTGCCTGCTGTTCCGCGTAGATGATGTCGAGTGCTTCTTCGAGTGTGTCTACTATGTCGAAGCGCATGGCGCGGGGCAGCAGGGGCTTTGACATGCTGATTAAGCTGCGCACGACGATGCTAGTGCCCACTACAACGACAATGCCCCGGTTCGGCGGGCGGGTGGCAACTGCCTTGCGCAGGTGGGTGAGCGCACTGCCAGGAACCATACCCGTTTCAATAAAGTCTGCGACAATATCTACGCGCATCTCATCAACGGAGTACTTCCGTGCCTGCTCAATCGCATTCCAAAATTCGTCCCATGTCCAGTGCCCAACGAACTGGTAGTGCAGAATGGTGCGGGTGTCATCCCACCACTTGACGTGGACTGCCATCTATGTTCCCTCAAGTTGCTTTGGTTTAGCGCGAATTGATTTTATGTTAGAGTTGAGTTTTACGAAAGCGCCAACGAACCAATTTGTATGCTTTTCATGAAAAGTTTATATTTATATACAATACTCTGATTGCTAGCGGTACACCACAAAGGTGGGCACAAGCGTGCGGTGCCCTGGGCGTACCCCAAAACGATTGCTTTGATAACCGTTGTGGTCAGGCACTAGCCATCAGAGTTCAATGCGGGTTATGGCGCGGGCTGCCCCAGCAGGTTCAGCACCTGTTGGACGTCGGTGCCGTCTACATCGCCGTCGCCGTCCACATCCGCGCTCAGGTCGTCCCCGCCCAGGCGGTTAATCACATACAGCACGTCCGACGCGCTGATGACGTTGTTGTCGTCCCGGTCGATATTCTCAATCACGGATGCAGAGAGCGGCAGCACAAAGTCTTGTCCCTTTTGCGGCGTTTCAATTACGAGGTCGGCGGTTGCCTGCCCGCTGCCCTGCGGCGTGAACGTGACCTGAATAGTGAGGCTGCCGTTTGCGCCGATGATTACGCGGTCGCTGGGTGCCGCTGCAATCTCGAACGCATTCTGTCCGTCATTCTCAATGTCAATCGTTTCGATGAATGTTGCTTGGTTGCCGCCTGTGTTGTTGATGGTCACATTGCGGGTGAGGGGGGTGCCGTCCGGCGTGCTGCCCAGGTTGCCGTCTGCGCTGCTGAGGCTGCTGGCGACGATGGCGGGTTCGTTGCACATGGTGGTACCCGTCGGGTTGTAGCGCTCCAGGTTAATCATGCGTCCGCCGCCGTTGGTGGGGGAACCCCCCGCAATCCACACGGTGCCGTTGCACACGGTGGCGGTGGTGCCGTGCCGCTCGAACGTGAGGTCTGGCAGGGTTACCCAGGTGTTGTTGGTGGTATCCAGCGCTTCCACCTGGTTAAATGCGGCGTTTTGCCCGGCGAGTTCCCCGCCCAGCACAATCACAAAGTTGTCCAGCACGGCGGTAGCAGTGCCGCCCCGCGCTGTGGGGATGTTCGCTGCTGCGGGCAGGGTTGTCCACTGGTTATCGGAGATGTCGTACACGTCCACCTCGCTAATCACCTCACCGAATGTGCCCTTGTCCATGCCTGTGTCGCGCCCACCCGCCGCGTAGATTTTATCCCCGATGATTGCCGCGCCGAAGTGGTCACGGGAGCGCGGCATGTTCGGCAGCGTTTCCCACTCGCCTGTGAACGGGTTGTAGGCGTCTACGAAGGTGAATGCGTTGGTGCTGCTGCTGCCGTGCCCAAACTGCAACCCACCCATGATGTAGATTGTGTCCTGGTAGAACACTGCTGCGGTAGAGCCGCGCCGCCGATCCTCTGGAATTGCCCGCCCGGTGTACCATGCGTTGGTTAGCGGGTCGTAGATGTACACGTCCGGTGCGCCTGTTTCGCCCTCGGCGCAGCACCCGCCCATGTACACGTTCACTGCGAAGATCAGCCCGTCAATCACCACGGGTTGCAGGTGGTGGGCAGCGGAGCGCGGTGTTGGAATCTGCGGACCTGTTGACCATGTGTTGGTCATGGGGTCATAAATATCCACCGTGCGGGACTCCCGCCCCAGCATCAGGTAGAACTTGCCGCCCGCCATCACAAACCCACCTTCGTGGCGTTCGATTGGCGTGCCCATGGTGCTGTTATCGGGGATGGGATCCCACGCCCCACCGGCAATCCCCTGTGCTTGGACGGGGGCGACAGCGGGTGCCCCAAGCAGCATCAGCGCAAGCAGTGGAACCAATAGTTTGTAAAGGAACGGGAATGTGGCGTTTGTGTGCATGTTGAGGCGGTTCCCTT
>CAYVGI010000136.1:5345-13785 GCA_964451095.1 uncultured Anaerolineaceae bacterium
GGTGCCTTAGAGGTTCCGCAAAATTTACGATTTCACGTTTGTGGGGGGCAACAACCATGCAGGGGGCAGCGCAGTCACATCACACAGACCGGGCAAGTGCCCCTTTTGTGGCTTTGCCAGCCGGTGGGGTTAAAACCGGATGGTGAAGTGCAGTTTGCCCAGGCTAACTTCCACGCCGTCGTACAGCGGGTACGGCTCTTTTGGCTCTATGCGGCTGCCGTTCACGAAGGTGCCGTTGCTGCTGCCCAGGTCTTCGATCACCAGGCGGTCGTCCTTGCGGTAGATCATCGCGTGGCGGCGGCTGACGCCCAGCAAAAAGCCTGCGTAAGGGTACAGGTCAATATCGGGCACAAAGTCGTGGTCTTTGTTGCGCCGCCCGACCAATAGCGTCTTCTCCGGGCTGTAGACCATCGGTGCGTCCACCTCGCGGATTTGGATCGCAAATGTGGCGTCCTCTGGGAAGTGCAGCTTGCGGTCGTTGAGGTTAACGTTTTTGAGCTGCTCGCTGGCGTACTCCAGTATCTCGCTCTCCTCCAGGCGGTAGGTCGTGCCTACAGGTGCGCCCGTCACGAGCTGCCCACACGATCTGCAGATCATCACGCCGGGCGGGTTCTCTGCGCCGCAGTTGGCGCAGATGTTTTTCTTGTTGTTCTGTTCGTCGGGTCCCCTGTCCGTCATCACGTTTCTGCCACCCTCTAGATTATGGTGTGTTACACGTATACTTAAGCGCTGTGTCTATAGCATAGAATATCGACCGAGTGATTTGGGTTAAATTTTTGTAACATCGCACCAATATGCGCTAAAAATTGACCCACACCATCATATGACCCAGCACAATCTCGTCGCCATCGCGCAGTTGTTGGGGTTCGTTCTTGGTCAGCAGGCTGCCGTTGACCGCTGTGCCGTTGCTGCTGCCCAGATCTTCAATAAAGAGTTCGCCGCCTTTGTAGTAAATTTGCGCGTGCCGCCGGGACACACCACGCTCCTTGGCGTTGTAGGGCGTCAGGTTGATGTCGTTACGCCCCAGCAGGTTATCCTCTTCGCGCCCCAGGATGATCGGCTCCCGGTGTACATAACGCGCAATCGGTGAGTTCACCCGCTCAATAGAAACATAGAGCACGCTGCCCGCGCTAAAGCGGCTTGTGCCGCCCAGCACGTCGTCATCGGGCGGTATCTCCGTTTGTGGGGCGGGGCGGGGCATGATCGCCGTTTGGGTTGTGTCCGGGTTGATCTCCCGCAGCATATGCCCGCAGGATTTGCACACAATTGCCCGCGCAGAGCAAACGCTCCCACAGTTCGGGCAGTTGATGGTTTTGCTTTTCAGGGAAGAGTCATTGGTCATGTCGGGTTGCATCCGCGTTTCCAACTCGCATCACCTACTGATTATCCCACACACGGCAGCGGTTGCAACGTTAAGACCGTAAAGACGCTAAAAAAAATTAACGGGCGGCACATCTTTCGTCTACAAACGCCCCTACCATGCCCTGTACACGCTCTGCCAGTTGGCGGTTGCCAGCGGGGTTGGCGTGCCTGTCAATCCAGCTAATGCCCTCGTCGAACGGCTCCACAAGTGTGACCTGCGGGTACTGCTCCGCCACAAACTGTGAAAGTGGTTCGTGGTCAAAGCCAATGACCAGCACGTCGTCACGGTTGACGAGTGTATCGAATGTCTCCATGAACGCGGCTAGCTGCTCATCCTGTTCAATAGCTGACAGCGTCGTGCTTTGGGCGGGTGGCGTGGAAGGGGTTCCGCGCAAGATCGTCGCATAGGCGTAGGTGGCGGGCAGTAGTCTGTTTTGGATTAGCCCACGAGCACCGCCACGGCTCGGCTCCTCGAACGGAATGCCTGCTTCATCGTCGTTGCCGATGAGCAAGTACACATAGCCATCGCCGTCTCGGTGCTGCACGGTGTTCGCAACGTGATACACGTTAAAGCCCATGAAGCCCGCGTTGACAAACTCGGCGTCCGCCTCGTCTGCCAGCAGGTTTACCCACACCTCATCGTCTTCCACACTCTGCCCGATAGTCACACTGTCTCCCACAAACACAATCCGGCAGTCCCCCGCACGGGTGGCAGGGGTCACACGGTTGCGATTGTCGTCAATAGTGAGCGACCAGCCCGGCAGCGTGTAGCGACCGGGCGGCAGCCCGAACCCACGCGGGTCGGTCGTATCTAGCTGGCGGGAGACCGCTTGCAGCGTGCCCACCAGCCGATGAATGCCCAGCGGGTCTGCAATACGCAGCAGCCCTTCCAGTACACCCACCATCAACAACACGGCGACCAAGAACACAATCGTGTTCTGTACGATGGGTTTTTGGCGCTCCATAGACGCTTTAGGACTGTGAGGTCAGCAGCGCTTGTGCTGCTTCCAATGACGGCGCACGGGTGACAACGCTTTCGTTGCCCACGGTGCCCACACAGAACGCGGTAGTCGCATCGCTCCAGCAGCCGTCTACGGGGGCGGTGCCGTAGTGGGTTTCCCCCCACATGGCGAAGGCATCGTCAAACTCACCCTGGTCGCCGGGTGCGTCCCATGCAATGCGCAGCACCATGGCAATCGCGCCCTCGTCGCCCCGGAAGATGCGGTAGCGGTCGCCGCCCCAGCCGGCAGCGGCATCGCGCCAGGTGGCGCGGTCAACAATGTTCTCGTCCAAGAACGCCCGCAGGTAGAACTCACCGAGTGTGTCCTCGTCCAGAACATCCCAGCCCGCACCGAGCGCCGCATCCGTCGGGGAGAGCGTCACTGTTACAGGTAGTTCGCCTTCCAGGTATTTTTCCGGGTGCAAGATCTGCTCTGTGCTCACGGGCAGGTCATTAAAGGCGTCGTCAACGGCGCTCATGCCACCCTGTTCGATGAGCGCGGTCACGAACGTTAGCCCGGTGGTGTAGGGGAAGAACAGTTCCCGCGTGAGAATATCGGGTGTGCCCTCCGGGATGGCGCTGCTGGTAATGCTCGCCCCAAGCAGGCTCATTGCCGCGAGCGGGTTCTCGGTGATGATGACCTCGGTGTAGGCGTTCATCACAAAGGTTGCATCGCCCTCAACGAGTGCCTGGCGTGCCAAAAAGCTGTCGATGGCAATCTCGTCCGGGTCGGTCTCCGCACTGAAGCCCAGCGCGGCGAGGTCGTAGTGTTGGTCTTGCAGCGCGTGCACGAACTCGTGCGCGTAAATGATCTGCTCTAGCAGCGGAAGTTCGTCGCCAAGCACGCCGTCCCCGCTGATGAGGATCGTGTTCATGGACTTGTCTTCGGGGTCGTAGTAGCCGCCGATTTGATCTTCGATGAGATCGAGGTAGATGCCTACAATGTCCAGTTCGGGGTCGTCGATAAAGTCAAACGCATAGTAAAACGCCACGGACTGCTCAACCAGTTCCGGCGTGAGCTGTTCATCTATGCTCTCCTGCAAGAACGCTGCCACATCCGCACGGGAGGGGAATACGCGGTTGACGGGGTCGAGTGTTTCTAGCCCACGCACATCGTTCACGAACGCTTCGATGCCTTCCACCTGTTCCACGAGCGCATCGCTTACTTCCACATCGGCGGGCGGTGCGTCTTGTGCGGCGGCGGGCAGGATGCCCAGCACACCAACCATGGCAACGATGCCCAGCAGGATAATTTTCAGTCGGTCCATACGGTAGGGGTTTCCTGGTTTGCTAACGGACTGTCATCTAGGGTTTGACCGCAAAGGTCATCAAAACAACCATCTTCGGGTAGGGGTGGTGCGATGCTACGCCCACGGCACAGCGTGCTATGCC
Source organism: uncultured Anaerolineaceae bacterium (assembly GCA_964451095.1). Classification (GTDB taxonomy): domain Bacteria; phylum Chloroflexota; class Anaerolineae; order Aggregatilineales; family Phototrophicaceae; genus DAOTTY01. The sequence continues at coordinate 9,100 of CAYVGI010000136.1, forward strand.
CGTACCATAAATACCCTTGTGGTGTGCCACTAGTGTACACCGTGCTTGCCCGGTGCACACCGCCATTTGCTGGGGGTTGCCCACTGCTGTAAAGTGATGGGGAGACATGCCGGGTGATGTGTGGAGGCGGCAGTGCTTTCGCCGGAATTGGATGCGTTTGTGGTCAGTGGCAAGCTGACGGTAGAGGCAGCGCTGGTGCTGCAAGGTTTTGTTTTGGGGCGGGTGAACATGATGGTGGCGGGCAAAGACCGTCCTGAAACCGCCCGCTGGCTGGATGTGCTGGCGGATGCCATCCCTGATGGACGCGACAACTCACACTGGCAAGTGCGTAATGATGTGGATTTGGAGACGCTGCCCGAACTGCGGAACACGATGGCGCGGCGCACACAGGGTGTTTTGTTCGCGCTGCAAGCGGATAACCTACGCGACGCGATGGTGCAACTGGCGGCAGGTGCGCCCGATGGGGGCGCGGCACGGCAGCAGATTGCCACCGCGCTCGATATTGCCCTCTACACAGATGAGGCGGCTGGCATGTTCACGATTGCGGAACCTGTTGGCATGGAGGGGGACTGGGTTGTGCTGAACGATGTGTTCGTGCGGGAACCGGACAGCCGCCTGCGGGCGACAGGGCTGGTGCCGCGTGTGGTAGGGCGCTTGCAAGCGCAAGACATCGCCCTGCCGCGCTACCTGTTTATGGGGAGCTGGCGGCAGCGGGTGAAAACCCTGCTGCCCCCCACGCTCAACGCTATGGCGGACTACTTGGTCGATATACAGCAGCGCGGGATGGGGTCCGCGACGGTGATTACCGCGCTAAGTAATGTCTACGAGACCGAAGACAACGAACTTACACCGATCTTCCGGTACGCTCTGGTCGCGATCAGTCTCGGTTTGCCGACAGATGAGGCACTGCGCCGCATGGCGGCACGCGCCCACGCTCCGGAACTAACCGAGGCGGCGGAAGTGGTAATCGCGGCAGCAAAACCCGGTGCTGATGCCGTCGCGCTGCTGCGGGCGGAGGTGGCGCGGTATTCGCCGCGCTAGCCCAGCCTGCCCACACCCGGCAGGTCATCCTTGGACGGTCTGCCGAGGTTTTCCAAAAAGCGCTCAATCTGGAAGGCGACGACTTCCGGCTCCTCGATGTGTGGGGCGCTTTTTGTCTCCGCAATCGGGACGAGTTCGCTGCCGGGGATTGCCTTGTTGATGCGTTTGCCCGTGGCGATGGGCGAAATCTCGTCGTCTTCCCCCCACAGGATGAGCGCCGGGATCATGGGGGTGCGCTTTTCCGGGATGGGGCTGAGCACCTGGGTACGCATAAGGCGGGAGAGCGCGGCACTGCTGTTGGTCGCTGCTGTCACCATCTCCTCCGTGAGCGGGTCTGGCGCGGTGTAGCCCTTGGCGCTCATGCGCTCGTGATTTTCGCTGCCGTCGTCTTTGGGCGTTTTGGGGTACTGCACCAGCCAGTTTAGCGCCTCGCGGGACTTCACCATCTGGTTGCTGGCACCGTTGAAGATCATGTCGTTAACCACGGGCAGTTGCGCCAGCAGCTTTGCAAACCCCCCGGACTTCGGCGGCAGCCCGCCGCCGTTAATCAGGATGAGCGCGGGCGTTTCGTGTGGATAGGCAGACGCGAACAGCCGTGCCAGCAGCCCACCATAGGATGTCCCCACGACCACACCCTGCTTTAGCCCCAGCACGGCATAGAACTCGTGCAGCCAGTCCGTCAGCGCGGTGAGCGATGCTTGCGGCAGTGGGTCGCTCTTGCCAAAGTCGGGTAAGTCTGGCGCGATGACACGATACAGGTGCGTCAGGCTTGGGATGAGCTTGCGCCAGTGGAAATTCGCGTCGCCCACGTTGCCGTGCAGCAGCATCACTGCCCGTGGGTTGTTCGTGCCGGATTCCAGATAGTGTACGTTGCGCCCCTGCACCTGAATGTCTTTTTCAGCGATGGTCATAGTGTGGTTAGTCCCCCGTAGATGCCTGTGTGGTTAAGTCATGTTGCGGTTGGGTGGCGTTTGCCCGCTGCTCCGCAATGGAACTGTACGCCGCCGCCCCCAGGATAATCGCGCCGCCCAGCAGCACACGCGGTAGCGGGCGCTCCCCCAGCAGCACCAGCGCAAAGATAATCCCGTATACGGATTCCAGGCTGGCGATGATGCTGGCAACCTGTGCCCGCACATGGCGCAGCCCCTGAATATACAGGCTGTGCGCGATGGCAGTAAACACCACGCCCAGCAGCACCAACAGCGCAACCTTCTCCGCTGTGAGCGTGTACGTCGCCAAAAACAGCGCGGGCAGCAGCACGATGGTCGCTACCACATCCTGGTAAAACGCCACCAACAGCCCGGAGTAGTCCGCCACGTTGCGCCGATTGAATATGGAAAGCAGCGCAAACGTCCCGGCGGAGACAACGCCCCACAGAAACCCCTGCGTGACTTCGTTGCCCAGTTCAAACGAGGGCACCACCAGCACCGCGCCGCCAAACGTCACCGCCGCCAGCACAATATCTTTGCGCTGCACCCGCACCCGGTCGAATATTGGCTCCATGAACGTGGCAAACACCGGGAACGTTGCATAGGCGATTAAGCCCACTGCCACGCCCGCGACCTGGATTGCCTGGAAGAACGTTACCCAGTGCACCGCCAAAATCACGCCGGAAACCGACAGGGTGATGGCGTCCTGGCGGTTGTTCAGCCGCAGCGGGATGCCCCGCCAGCGCAAGATCAGCAGTAGTGCCGCCGCGCCAAAAAACACACGCCCGAACACAATCACCGATGCGGGCAGGTCTACCCATTTGCCGAACAGCCCGGCAAGCCCGAACAGCAGCACCGCAATGTGTACCTGAATCAGGCTGATGGTGCGTGGGGTCATGGGGTTGCCCTCCGTCTGTTGTTGCTGGCTGCGGGTAAGTCGATCAACATCTGCAATCTGTGTCACAATCGGGGTTCAATAGGCTAACGGCAAATCGCTACTCAATGAGATCGTGTTTGCGCAGCCAGTTTTCTAGCTGGGTCTCACGCGGCTCGGTAATCATATCACCCCGGTCAATGCCCTGCGGTGACGTGCCCTCCGGCAGCGGTTCCGGCACGGTGAGCGGCAAAATATCCCCCGGCGCGGCGATAATCAGCGTCGGCACAGAGAGAAAGCCCGTCCAGGTGCGCACGCGGTCGCGGGCGGGTGGGTCTTTATCAATAAACACTTCGCGGTAGTGCACGTTGTGTTCGCGCAGCACGCGCTTGGCAATGGTGACAAACGGGCAGCCCAGCGTGCGGGTGTACATGACCAGGTCTTTCTCGGGGGCATCGCTCATGATGTGCTCTTTCTAGTTGCTGCTGATGGGCAGCGGCGTTGGGGCGTCTGGTGGGGCAGGTGTGGGTGCCTGCAATGTTGCTAGGATGTTCGGGCTTTCCGGCTCCAGGTAACACAGGATGCCCTGCGTGATGCCGTCTGCCAGGAGGTCGGGCTGTTGGGTGAGTATGGCACGGTCGGCAAGCATGAACCCTAGCTCGATAATAGCGCCGGGTGTGCGCGGGTGGATTTCCCGGAAGACGTGGTAGTCGGTCACATCGCGGGTTAGCCCATAGCGCCGCAGCAGTTGCGCGGAATCCTCATACTTGGCGGCGACGCATTCCACCAGCAGTTGGTCGTTGCCACTGCCGGAGCGTGCGTCTGCGGTGGAGATCAAATAGCCAGAAACCACTTCGCCGTAGTCGCGGCAGGTGTTCGCATGGATGGAAATCAGCGCTTCTGCGCGATAGTCTGCGAGGCGCGGGTCGAACTCATCCAGCAAATCCACCGTGTAGCCGCGTGCTTGCAGGTTGCGCACCACGCGCTGCGCCACTGCCAGGTTAATCTCCGCCTCGGTCAGCCCGTCGTCGCACACTGCGCCGGGGTCATTTTCCGGTCCGCGGTGCCCGCTGATGATGCCCACGCGCTTTAGCCAGTTCGGGGTGACGGGCAGTGCGGTTGCCTGCACCATCATGCCCTGGTTGGTTGCCGTTGCCAGCGCAATGCTCAGGTCGTCGCGCACATCCGCAGACAAAAACTCCGGTCCCTGCCACCATGTAAAGATCGTCGCGGTCGTCACGGCGGTAATCACCAGCGTGAACACCGTGCGAAATGCCCCGCCCATCACCCCAAATGTCTGGTAGCGCCGCCGTTTGCGCCGTCGCTGCACGCGCTGTACGCGCAGTCGTTCCCGGATGTCGCTGTGGGCGTCGGGTTCGTCATGACTTCCTAGACTTTCTGGATTGACTGGCTCATCCAGCGCTGCATCGTGCTCGTCTTCTACTAAAGCGCTGCCATCTGGCACAGCGCCGTCCATTGCTGCTAAGGGGTGCGGGGCTAGCGCATCCGGGTAGCCATCATCGTCCTGGGGGTGTGTCGCCTGCTGGCGCATCAGTTCCAAGAAAATGCTGGATGCAGATTGGTCATCCGTCGGTTGATCTCGCCTGGGGTTGTTGTTTGTGGGAGGGGTTGTGCCCTCGCTCATGGTTGCACCATCTCGCCCTTGCTGATTCTGCTCCTAAATATAACACATGAGCAGAACGTGAAAATCGCAAAAATCGTAACATCGCACCAGCGTATGTTTAGGGATAGGGATAAATGTGAAAATCGCAAATTTTTCTCACGATTGTTTTGGAATTGGGATAAGTTGTGATATATTTCGGCACGGTGGCGGCACACACC
>CAYVGI010000137.1:0-13582 GCA_964451095.1 uncultured Anaerolineaceae bacterium
CCACTTTCAGTGGGTGGTGCGTTCAATCAACCCTTAAGACCCGAACCTGCACTAGCAACTTCCAGCCTGCCTGTTTGAGGGTGAACGAACGGTATTTCTTCACCTTTTTGAAGCGGGGTTTGCCGCCGCGTTTTTCAAAGAAACGCTGGTAGGCTTTATCCAGCCGCTCCACAATTTCCTGCACCGCCTGAGAGCCAACCAACTTCCAGTGTGCAAAGCGAGAGGTGTTCCGCATTTTCGCAATGTGCTTTTGCAACACATAGCGAGAGATGTATCCACCCATGAGGCGATAGTAGCGCCGCTGCAAGGCCACACAGTGGTTCCAGATGATGCCCGAAATGTTCGTCACATCATGCAGATGTCGATTGCGTTTGTGAGTATACATCCGGTATTTGAATGTACGGCGCATCTCAAGGATGGTCATACGTTTTTCTGGCTCTCGACGTGATATTTGCACGAATAGACAACGTTATTGTTACTTTTGAATGGTGCTTTCGTGCCATGAAAACACCATACAACAAGGCGTCCTATAATGTCTAGAGGACAGCCGCCCTACATCCCCATCGCTAAAGCAAGGGGCTTTGGGCGGGTTTTTCGGTTAAAGAACTGTCACAGTTTGGGGGCATTTTTCCGCCGCACACAAAGTTGCCGTACAATAAAGGTACCACTTATAAGAGCTTGATTGAGACGAGGACACTCCCCCATGACTGCACAGGAACTCAAAGCGGTTTATCAGCTTATCAAACAGGGTGACCGCGAAAACGCCCGCGCCCAGCTCATCCCGTACCTGGAAGACCACCCGGAGGATTACAACGGCTGGTGGCTGATGGCAAACGCGGTAGAAGACCGCGAACTGCGCCAGGAGAGCCTGGAGCGCGTGCTAGAAATCAACCCAACGTTTGAGCCAGCACAGAAGGCACTCAGCAAGATGAACGGCGGCAATGGCGGTGCGCCCGCTGCACCGCCGCGCAGCAACGGCGGCGATGTGAGCTTTGCCCCGGAGCGCAAGGCAAAGAGTGCCAGCACGGTTTACACCTACCCGCTGCGGATGCGCTTTAAGATCATCGCACTGGCACCGCAAATCTACATCACAGACGCCAACGACGCCCCGGTGTTGTTCGTGCGCCAGAAGATCTTCAACCTGCGCGAAGACGTGCGGATTTTCCGCGACGACAGCAAGACCGATGAGGTGTTCCGCATCAATGCTGACCGCATTATCGACATTGGTGCCCGCTACAAGTTTACAGACAGCACAACCGAGCGCCCGCTGGGGGCGATCAAGCAGCGCGGGCTAAAGACAATCTGGAAAGCACACTACGACATCGAAACGCCACAGGGCACGCCGCAGCACTCCCTGACGGAGGACAACCCGTGGGTCAAAGTGGCAGACGTGCTGCTGGGCGAAATCCCGTTCCTGGGGCTAATTTCCGGCTACATCATCCACCCATCCTACACCATCCACGACAACGCCGAACTGCCGATCATGCAATTGACGAAAGAACCCGCGTTTTTTGAGAGCAAGTTCCGAATCGACCTATTGGAGCCAACAATTTCCGCCGAGGAAGAGAAGCGTTTGCTACTAAGCGTAATGATGATGGTGCAGCTTAACCGCGCACGCGGCTAGGCACACGCAGGGGGGCGGCACGTCGCGCCGCCCTTACGTTTTCCTTCATGTTTGTTGATCCAGGGCACTGCATCAAATCGCTAAGAGGTAGCGTGCTGGCTCAGCTCGTCAATGAGCATTTGCAGCGCGGCGTCTACGCTTTGCGCTTTGTTCTGCTTGCGGGTGCCCTCCCACACATGGCGCTGCACAACCACGGTGCCGTCAGGTTTTGCCATGCCGATGTACGTCAACCCCACTGGCTTATCCACTGTGCCCCCTCCCGGTCCGGCGATGCCCGTTACGCTCAGTGCGAAGTCTGTGCCGAAGCGCTCTTTTGCCCCCAGTGCCATCTCCTCGGCGGTGGGTTCGCTCACGGCACCGTATGCCATCAACGTGCCCTGCCGCACGGAAAGTAAGCTCTGCTTGGCGCTGTTGGCGTAGGCGACAATCCCACCCAACAGGTATGCCGAACTGCCGGGCACATCCGTTAGGCGGCTGGCGATCAGCCCGCCTGTGCAAGATTCTGCGGTGCAAACCGTCTGCTGAGCGCGGGTCAGCAGTTTTCCTAATTGTTCCTCAAGGGTAAGCGGTGCCAAAGCTTGTTCTCCCTATCTGACTGATTCCCCACCACCAAGTGATCCTAACGAGATTGTGCGAAAACCGCTACTGAATTCAGTGCGAACCCATCGTTTTGCCGCTATAATGTGGGCACGTTAAAGCATGTTGGGGTCGGACAACAAGTAAATGGGTGTCGTCGAGCATTGGGCATGGATCCCACTGGTTGCCTGCGTGGTGATGGTGTTCATCTGGCTTACCGGATGCACCCTGCTGCCAAGCAGCACCAACAGCGCTGCACGCCCAACAGAACGCCTGACCGCCCCCCCACGCATGACCATTACTGTGTATGAGCGCACCCCACTGCCCGTAACCGTCCCCCCCCGCCGCGCCACAGCGCGTATTGCCGCCCAACCCTCACCGCCACCAAGCCCCACCCCGAGGATATATACGGTGCGGGCGGACGATACCCTGCTAGACATAGCTAATCAGTTCGATGTGAACTTCCAGGCGTTGCTGCTTGCCAACCCGGATATTGACCCCAGCGTATTGCAGATCGGGCAGCAGCTTGTTATCCCTATTGAAGGTGAACCCCCCGTGACCCTCGACGCGCCGCCCATCGCCGCGCTAGACCTGCAACCGCCGGTTTGCCGCACCACCAGCGCCGATGGCGTGCTGTGCCTGGGGCGTGTGGTAAATCCACTGGCGGAACACGTTGAGCAGGTACGGGTGGAGGTTCAGCTTTTCCGGGGGGATGATACTGTGCTGGGTACGCAGCAGGTGATGGTGGAGCAGGCATACATCTCGCCGGGCGGTGCGGCACCCTACCGGGCGTTGTTCCCCGGCGTGGACGGCGACGCGGTGAGCAACATTGTGGCGACTTTGACCAGCGCCGTCGCTACCAACACCGTAGACCAACGCTTTGTTCCCGTGCCCGCCCAGGACGTTGCGTTCGCCCAGCGGGACGAGCGCTACACGCTATCTGCGGTGTTGGCGAACACAGGCGGGCGCACCGCCAACCCGCTGCGAGCAGTGGTCACACTGCTGGATGCACAGGAGCAGGTATACGGCTACCGTGTGTGGGAAAGCGGCGAACCGCTGTTGCCCGGTGCCCAAACGCAACTATCGCTGTCCCTGTCACCCATCACCACCAGCGACCTACCCCCAGCGTTGAACTACGAACTCCACATCGAGGGGCGGGCGGTGCCGCCTGTGCCCTAACCAACTGGCGACCTACTCACCTTGCGAAAACGAAAGCGACACGGTCTGCGCGGATGTCCACCGAACTGATTGGTAGAACACTCAAAGGGTATGAACTCATCGAACGCATCGGTGCGGGTGGGTTCGGTGCTGTATACCGTGCAGAGCAAAACGTGGTGCGCCGCGAAGTTGCCATCAAGGTGATTTTGCCGCAGTTTGCGAACTCGCCGGAGTTCGTGCGCCGCTTCGACGCGGAGGCGCAGTTTATTGCCCGCCTGGAGCACCCGCACATTGTGCCGCTGTTCGACTACTGGCGTGACCCGGACGGTGCTTACCTCGTTATGCGGTTTGTGCGCGGCGGCAGCCTGGGCAAACGCCTTAAGGCACACCCGCTGAGCCTGGAAGAAATCGCCCGCTTCCTGGAACAGATCACCGCTGCGCTGTCCGTGGCGCACCGCAGCGGTGTGGTGCACCTGGACTTAAAGCCAGACAACATCCTGATGGACGACGACGGCAATGCCTACCTGACCGATTTCGGCATTGCCAAAACGATCGGCGCGGAGAACGACCAGACAAGCGATGGCACCATCAGCGGTACGGTTTCCTACGCCGCGCCAGAGCAGTTGCAGTCCCGCCCGCCCACCCCACAGTCAGATGTATACAGCCTGGGCATCATCCTGCACGAGGTGCTTGCGGGCGCTCACCCATTTACGGGCAAAAACATCACCGCCATGATTATGGCGCACATTATGGAGGAGCTGCCGCCGCTAGAGAAGGCACGCCCCGACCTGCCGATTGCCTTCGATGCCATCCTGCGCAAGGCGACCGCCAAAGACCCCGCCGCCCGTTACCAGGATGTGCGCGAAATGGCGCTTGTCTTCCGCAATGCGCTGGAGGAGAAGGAAACCACCATCACGGCGGAGATGCTGGCGTCGCTATCCCGAATTGAAAACCCGTACATGGGGCTGCGCCCGTTCGAGGAGGCAGACGCGCAGAACTTCTTCGGGCGAGAGGCAAGCGTGCAGCGGCTGACTGACCATGTGCGCCGGGCGAGCTTTCTGGCGGTGGTCGGTCCCAGCGGCAGCGGCAAAAGCAGCCTCGTTAAGGCGGGGTTGGTGCCCCGGCTGCGCCAGGGTGCCGTTACGGGCAGCCAGGAGTGGTTTGTGGTGGAGATGGTGCCCGGCAGCGACCCGCTCTATAACCTTGCCGCCGCCCTGAACCGTATTGCCACCCGCCCCACTGCCCGCCTGCAAGATGCGCTCGCCGACGAAGTTGAGGCGTTGGATCGCATCGCGGCAGACCTGCTTGCGGACAAAGACGGCGACCTGCTGATTATCATCGACCAGTTCGAGGAAATCTTCACACAGGTGGAAAGCGAGGCAGAGCGGCTGCAATTCTTGGAGTTGCTGCGCTACGCCGCCACCCGACCGGAAACACGCCTGCACATCGTTATCACCCTCCGGGCAGACTTCTACGACCGCCCGCTGCAATATGAGGGCTTCGGTTCACTCATCCAGCAAAACACCGAAGTCGTGCTGCCGCTTTCCACGCCAGAGCTTGAGGCGGCAATCGTCGGTCCGCTAGAGCGCATCGGCATCAAGGCGGATGCTGACCTCGTCGCCACGATCATTGCAGATGTGCGTGAGGAACCCGGTGCACTGCCACTGCTGCAATACGCGCTCACAGAAGTGTTCGAGCGGCGCGACGGCAGTCGGCTCACGCTGGACGCCTACACCTCTAGCGGCGGGGTGAGCGGCGCACTGGCGAAACGCGCCGAGGAGATGTTCAACGACCTGAATACACCAGAGCGCCGCGTGACGCGACAGTTGTTCTTGCGGCTGGTGACGCTGGGCGAAGGTGAGGAAGACACCCGCCGCCGTGTGCGCTACGGCGAGCTAATCACGCTGGGCAAGCGTGAGCGCGTGCAGGATGTGCTTGACCGCTATGGCAAATACCGCCTGCTCACGTTTGACAACGACCCGGACACCCGTGAACCACTCGTGGAGGTCGCACACGAAGCGCTCATCCGCAGTTGGCAACGCCTGCGCGACTGGCTAGACGAGAGCCGCAACGATGTGCGGTTGCAGCGCAGCCTGAGCACAGCAGCGGATGAGTGGCGCCGCAGCCAGCAGGACAACAGCTTTTTGCTGCGGGGGGCGCGGCTGGCACAGTTCGAGGAGTGGATGGCGGATACCGACCTACGCCTGACCGAAGTAGAGCAAACTTACCTCAGTGCCAGCACCGCCGAGCGCGAACGGCTGGCACAGGTTGAGCGCGAGCGGCAAGCACGCGAACAAGCGCTTGAAGACCGCAACCGGCGGCGGTTACAGCAACTTGTCGCGGTTTTGGCGACGGCGGCGGTAGTCGCAGTTGCGCTGACCTTTTTGGCATTTAACCGCAGTATTGCAGAAGGGCGGGCACGCGCCACCAGCGAGTTCAACGCGGCGGAGGCGGGCACCCAGGCGGCAATCGCCGCCACTGCCGAGCAAAACGCCGTCGCCCAGCGCGAAACCAGTGAGTTCAACGCGGCGGAGGCGGGCACTCAGGCGGCAATCGCGGCAACGGCAGAACAGAACGCCATCACAGAACAGCAAATCGCAGAACAAGAGGCTTCCCGCGCCCAAAGCCTGGCGCTGTCATCGGCGGCACAAATCTCGCTGCTGGATGGCGAACTAGACGACGCGGTTGCACTGGCACTGGAGGCAAATCGCATCCCCGATCCGCCGTCGCAGTCCAAACTGGTGCTGGCACAGGTTGCCTACAACCCTGGCACACTGCGCCGCCTGCCGCTGGATGCCCCGGTTGACGCGGTGGACATCAGCGCAGACGGCACGCACATGGCAACTGCCTCGCGTGATGGACTGATCGCGCTGTGGGACACGGAGACGGGCGAGCGGCTTCAGGTATTTGAGGCGCATACCGACCGCGTCACCAGCTTGGACTTGAGCGACGATGGGCAGCGCCTACTCACAGGGAGTTGGGATGACACCGCCATCCTGTGGGAGGCACGCACAGGCACGCTGCTGCGCACATTTGAGGGGCACACCGATAATGTGCTGGGCGTGTCGCTCAGCACAAGCGGCGTCATCGTCGCCACCGCCAGCAGCGACGGCACCGCCCGCATCTGGAACGCCCGCACGGGCGAAGTGCGCCGCACGTTTACCGGGCACGTCGGCGCAGTGAACGCGATCAAATTGAGCGCCGATAGTATCACCCTGCTCACTGGCGGGCAGGATGCCACGCTGCGGCTGTGGAGCGTGCAACAGGGCGTAGAGCTGACCAGGTTTGATGGGCACACGGAAAGCGTCAACGCGGTGGACTACCAGCCGGACGGTGCCCGCTACCTGTCCGCCTCCGACGATGGCACCATCATCCTGCACGGTGCAAACCAGTTTGTTACCGCACTCACGCTGCGCGGGCACGATGACCGTGTGCTAGACGCCACCTACAGCGCGGACGGCAGCGTGATCTACTCGGTGTCCCGCGATGGCTCGCTCATCGTGTGGGATGCCGCCAGCACCGACCTGCTGCGTGAGTTCGACGAACACGCGGACGATGTGCTCAGTGTGGCGTCTAGCGCCAGCAACCGGGTTGTCGTGACGGGTTCCCAGGATGAGACGGTACGCGTGTGGCTGGTCGATGCGGCTGCCCCACAGCGCGAGGTTGATGTGCGCGAGGGTGAAGCGCCAGCGATTGCATTTAGCGCCAGCGGCAATCGTTGGCTTTACGGCGGGCTGGGGCGTGGCGTTAGCCTGTATGCGGCGGCAGGTGCCTATAACCAACAGCTACGCCCGGTTGGGGGCACCTTCAACGATGTGACCACCGTCGCCTTCGACACGACAAGCACACTGGCCGCCATCGGTTTGCAAGATCGTGACGCGGAGGTGTGGCAGGTGGCGAGCAACGAACTGGTGCGGCGCTATGTGGGCGGGCACACTGGCGCAGTGACGGATGTTGCCTTCACGCCGGACGGCGACAGGCTGCTGACCGGGTCATTCGATGCGACGGTGATGCTGTGGGATGTGCAAACGGGTGTGCAGGTGTGGCGCTTTGACAGCGGGCACGAGGACAGCGTGCTTGCCGTGGCGGTGAACCCGGACGGCACAACGGCGGTGTCCGGCTCGAATGACGGCAGCATCGTTGTGTGGGACTTAGAACAAGGGCGGGAGCGGCTGCGCATGTTGGGGGTGCGTGATGGCGTTGCCGACCTGGTTTACAACGCGGACGGTACGCTGCTATACAGCGCGATGGACGACGGCACCATCCGGCAGTGGGATGTGACCACCGGGCGTGAACTAAGCCGCTTTGTGGGGCACCGTGGCGCGGTGCGCAGCCTGGCAATCAGCGCGGACGGCGAAACGCTGCTGAGCGGCAGCGACGACAGAAGCATGATCTTGTGGGATGTGGCAACCAACCAGATTATCAACCGCTTTGCCACCAATGATGCGATTGTCACGCTGGCGCTGCACCCCACAGAACCGCTCGCACTGAGTGGCGCAGCAGATGGCAGTGTCGCGCTGTGGCGGGTGTTCTCACTCAGTGGGGTGGCAGGGTGGGTACAGGGCAATCGCTACGTGGCACCCATTAGCTGTGACCAACGTGTGCAGTACGACCTGAACCTGGAAGGCTGCCTGTAGTATCGCGTTTGCGCTTTGGCGCTGCGCCACGCTTGCCACCCTACACATCCTTTTCTTTTCTTTTTCCTTTCCTTTATCAACTAACTCCCACGCTGAATCACCCGGTTGATGATGCCCAGCAGGTCTTGAAATTCGTAGGGCTTGGTGACATACCCGGTCGCGCCGAGGTGGATTGCTAGCTCCTGGTTGGCAGGTTCTGCATAGCCACTGAGCACAATCACGGGGATGTGCTGCGTTTGTGAGTTGCTCTTAAGCTGCCGTAGCACGACAAAACCGTCAATATCCGGCAGGGACAGGTCGCACAGAATGCAGTGTGGCGCTTGCTCGCCTGCCTGCGCGATGCCAGCGGCACCTGTTGCCACGCCAATGACCGTAAACTGATTGAGATGGAGCAGTTCGGATAGGCTTTCGCGCAGCGCTGGGTCATCCTCTATGACCAAGATCAGGGTTTTAGATGCGTTTATTTGGCGCTGCACAGCGTTGAATTTGAGTTGGCGGGCGGGGTGTGTCCGTTGGGCGGGGTTTTGCCCAGTGGTAAGGCGGGAACGGGAAAATGAAGTGCGTCGGGTGCCATCCAGGGGGTGCGGTGATGTGTCATCTTCCTGTGATGAGCAGGCTCCTTACGAAAAATTACAAAGACGATACCCAAAGTATATGCCCATTTTACGGTGCCGTCAACAAGAACTTTGCCCGATCGGGCACATGCCAAATGGGTGCGATGCTCTTTGCCCTCACTCCATTTCCTCTCCCGAGCGTGCTGACGGCACTGGAAGAGGGGCTAATGTCCCGATCTAAGCGGTATGTTCCCCCTTCTCCTAGCCGCGTAGCGGCGGTCGGGAGAAGGGGGCTAGGGGGATGAGGGCGAAACGCACCGAAGTGAAATACACCCTTTGCCCGAAAAAGGTCGCACGCACTGTCAGTCGTAGCGCAGCACCGTGGTCACACTCTCCCGTGTGACCACACCCGCGCTGGCAATCGTCGCCACCCACGCGATGAGCACCGCCGCCGCCGTGAGCACAATCGCAATCGGCAGCGCGTTGGGTGGGATGGGAATCGCCTGCCCAATGCCGCCCAACGACAGCAATGAGGAGTTAAATGCGCTCAGCCCAATGCCGATGCCCGCGCCCAACAGCGCGATAATCGTGTTTTCTAGCAGCAGTACGCCCAGCACGCGCCACGTCTTCAGCCCCATCGCCTTCAGCACACCGATCTGCTTGCGGCGCTCCAGGGTGGCAAGCAGTACCGTGTTCGCCATGATGGCAGCGGCGGCAAGCAGCGCCAGCAGCCCCACGACCGTCGGCAGCGCACTAAACTGGTTGACCAGTTCGCTAATCAGGCTGTCGATATAGCTGAGATCGACCACGAAGACGGTGGGCAGCGAACTCAACTGCGTGAGCGCATTATCCAGGTGTTCTTCATCCACCTGCACCGTTGTAAAACTGCCGTCGGGCTGCTCCGGCAGGGCACCAATGGGCAGGTAAGCGTCAGCAGTAGGTCCGTCAGTGGATTCCAAAACGCCGACAACTTCCACATCGTAACGCTGTGGGTCGCGCCCGTTGGTCTCAATCGTAAGTATATCGCCCACCTGTGGCACGATTGCGCCGTCTCCAATGGCATCTGCGCCGACGACAATAACCCGCTCGCCGTCGTCTTCCGGCATGATCTGCCGCCCGGCAACCAGTTCGCCCCGGCGCAGGTCGGGGTTGGTGGTGCGCTGGGCAATCGTGCCAAACGTCGCGTCGGTGAAGGTCTGTTCCTCGCCTGTCTCATCCGTGAACGTGAACGACTCAAATTCGATTGGCTCGCCGTTTATTTCCACCGCGTCCAGCGTGTAAAAGTCGTTGCGTGTGCGCGACGCCACGCCCTCCAAGCTGTCGATGCGTGCGTTAATCACTGGCTCGGCAAGGTCGGGCGAGAGGAACACAGTGGTGAGCGGGAACACCAGCACATTGCCGCCCAGCCGCTCCGTGAACGTGAACTGCACAATGTCGCGCACGCTCTGGCTGATGAACGTAATGCTGCTGAGCGCGTACATGCCGCCGACCAGCGCTAGCAGCGTGGTGGCGGTACGCCAGCGCCGCCCGGTGAGGTTGCGCAGCGCCAGCTTCAAGTCTACAGAGCCGAACGCGGGCAAACGGCTGACCAGCCACACAATGACCCACATGACGAGAATCAGCAGCCCGATTACCACAAAGCCGCCCGCCGTGCCGCCCAGCCCCAGCAGGTAATCTCCCCACAGGCGCTGCGTGATCTCCCCGCCGAAGATGCTGCCCACCATAAGCCCAATCGAGATGACCACCAGCAGCAGCACACCAATCTGCTGGAGCACACCCGCTGCGGGCACGTAGCTCTCGTTGGGGCGCAGCACTGCCGCCGGGCGCACCTTCGTCGCCGTGAGGATGGGCAGCACGCCAAACACCACCGTCACGGAGATGCCCAGCACCAGCCCGTACACCGCAGACTCGGGGTAAAAGCGCCACTCCAGCGACTGCTGCAAGAAGCGCTCTCCGAACTGGTTCACAAAGCCGCCCATCAACGTGCCGATGACAATCCCGACGAGGCTGCCCACAATCCCCAGCATAATCGCCTCCCAGATGAACAGGCTAGCGACCTGGGTGCCGCGCAGCCCAAACGTCTTGAGCGTGGCAATTTCCATGGTGCGGCGGCGCACCATCACCAGCATGGTGTTGATGATGCCCACACCACCGATAATCAGCGCTCCCAGCCCGCTCATCACAATCAGCCGCCCCAGGATGTCCGCAATCTCCCCGAACTCCTCCTCCAGGTCAACCACGTTGCGCACTGTGGTCGCAAACGGCGTGATGCCGTCCAGGTCACGCGCCGCCGCCCGGATATCGGTGCCCGGCGGGAATGTGATGCCGACGCGGTTCGGTGCCGGGTTCACCCCGATGACCTCCGCCATGCTGCGATCCATGTAGGCAAAGCCGAAGAACGACGCGATCAGATCGGTGATGCCCGCCTCTTCCTCTGTGGCGGCAATGCCCACTACCGTGAACCGTTCGTCGGTGCCGCTGACGGTTACCTGGTCGCCCACTTCAATGCCGTTCGTCTCTGCCAGGTTACGCCCCACCACCAACACACGCTCGCCCTCCGGCAGCAGTTCCGCGAGCGTGGCACCGCGTGGCTCTACCGTTTCAACCAGTCCGGTGGGCAGGTACGTCTGCGGATTAATCAGGAACACGCTCACGAACTGCGGTCTGCCAGCGGTGACGGCGTCTGGGACACCAATTTGTACCCCGGAAGACTCCGTGTAGACGGTTGCCTGCCCGCCTTTTTCCAGCACGTAGTCGTAAATGCGGTCGATGTGCTGCTCGGAGAAGACAGAGCGCTGGCGGTCGAACTCGTCATCAACGCCCACACCTTCAATACCCGTAATCGCACTGAACGGGGAGTCTCCGCCGCGTGCCAGGAGCACATCGCCGTTGTTGCTCTCGCGCACGGTCGCCACCAGCGTGTCGCCAATCGCTAAGCCCAGGCTGCGCAGCGCTACCACCGCGCTCACGCCAGCGGCGATGCAAAACACAGCGAACAGCGTCCACAGCCCGCCGCGCCGCAGGTTCATGTAGGCGTAACGGATGTCAAACCCGATTTGTTTCCACATAGGTTCCTCTGATGTTGTAAACAACAGTCCGACCATTATACGCCGGGGCAGTGGCAGAAGTTACGGCGGGCGGATTTTTTGTGCTGCTGCTCATGTCACGCGCAGGACGGCTGCGGTGCTACCACAGACGAGGACACAATCCACAGATGAGGGCACAGTATGGTTGCAGACGCAAAACAGCTCACAATTGCCGAGTATCTGGAAGTTGTGAACCTGCCGCTGACCGTGATGTCGTAGCCGCCTAGCTCTAGCGACAGCATGCGTGCCAGGTGCGCGATGCCCGCCTTGGTGGTGCCGTAGGCGGGCAGTTGACACGGCGCAATTTTACTAATACCATTAGGTCAGTTAACTAATGTTAGGTTTGACGCATGCCAACCAAGAAGCGGACCGCGACCATCAAACAGCGCAAGCAGCGTAACCGAGAGGAGATTATCGACGACATTATCCAGATTGCCCGCGCCAAAATGCAGGCAGACGGCGCGGCGTCACTCAGCTTTAACGCGATTGCGCGCGAGCTAGGGATTAAGCCGCCGTCGCTGTATACCTACTTCGACAGCAAACACGCTATCTACGACGAACTGTTCCAGCGCGGCTGGCAGCAGTTTCGGCAAGAAGGCGAACGGTTCGAGACCTATGAGGGAACGCCACACGAAAAGCTCGCCTTCATCTTCGAGATGTACATGCGCTTCGCCCAAGAAAACCCGGACTACTATCAGATTATGTTTTCGCGCCCTGTGCCAGATTTTGTGCCGTCACAAGCAAGCTTAGACCTCAGTTTTTCCACATTGGATCGGTTCACGAAATATTTGCAGCGGCTACTGGAACAGGAGCAGATCGACCCGGGCATCCCATACGAACAGGCGCGGGACATTCTCATCGCGCTGATGCACGGGCTAACCGAACAGCATCTTGCTAACAACCCCGAACTACCCGTGGGCGAAGGGCGCTACGGCGGTCTCATTCACGCGGCAGTTGCCACCGTTCTCAAAGCATGGGCAAAACCCACCTCAACCTAAACCACACAACAAACAAGGAGAGCACCACTATGGTTACCGCATCCGCTTCGTTTACACCCAGCGTATCTGTCCCGGCACACACCCAACAGGCAGAAAATATCCCGCCCGTCACTACAGAAGAAGCGGCACAGATCGCCGCGTTCGAGGTACAGCAGGTGCTGAACCTGCTGGGGCAGCTAGGCAATGACGACTGGTCACGCGACACCGACTGCACTGAATGGACGATTCGCGACATGACCGCGCACCTCGCGGGCGCGTGTGCAGGCTACGCCAATTGGAAGGACTTTCGCAGGCAGGCGGTGTTTAACCCCCACATCCTCAAGACGATTGTCACCGTGGACGACATCAACAAGCGCCAACTGGAAGACCGCATAGACAAAACACCGCAAGAACTGGTTGCGGAGTTCCGGGAAGTAGGTCCCAAGGCAGTAGAAACACGCAAAAAGCTGCCCCAGTGGGTGCGCAGCATCCAAATGCCGGCTCAGCCGATGCCCGGATTTATGTCTGTGGGCTACCTGGTGGATGTGATCTATCCGCGTGACCAGTGGATGCACCGTATGGACATCTGCCGGGCAACGGGAAAAACGCTGGTCATCACGCCAGGGCACGACAAGCGCCTGCTCGACCTTGTGATGCGAGACGCTGCCGAAACACTGCGCGGTAAGGTTCCCGTTGTGGTGAACATCACCGGGGCGGTGACGGGCACATACCGCTTTGGTAGTGCCCAACCGCAAGCAGAAATCGACATCGACTACCTGACGTTTAATCGTCTGGCATCCATGCGCATCAGCGCGGGCGCTGCGATGGAAGACGTGACGGTGCGCGGCGAGCAGTCCATTGCGCGCAACTTCCTGGAAAAGTGCCCGGTACTGTACTAGCCGCACGCAGCACACCATCCTGTGTTGCTAATGGGGTGGTGTGCTGCTGCGAGACTCATGGAGAATGAAAA
>CAYVGI010000138.1:0-13463 GCA_964451095.1 uncultured Anaerolineaceae bacterium
GCAAGCCGGGGTGTCATCCACAAGCGCAACGCTGCCCGCCGCAAAAGCCGCCTGATGAAGCAGCTCGCCGCGCTGGAAGCACAGGCAAACAGCTAACGCGCTCCTGGGCGCACCCGCCCGCACCTCGCTGCCGGGCAACCAGACCCCGCCCAGGTTTGCCTTCTGTTTGGCACTATCGCTGGTACAATCCTCTCTACGATGCGCTTCCCAATCTATTATGAGTTCCGCTATCCGGTAAGGTACATGAAAGATCTCGTCCGGCAGCACTGCCGCCTGCAAACGCCCGCCGCCCTGCAAGATGTCGCCGCGTGGGTGACCGAAGAGGCGGTTGCCATCCAGCAGATCCCCGCGCCCACGTTTGCAGAGCAGCCACGCGCTGCCTATGTGGCGGAGCAGTTCCGTGCACTTGGCTTGCAGGATGTGCGGCAAGATGCGTTGTACAACGTGTATGGTTTGCTGCCCGGTGCAAATCCATCCCTGTCCGGCATTATGATCATGGCACACACAGACACGGTTTTCTCCGCACAAACCGACCTGACCGTGCGCCGGGAGAACGGTACCATCCACGGTGCCGGGCTGGGGGACAACAGCATCGGTGTGGCGGGTATGCTGGGGCTTGCCTACGCGCTGCGGGAACAGGCAATCGTGCCCGCGTGTGACCTGTGGTTCGTGGCGACCAGCCGCGAAGAGGGGCTAGGCGATTTGGACGGTGCTCGCATGGCATACGACACCCTGCGTGACAAAATCCAGGCGGTTGTCAACGTGGAAGGGCTGGCATACGGCTACGTGTACCGGGCGGGCATAGCGGTGCGGCGGCTGCACATTGTCGCCCGTGCAGAGGGTGGGCATAGCTGGCTGCACTTCGGCAGAGAGAGCGCGATTCACAAGATTGTCCAGCTTGGCGCGGCGATTACTGCTATTGAGACACCAGAAAACCCCCGAACCACCTACAACATTGGCATGGTGGAGGGCGGGCAAAGCATCAACTCGATCGCCACTAACGCGGGAATCTGGCTAGACTTGCGCTCGGAGTCGTCGGCAACGCTCACGGAACTGGAAAACGCGGTGCGGGCACTTGTAGCGCAGATACAGCAAGACGATGTTCAGATCGAAGTCGAGGTTGTTGGCGACCGACCCGCCGGGCAAATCAGCGCCCAGCACCCGCTAGTGCGTGGGGCGGTCGCTGCCCTGGCAGAAAACGGTGTGCGGGCAACATTGCAAGTCGGCAGCACAGACGGCAACATTCCGCTGGCGGCGGGCTGCCCTACCGTCACAGTGGGCATTACACGCGGCGGCAACGCCCACCGACTGGACGAGTTTATCGAAGTCGGTCCGGTTGCCAACGGGATGCGTCAGCTTATCGGGTTGGTGCTCGCTGCCGCTGCGTACCAGGGTGCCGCCGAACAGTAGTTTGTGCGCCCGGCGTGCGGTAGAATCTGTGCTATTGTCGGTTTGTTCAGGTGCAGGGTAAAAGCTCATGGCACAGTCCATCAACATTCTCGTTGCCGTCCCCCAGGACGATGCCGCTCGCTACTTCAAAAACTTACGCGAGCAAAAAGACTTTACGGTGCGCGTTGTCACTGGCACCAACGACGCCCTGAACGACCTAGCCGACAAGGACACCCACACCGATGTGCTGGTGCTGAGCCAGGCACTGACCAACACAACCGAACTGATTAACGAACTGCGCCACTCCTACCCGCGCCTGCTGGTCGTGCTGGTTGATGAGGACGCGGACTTTGCGATTCCGGGTCAAGCAGATGAAATCAGCACAGAACCGTTCGAAAACGATGACCTTGCCCGCCGCATCCAGCGCCTGATGTCTGACCGCCAACTTGAAACGCTCCGCGCGGATAGCCTGCCGGCAGTGCGCAGCTTCGCCAAAAAGCTGCGTAACGCCAGCGGAGAGGTAGGCAAGCTGCAAGCTGCCGCCGCCGCGTGCCGAGAGATGAAATACGATTATGTGTCCTGCTACAAGCTGGAAAGCGCCGACCCGCTCAAGCTCACGCTAAAGGCACAGGACGGTGCCCGCCCTATCCGGGCAGTGGCACCCAAGAACGCCAGCGCGGACGATTTGATGGGGTGGGTGTTCCAGACGGGGCAAAGCCGCACCGCCGCCCCTGATGATGGTCTGAATCACCCGCTAGTGGCAAAAGGGCGTTTGGGTGCCGTCGGCTGCGTGCCGATTACCATCAGTGGGGTGCGCTATGGTGTGCTGGTTGCCTGCCGCGACGTACCTAACTCTATCACGCAGGAAAATGTGCTGATGCTAGAACTTGTCAGTGCCCAGCTAGCCGCCGCGCTCAGCAAAGAGGGCGTGCGCTAGCGCATCACTGCGCCGCTAGCACCTGCTTGATCTGGTCAATGTGTGCGTTGCAGTGCCCGGCGTATATCCGCACCAGGTCATCCACCGTAACTTCGCCGATCTCGCTGTGAACCCCAACACGCTGCCATTGGTCGTCCTGTAAATGCTCGAACACGTGTACCCAGCGGGTGTGCAGCCCCCGCAGCAGCGACATGGTTGCGCTTATGTCTGCAACTGTGGCATCGGGCAGTTGCGCCCACGCCCCTTCGTCATATCCCTTTAGTGGCGGGTGCGTTTCCGTCAGCATGAGCTTTAGCCGGATGTAGCTGTTCATGTGGGAGTCTGCGACGTGGTGCACATTTTGCGCGATTGTCCATTCGCCTTGCTGGTAGTGCGTCGTCAGTTGTTCGGCGGTCAGGTCGCTCACCAGCGCTTCGAGCGTGGCGGGGAAGTCGCGGATAGTAGCAATGTATTGGGTGCGTTGTTCCGGTGTAAGTGCCATAGATGCGGTCTCCGTGCGGTGTGCAGTGTGACACCGCCACTTTACCCCAGCTTTTTAAAGTCGTGTAGCGCCGCCGCAAACCGATCAATTTCGTCATGGGTGTTGTAGTGCACCAGCCCCACACGCACCATACCGTGCTCGCTGTGGCCCAGGCTATCCATGACCTCCAGCGCGTAGTAGTGCCCATCCCACACGTAGATGCTGCGCTGCCCCAGGTACTCCGCGATTTGCGTGGGCGTGTACCCATCCATAGTGAAGATGACTGTCGGTACGCGCTCATCGTAGCGAGCGGGGTCGGTAATACCCCACACCTTCACCTCCGGGAACGACTGCAATGTGTCGATTAGGTGCGTGGCAAGCTGCATTTCGTAGTCCCGCAGCGCTGCCAGCCCCGCATGGATTTCCGTGCGGTTGCCGCCCATGTGCGCGTACGGTGCGGCGTGCTCAAGCCCGTACTCCGCGCCGATCTTGCGCAGGTATTCTACTGCCTGTGCCGTCGCATGGATCGTCTCAAAGCTGCCCGTGCCGGTTTCCCAGCGGTGGGGCGGTTTGTCCTTTGCCGGGCGCACCTTGTACGCGGGCAGTTCTGCCAGCAGGTCGTAGCGCCCCCACATCACACCCGTATGCGGACCGAAAAACTTGTACGCGCTGCACAACAGCACATCGCAGCCCAGCGTTTGCACATCCAGCGGCAGGTGGGGCGCACTCTGAACCGCATCCACGACGTGCAACGCGCCCACGTTGTGCGCCATCTCCGCGATTTTCTCAACCGGGTTAATCGTGCCCAGCGCATTAGAGGCGTGCACGGTTGCCACGACCTTGGTGCGGTCATTGAGCAGGTTCCCGTACGTGTCCATGTTGAGCGTGCCATCGTCTGTGTTCACGTCAATCCAGCGCACGGTCAGGTCTTTGTCCTCGGCAATGGTTAGCCACGGGGAGACGTTCGCGTCGTGATCCATACGCGTGAGGATCAGTTCGTCACCGGGGCGTAGTGTGCGTGCAATCGCTCGGCTCAGCCGAAAGTTCAGCGAGGTCATGTTCGGTCCGAACACGATTTCGTCGGGACTTGCCGCGTTGAGCATGTCCGCCATCTGGCGGCGGGCACGCAGTACCAGCTCATCGGAGCGGCGGCTGGTGATGAATGCCCCACCCGCGTTCGCGTTGGCGTATACCCAGTAGTCTTCCACAGCGGCAATCACCATCGCAGGGACTTGCGTGCCCGCTGGATTGTCAAAGAAAACGGCGTTGCCGTCGCGTATCGACGGGAAGCGACCGCGCAGGTCGTTAACATTAAAGGACATGGGGTTATTCCTTACAAAAACAGAGTTTATTTGTGTGTAAGCGGACATTGTACATAGGCTAGCCCACGCTTGCACAGAACCTATATACACCATTAAACTTATAAAGATTTTGTAAAAGCACAAACGAGCGGCATAATGGACGACTTAATTTTAAAAAACCAGACGCTGGCGCAAGAAGTGGAGCGGCAAGCACAGGAAGCACGCCTGCACATGGATCGCATGGCGGCGATTAACACAGTTGCGTCCACGGTTAGCCAGTCGCTCGATTTAGACAAGACGCTTGCCACTGCCCTGGAGGTCGTTACCAATGTTACCAAGGCGGAAGCGGGTGGTATCAGCCTCATTGACGAGAAGACACAGGAAGTAGTGCTGCGGGCACAACTGGGCTGGGCGAACGATTTCATCAGCAAGCCCATGCGCGTCCCGATGGGGGAGGGGATGTCTGGCGAGGTGATCGAGAGCGATAGGGTGCTGGTGGAGAATGACCTGATTAACCTGCGCACTGGACGCCACGAAATTGCCGATCCGCGCTTTCTGGAGGAGCCGTTCCGCTCGATTGTGATGGCACCAATGCACGCCCGTGGCAAAATCATCGGCATTCTCAGCATCATGAGCAAGCGCCCGGAGAACTTTGACAGCGCGGTCATCGAACTGCTGCAAGCAGTGGCAGACACAGTCGGTGTTGCGCTGGACAACGCCCGCCTGTACGAGAACAGTGTGGAGAACGAAAACCGCTTCGGTGCGATCTTGCAGTCCACCGCCGACGGTATTATCACGACCGACCAGGGCGGCGCGATTACCATGGTCAACCCATCTGCCGAGAAGATGCTGGGCGTGGCGACAGTGGATGTGTGTGAGCGACCGCTGCGTGAGGCACCCATCCCCGATGCGCTGCGTGAACTGCTGCTGCCGACACTCTCCTCGCGCACGGAGTCGCCATCCTTCCAGGTTAACATGCCGGACAAGCGTGTGCTGCTGGTGTTTGTCTCCCCGGTGTGGGCGGCAGACAACACCATAGATCCCACTACCGAGCAAGATGGCTGGGTAATCGTGCTGCAAGACGTGACGCACCTGCGTGAGGCGGAGGAAATGCGGATGCAGTTCATCCAGGCGGCAGCACACGACATGCGCAACCCCATTGGCGCGATCAAGACCTCGATTGGCATCCTGGACATGATGGTCAGTGAGGACAACCCGGACGGGCAGGAGGCGATTGACATCGCCCTTAGCGGTGTGACGCGAATGCAGCGCCTGCTAGACGACCTGCTAAACCTGGAGCGCATCGAAAACGGCAACCAGTTCAAAATTGAGGCGTGTGACCTGGCGGGCATCCTATACGAGGTGTGTGCGCAAATGCGACCACTGCTCCAGCAGAAAGGGCAAACCCACACGTTGGATGTGCAGGATGTGCTGGGCATGGTGCCCGTAGACGCCCACTGGATTAGCCGGGCGCTGGCGAACTATGTGGGCAATGCTGCCAAGTACACGCAAGAGGGTGGTCATATCATCGTGCGGGCGTTCATCAAAGAGGGCTTTGTGCACATAGAGGTAACGGACAACGGTCCCGGCATTCCGCGGGATGTGCAGTCGCGCCTGTTCGAGCGCTTTTACCGCGTGAAGGACGCTACCAAGGA
This sequence comes from uncultured Anaerolineaceae bacterium, assembly GCA_964451095.1. GTDB lineage: Bacteria > Chloroflexota > Anaerolineae > Aggregatilineales > Phototrophicaceae > DAOTTY01. Next base: position 5,743 of record CAYVGI010000138.1, read on the forward strand.
GAGCGGCAGCGGGCTAGGGCTGGCGATTGTAAAGTCTGTGGTAGAAGCACACGGCGGGCGGGTGTACATGCGTAGCAAAGTGGGCGACGGCAGCACGTTCGTTATGGCACTGCCGATGCCGCAGGGGTAGATATAACCGCCATTAGCTTCCCCACAGCGAGATTGGCTCCGCGTTCGGCACGAGCACCCGTTGCGTATTGGGTGGCATGTTACACATGCTGGATGGCACTGCGCACCTGCTGGGCGATTTCCCCGAAGGTGTCACTGTAGGTGTCGGCGAGTTTGCGCGGGCGCGGCAAGTCTACGGCGACGTCGCGCACTACGCGTCCAGGTCTTGGGCTGAGCACAACGACACGGTCGCTTAGCAGCACCGCCTCGTTGATGTCGTGCGTCACCATAATCACCGTTTGTCCCTCTCGTGCCCAAATGCGCAGTAGGTCTGCGCTGACCTGTTCGCGGGTCATTGTGTCCAGTGCTCCGAACGGTTCATCTAGCACCAGCACGTCCGGGTGCTGCACCAGTACCCGCCCCAGCGCCACCCGCTGCGCCATGCCGCCGCTCAGTTCGCCGGGGTACGCTGTGGGGAAGTCTTGCAGCCCCAGCACCGGCAGCAGTTGCTCTACGGTGTGGTAACGCTGTGTGCGAGACACGCCCGCCAGTTCCAGCGGCAGCGCAATGTTGTCGCGCACGGTGCGCCAGGGCATCAGGTTCGCATCCTGGAACATAACGCCCACACGCGGGGAGGGTTTGCGCACGACGGCATCGTCGAGCAGTACTTCGCCGCGCGTGGGTGCGCTTAGCCCGGCAACCACGCGCAGCAGCGTGGACTTGCCGCAGCCGCTGGGACCGACGATGCTCACGAACGTGCCCGCGTCTATGCCCAGCGACACCGGACCGAGCGCGGGCAGGTCATCCCCGCCCGGCACCGGGTAGCTTACGCTCACGTTGCGCACCGCAATGCGGCAGGGCATTAGCCCGCTTGCTCCGGCAGGAACGCATTGGTGTAGGCGGCGTCAATCTCTGTTGGTTCGCTGATGAACTCCATCGCCAGCAGAATGTTCTGCGTGACCTCCCAGGAGCCGCCGTCGGTCATGCCCAGGTTATCCGTGCCCCACAGCTTAATCGTTTCCAGCAGCACTTCTAGCTGCACGCGCTCATCATCGGTGAGCTGCCCGGCAACCGCGTCGAACACCTGCGCACGTTGTGCGGCAATGTCGTCCGCGCTTGGGTTGCCCGCCAGGAACGCAGCGGTTTCCTCCGCGCCCTGCTGGAACACCTCAGCGTTTTCGTAGGGCAGCCCCTCAATAAGTGGCACGCTGAGGGTATACGCGGCTAACGGGTTGGCAATGGTCTCGCGCAGTGCTCGGTCAAACGCCGTGTTAAACGCTTCGACTTGCTCCGGCTGTTCGCTTACCTTCACCTCGCTGGTGACAATCCCGTTGGATACAAGGTCAACGTAGTCTGCCACCGGGATGACCTGTACGTCGGTAGTGTCGCCACAGTCATCTGCTAGTGCCCGGTTACGGATTTGCAGCGGTTCATTGTTGATATACACCGCCGCTGCTTCCACGCCGCCCACACACACAACCTCCGGGGCGTTAAAGCCAATCTCTTGCAGGTTGATGTCGCTCTCGTCCAATCCGCTGAAGGTCAGCAGCGCCGTCAGTGAGAGGTAGGTCGCGCCAAAGCGCCCCGGCACCCCGACGGTCATGCCTGCCAGCTCACCCGGTGCGCCCAGCGCAGTGCTATCTGCCGTTTGTGGGACTGCCACCGCAATCGGGTTGCGCTGGTACCACTCATAGACGTACACTACTGGGCGCTCGTTTGCCCGCGCCAAAATCACCTGTTCCCCACTGATGAAGCCATAGTCCATTTCCCCTGTGGCAATCAGTTCCAAGCCGTCTGGCTCGCTGCCGTATTCCAGCGTCACGTTCAACCCGGCGTCTGCAAAATAACCTCGCTCCATGGCAACATACACGGGCGCAAACTGAATGTTCGGGATGAACGGCATAAACACGGTGATGTCCGTCAGGTCGTCCTGTGCGGCGGCGGGGGCAACCCCCAACAGCAGCACTACAATCAGGATCAGTCGTTTCATCGGTACAATACTCCACACCAAATTACGGTAAAAAGTCGTTGGTAAATGCTTGCGATACGTCAATGGGTTCGTCCAGGAAGCCCATTTGCAGCAGCGTCTCCTGCGTGACCTCCCACGAATTCAGCGTGGCGAGTCCGGTGCGCTGTGCTTCCCATAGCTGGATGGTCTCCATTAGCACGTCCAGTTGCAACAGTTCCTCTCCGGTGAACTGCCCCGCAATCAGGTCATAGTTCCCGCTTCTGCTGGTAGCAACCTCTGAAGGGGAAAAGTCGCCTGTGAGGAACTGCTGCTGTCGGGCGGAAGCTGCCTGAAGTGCGCTACGTAGGGCGTCTGTCATCGGCAAGTTGTCGATGTAGGATTCGCTGAGCAGGTACGCCTCGAACGGGTTGTTGATAACATCGTTTACCGCTTGGTCAAACGCGGCGACCATTGCCCGCACCCGCTCGGGCTGTTCGGCAATCAGCATTTCGTTGGTGACCAGACCATTGCTCACAAGGTCGGTGTAGTCTGCTACGGCGAAGGTGCGTACATCGGTCACGGCGTTGCAGTCGTCCGCTTCCACGCGCTGCTCAATTTGCAGCGGCTCGTTGTTGCCATACACCGCAGACGCCTCCACGCCGCCCACACACACGACTTCGGGCGCGTTGAAGCCAATCTCTTGCAGGTTGATGTCACTTTCGCTCAGGTCGTTCGCCGCGAGGAAAGCGACAAGTCCGCTGTACGTCGCGCCAAAACGCCCCGGTACCCCCACCGTGCGCCCAGCAAAGTCCGCTGGCGTTTCGATCCCACTGTCCGCATCCGTGACGAGCACAATGGGGTTGCGCTGCCACCACTCGTAGACGGATATTACCGGGCGTTCGTTTGCCCGTGCCAAAATGACCTGCTCGCCAGCGATCAGTCCGTATTGCCGCTCGCCCAGTGCGATTAGCTCTACGCCGTCTGGCTCGTTGCCGTATTCCAGCGTGAGCGCGTAGCCTGCCTCCCCAAAATAGCCCTTTTCCATACCCACGTACATCTGGGAAAACTGGACATTGGGCACAAACGTCATGAAGAAGGTGATTTCTTCTACTTCGGCTTCGGCTTGCGCATAGATGGTGCTCGTGCTGAAGATCAGCAGCACGAGCGTAAAGGCAATGTTGCGCATAAGTTGTTCTATCCTTTGTAGCGTGATAGGGATTAGCGGGCGTGCTTGCGCCACGCTAGCGCGATGTGTTCCAGCAGCAGCACTGCCCCATATAGCGTAAGCGCTAGCAGCGTGAGCGTGAACACTGCCACCAGCACCAGCGGCGTGTCGTACTGGCTGCGGGCAAGGTTAATCAGGAAGCCCAGCCCCGCGTTGGCACTAACGAACTCCCCCACCACAGCACCAATAACCGCCAGCGTCGCGCTCACCTTTAGCCCGCCCAACAGAACGGGGGCAGCAGCGGGTATTTCCAGCTTGAGTAGCGTTTGCAGTGGGGTCGCGTTGACGGAACGCATCAGGTCACGCAGGGAGCCGGGCACGCTGCGCACGCCGACAATGGTGTTCATCAGCGTGGGGAAAAAGACGATGAGCGCACACGTAATGACCTTGCTCATCAGCCCGGAGCCAAACCAGATGACCAGCAGCGGCGCATAGGCAACCACCGGGGTCGCTTGCAGCGCCACCACCATCGGGGAGAGCAGGTCTTCCAGCAGGGGCAGCTTTGCAATGGCATAGCCCAACATGACCGCTGCCGTCAATCCTACGCTCAGCCCAATGATGACCTCGCTCAACGTAACCCAAAGGTGCTCCCACAGGGAAACACGCCCGTCGCCAAAAGTAACTGCGTAGAACTTCTCCATGACGGTGGCGGGCGCAGGTACGATGAATGACGGGTAGATTTCCGCAGCGGCGACAAGTTGCCATGAACCAAGCAATACCGTCATGGTAAGCAGCGGCGCAAGCAGCCGAATCCACTGGCGGGGTAATACCCTGCGGCGGGTGTTTGCTCGGGTAATGGATTGTTGGGCGTAGGTTGTTTGCATTGAGGTTGCCCCATCTTGTTGTACAGAACACATCGGGGCAGTAGAGGCACATCAGAGTATACGCAGATGCGGCATGTAGCGTTGCAAGATGCCCGCCATACATGTACACAAACAAGCGCAGTTATGATCTGCCTGTTTCACCTTCTATCATCCAGACTATCACTGTCGGCTCTGGCTTTGAACCAGATCCACCGGCACGCTGTTTAGTTCGCGTGGCTTACCAACGCTTTTGCGCTGGCAAAACGGGTCGCGGGCTTGGCACATCGCTGTGCCCTACCGCCGGTCGGGAATTGCACCCTGCCCCGAAGGTGTTATTCGGTATGTTAGTTTGCACACAGTATAGCAGTCTGGCGCAGAAATTCAATGAGTGGGCAATTAGATTTGTGCAAAATTTCCCAAAGTCAGGCGGATTCTAATCCCCCTCGTGGGTGTAATCGGCGTTCAGCAGTGTGAACGAAAAGCACCCCCCACCCGCTTCTTCCGCTGGTACCGCCCAGATCTTACCGCCGTGTGCCTCTACAATGTGCTTGCAGATGGACAGTCCGAGTCCGGTGCCTTCACTCTTGGAGCGGGACGAGTCCACTTGGTAGAAGCGCTCAAAGATACGCTCCGTCTGATCTGCGGGCACGCCCTCACCCTCGTCTGCCACGGTTATCATGATGTAGTCATTTTCCGTCGCTGCTTTGACGGTTACGGTGCTGCCCTCTGGCGAGTACTTAATCGCGTTGTGTATCAGGTTCACCACCACGCGCCGGGAGAGGTCACGGTCGCACAGTGCACTCACGTCCTCTGGCACATCCGCTGCCAGTGTGACCTCACGATTTTCCGCCTGTTCGCGCAGCCGCTCAACCGCCTCGTCAATCACCTCCTGCATCGGCACATCCACCATGCGCACAATTGCTTGACCGCTCTCGATCATCGAAAGGTCTAGCAACTCCTGCACCAGCCACAGCAGCGCGTCGGTTTCCCTGGCGATTGCCCGCAGCGATTGAATGGACTTTTTCCGTTTGGGCTTATCCGCCTCGTGGAACAGGCTGTCGATGATGAGGCGGATGTTGGCGATGGGCGTGCGCAGCTCATGGGATATGTTGGCAACCATGTCGCGTCGGGCGCGGTTCAGGCGCACCAGTTCTGTCACGTCCTGGAAGGCAACGCCAATCAAGATGCGGTCGGCGTCTGTGGTGTTCAGGCGGGTACGCACACGGTAAAAACGAGACTCGATTTTGGTTTGCACCTCGAACTCGGTTTCCTGGTTCTCAATGACGTACTGGAACATGCCGCTAATATCAGCGGAGTCCAGCAGGTCTGTCAGCACGGCACCGACGACATCGCGCCCACCCAGGAAGGTGTGTGCGCTTAGGTTTAACCCCAAAATTTCCAGCTTGTCGTTGATGAGCAGGGTTGGTTCATAGGCGGCATCTAGCATCAGCCGCTCAACTGTGTTTGCCTCCGGCAGCATGGCACTAACCCTCGAAGCGGTAGCCTAGCCCACGCACGGTAATAATGCGCTTGGGGCTGGATGGGTCTTCCTCGATCTTTTCGCGTAGCCAGCGGATGTGTACGTCTACGGTGCGCTTGTCCACGAAGTAGTCGTAGCCCCACACCTTGGTCAGGATGAGGTCACGCGAGAGCACTGCGCCCCGGTTGCGCATGAGTTCTGCGAGCAGGTCGAACTCTTTGTTGCTCAGCTTGATTTCTTCCTCACCCTTGAACACGCGGCGTCCGGTCAGGTCCATTGTCAGGTTCTCAGAGGTTAGTTCGTCGTGCTGGATGGCGGTGTTGCGTGACTTTGAGCGGCGCAGCACAGCGCGTACCCTTGCGAGGAACTCCCCCAAGCCAAACGGCTTCACGATGTAGTCATCCGCGCCACTTTCTAGCCCTACGATCTTATCCACCTCGGTGCCGCGTGCTGTGAGGATGATGATCGGGATTTCGGATGTCAGCGGGTCATTACGGATCATACGGCACAGGCTCAGCCCATCCAATCCTGGCAGCATAATGTCCAGCACAACCAGGTCTGGCTTGTCGCCACGAATTAGCTCCAGCCCATCTTCGCCATTGTCCACTGTCCGCACGGAAAAACTCTCGCTTTGCAGCTTTTCTGAGAGCTTCATTGCCTGGGTCTTTTCGTCTTCTACGATCACTACACGTTTCACGTCGGATGCTACCTGGCTTGCATTTGGTCGGGTCATGGTGCCTGTTCTCCTATTAAAGAATTGCTGACGCACGCTAAGTATAGGTTAAAAGCTGTGATGAATCCATTTAACGTCGGTTAAATGTTATCGAGATGCAGCTCGAACGCCGCCAGCGCTTTCCGCGTTTTGTATCCCACTACGGATTGCCGTAGCGGTTACTTCTGCCGCAAACGCACCGACAACATTTACATCTGCCTGCAATTGCCCAGTTGCGAGAGCGAAAATGGTGTCGCCGTCGTACATGGTGTGTGCAGGACGCACCGCCCGCGCTAAGCCGTCATGTGCCATCTGCGCAACTTTGTTTACCTGTTCTTTGGTCAGGCTGGCGTTGGTTGCAACCACGCCGATAACCGTGTTGCCCGTTTGCGCGGGTGGGTTTGCCATTGCCCGCATCGCGTTTAGGGTGCCCACATACCCACCATCTTCACGACGCAGCCCACCTATGATGGTTCCGTCGTCTGCCACTACATCCCCTACGCAGTTTACCGCGAACAGTGCTGCGACGATCACGCCACTGGGCAAAGTGATACTTGAAGTGCCCAATCCGCCTTTGGTTGCCCGCGCATTGCCTCCCAGCGTACCAATCCGGCAGCCTGTGCCTGCGCCTACGCCGCCCTGCTGCACCGGGTTCTCGGTTGCTGATGCCGCTGCTGTGTAGCCGTCGTCGGCGCTAGGGGCTTTGGGTTCGCCTATTTCCAAATCGTAGAGGATCGCTGCTGGAACTATGGGCACTGCCTCACCGCTGCCAGTGGCATAACCGCGCCCCTGTTCGCGCAAGTACTGCATCACGCCATCCGCTGTACGCAGCCCAAATGCACTCCCGCCGGAGAGCACAATCGCGTCAACGTGCTCAACGAGATGCATTGGTCGCAGCAGGTCGGTTTCACGTGTGCCGGGTGCGCCGCCGCGTTGGTCTACACCGCCCACCGTCCCTGCTGGGCACAGGATAACCGTGCACCCAGTCATCCAGTCGGTATGTGTATGGTGCCCAACCGAGATGCCCGGTACTGCGGTGAGGCTATTGTTCGTCATCCGCGTCTAGCCCCTGGATATAATCCGTGTCTTCCTCTAGTTCGGGGAGGGGATCCTCGTCATCATCCGGGAACAGGAGCGCAACAGCTTCGTCGTAGTCTTCGGGTCTTACGAGCACCTTGATCTCGCCCATGCGCCCCAGTGTGATGCCGATTGCACTTGCGCCGGGTTGTGTATGTACAAGGTGCGGTATGTTTTCGTGTTTTAGGTGACCTGCAATGATGTGTGCGTCGCGTACATCGTGAGTGATGTAAACCACGATCCAATCTGTACTGTTTTGAGAGTGAGGTAGGTTGCTGTTCATGGAACGCATTGTACATTTAAATGCGCACAACACCAAAGTGGTCTGGTTAGAAGGTGTTTAGGATAGAGCAAATGGGGCGAAGAAA
>CAYVGI010000139.1:0-13081 GCA_964451095.1 uncultured Anaerolineaceae bacterium
GTTGCTTCCTCGGTCAGCAGGATTTCCTCGGTTGCTAGCGCTTCCTCGGTAGTGACCACTTCCTCGGTTACAGCAGGTGCCTCCTCCGTGATAGCAGCCTCTTCCGTCAACAAGATTTCCTCGGTTGCCAGCGCCTCCTCGGTCAGCACGACTTCTTCGGTCACGGTGACCTCCTCCGTCAATGCCAGTTCGACAGTCGGCTCAGCAATTTGTACCGCATCCACCTGCCAGATGTCCGCGTCTGTGCCTGCCCACACAAAGCGCATGTTGATGGTCTCGTCTACGTAGGCACTCAGGTCTACCGTGACGGTTTCCCATTCGCCAGCGGGGGCAACGCTGCCTACCGTCACCCACTCAAGCGCGGGTTCGGGTGTTGCCGCCTCTTCTGTCACAGAGACGACCGCCTCTTCTGTGACTGTGACCGCAACTTCTTCTGTAGCGACTGCTGCTGCTTCCGGTGCATTCGGCACGATGGCAACCTGTACCTCTGCGACATCGCCACCGCTGAGCTGCTGCGACTGGAATGTGAGTTCTGGTGCAGTTGCGCCCGTCAGGTTGATGTCGCGTTCCCAGGTGAGTGTGCCACCATCACCCGTGAGGGCAATTTGCCAGCCCATGCCCGTTTCGCCGTAGGCAGCAGCTTCGGTTAGTTCCCATGCGCCGTCGGCAAGCCAGTCCGTTGCACCGTCGTCCATGGTAGCGATGAGTGGCAGTGGTGTTGGCAGCGATACGGTTGCAGCGAGCACTTCCGCGTCACCCGCGCCCACAAACGGCGAGAGACAACTGATCACGCTGTAGTCCTGCCCTGGCTGGTACTGCACGCTGATGTTGTCGAGCAGCAGCGTTTGTGTGGCATCACCATCCACAAAGACTTGTAGCTCAATGAAGGGCCACGGCGCTGCCGTTTGCCCACGCAGTGTGTATGTAGACAGCGGCGTATTCGCAGGAACCGTGACCACACACGGGATTTCGTTGGTCTGGGTGATACCGTCCCACAGGCGGAAGCCGATGGTCTTGGGGAACGGTGTGGTGTTGCCCATCTGCAATGTCACCTCAAACGGTGACCCCTGCGGGATAGTGTTGTAGCGTGGGATCTGCGAGACGATAGCGAAGCCGTTGGGGTTGGTTCGTGTTGCATTGAGCACCCCACCCACGACACTTGCTGTAATGTCCCCGAAGGTGCCGTAGAACAGCGTGCCGAAGTCGAACCCAGGGTTCAAGATCAGGTTCGTGTTCGGGGAGAGCGGCGCGGTACATTCCGTGCCCTGCGGGTCTAGCGCTGGGCGATATTGCAGGTTGATGTTGTCGATTTGCAAGAACGGCTCGTTGAAGTCTTCCACGAACACCTGCGGCTCTAGCGACTGCCAGCCGAACGCCCGCCCGCGTACCGTGTAGGTTTGCAGCGGTGTGTTTGCAGGCACCGTGAAGAAACAAATGTGTTCGTTTTGCCCGTTGAGGATGTCCGCCATGCGGACAGCGACGCTCTTGGGTGCTGTGCTGGTATTGCCCAGCGAAACCGTCAGTTCCAACGGGGCACCTTCCAGCGGGGCAAGCCGCAACTGCTGTGCCACCAGCCCCACACCGTCGGCGTTGGCGCGGCGGGCATTCAGCACACCGTTAACGTCTACAAAGTTCTCAAACGCGGTGGTGCCGTTGATTGCCCCGACAAAGAAGAAGAAGCGATCAACATCGAAGCCGCCGTTGAGCACCAGATTGCGGTCTGCAATCGGCGGGCTAATGCACTCTGTGCCGACGGGGTTCAGCGTGGGCTTGTATTGCAGGTTGATATTGTCGATTTGCAGGTAGGGTTCGTTAAAGTCTTCAATGTAGACCTGCACGTCGATGTTCGACCAATCTGCGTTGGAACGCCCACGCATGGTGTACGTTTGCAGCGATGTGTTGGCGGGCACCGTCAGGAAGCACACGATCTCGTTTTGCGCGTTGGGGAACTCCCAGATGCGCAGCGCGACGCTCTTAGGTGCGTTGCTGGTGTTACCCAGGTCAATGGTAAGCTCCAGTGGTGTGCCGCCGATGACCGGGAAGCGGCTGAACTGCCCGACCAGACCAACACCGTCCAGGCTGGTGCGGCGGGCGTTGAGCACGCCGAAGCCGTCTATGAAGTTATCTAGCGTGCCGTTGCCCAGGAAGCCCACAAAGTAGAACGCAGTGCTGAAGTCAAAGCCGCCGTTGACGATGAAGTTTCGGTCTGGCGTGAGCGGTGTTTCGCAGTTCACACCTGTTACGGTCAGGTCAGGCTGGTACCGCATGTCGATGTCGTCGATGACCAGATACTGTGCGCCGAAGTCCTCCAGCCAAATCTGGGCAGAAACGGCAGTCCAGTTCGCCCCGGTGATGCCCTGGACGGTGTAAGTTTGCAGCGGCGTGTTCGCAGGCGCCGTGAAGAAGCACACGAACTCATTTTGCGGCACAAGTGGGTCTGCAATGCGCACGATGAAGTTCTTCGTCTGGTTACTGGTGTTGCCCACTCGGACTGTCGTTTCTATTGGGCTGCCAGCCAGGGCACCGAAGCGAGCATCCTGCGCGATGATGCTGAAGAACTCGAACGGGAAGCTGCGCGTGATGTTCAGTTCTTCGTTCGTGACGATGCGGTCTTGCAGGTCACCGATGAACAGCCAGGCGTTGTCGCTAGCGGCAAAGTCGCCGTTGACGACCAGCGTCTTGTCTACCGGGATAATTTCCGGCTGGATGCAGGTGAATGTCACGTCCGCTTCTGCAGGCAGCCTACCCAGGAACAGGTTATCTGCCAGGAAGCTCTGCTCGTTGTAATCTTCCAAAATGAGGAAGGTAAACGGATTCACCCACTCTGACGGCACCTGCCCGCGAATGCGGTAGGTGCGCAGCGGCGTATCTGCCGGGATGGTGAGCGGACAATCAAAGAGTTCGTTCAGGTTGTTGATGTTTTGGAAGCGCAGCGTGATGTTCTTGGGTTTGCTGCTGCTGTTGCCAAGCTGCACACTCAGTTCAAACTTCTCACCTGCCGCCAGCGTGCCGTTGCTCACCTTCTCGATGAAGGAGAACGTGTTGTTTTCCGTACGGCGGAACTGTAGCACGCCGTTGCTAACGGTGCGTTCAATCGCACCGACGAAGTTAAAGCCGATGTCACCATCGTTGAAGTTACCGTTGGAGATCAGGTTAACCAGACATTCTGTGCCTACTGGCGCGATGCCCGGCTCGAAGCGAACATCGAAGTTATCCACCAGCAGGTTCGGTTCGTTGGCATCGTTGAGGAATAACTGCGCCTCGATGACCGACCAGTTCGCCTGGGTGATGCCACGCACGATGTAGGTCGTGGAGGCGGTGTTCGCAGGAACGTTGAACACACACACAAGTTCGTTCTGGATGACGAACGGATCGGCAATGCGGACGATGACTTCCTTGGGTGTGTTGGCGGTGTTACCCAGTTCGATTGACGCTTCTAGCGGGATACCAACGGGCACTGCGAAGCGTGTACGCTGCGCCATCAGTGCGAGGTCTGGCGCGATGGTGCGGGTAAGCCCCAGGCGCTGGTTGTTGGTGATTTCCGCCTGGTCGCTCGTCAGGTTCAGGAAGAACCAGGCATTTTCCCCGGCGGCGAAGTTGCTGTTCACCACCAGGTTCTTGTTAGATGGGATGATCTCCGGCGTGCCACAGGTGATCGACACATCGGCGGCATCTGGAATGCGGCGCAAGCTGATGTTGTCAATCAGCAAGTCCGGTTCATCGTAGTCCTCCAGCAGCACCACGATGTTCGGGTTTGTCCAGTTGGATGGAATTTGCCCGCGTATGGTGTAGTTGCGCAAGCTCGTTTCCGCTGGGATGGTGAGCGGACAGTCGAAGCGTTCGTTGATGTTGTCCGCATTTTCCAGGCGCAGGAACACGTTCTTGGGGCGGTTGCTGCTGTTGCCAATTTGCAGGAACAGTTCCAGCTTGTTGCCTGCGAAGATAACGCCCTGGGTTTGCTTAACCAGACCGGAGAACTGGGCACCGGGCAGCGGGCGGCGTAGTTGCAGCACACCATCGCTCAACGAGCGGGTGACATCACCAAAGAAGATGTAGGAGTCGTCCAGCCCGTCATCGAGGTTACCGTTGATGACGTAGTCAACGGAGCACTCGGTGCCGATGGGGTTCAGCGTGGGGTCGAAGCGCACTTCCAAGTCGTCTACCAGCAGTCCGGTTTCCACACCACCACCCAGGAAGATCTGCGCTTCTAGCAGCCCCCAGTCCGCCTGTGTTGTACCACGCATGGTGAATGTTTGGAGCTGTGCGTTGGGTGGCAGGTCGAAGTCACAGAAGATCTCGTTCGCCGGGTTGAAGAAGTCTGCAAGGCGCAGCCGCCCGAACTTCTGACTGTTAGCCGTGTTACCCAGGTCAACTTTCACTTCGAACGGTGCGCCCGCACCAGCACCAAAGCGCATGATGTTCGAGATGCCCGCAAAGCCCTGTGTGGCGTCGTTACGGTCTACAGTGAGCACACCACCGGTGACAGTCCCCGTGATGGCATCCGGCACAGCGCTGAAGAAGCTGTAGTTTTGGGTGTCCCCGGCGAAGTCGCCATTAACGAGCAGGTTCGCGTTGACCGGGTAGGGCTGCCCGCAGTTGGTGCTGGTGACGGGCAACGTGGGGCGGTACTGTACATTCAGGTCATCAACCAACAAGCTCGGTTGGGCGTAGTCCTCGGTATACAGTTCAAAACGGGCAGACGCCCACGGTGCCGCGCCAGTGATGCCGCTCATCGTGTAGATTTGTGGCAGGCTGTTGCCCTGCACCGTGAAGAAGCACACGATGTCGTCGCCTGTTGCGCCGTTACTGTTCCAGATGCGAAGCGCGAAGTTGCGGGGCTGCGGATGCGCGTTGGTGATCGCCAGGGAAACGTCGAAGATCGCGCCGGCAGGCACGCCTGCGTTAATGTCCTGGGAGATAAAGCCGACGCCCGCGTTGAAGTCAGTCCGGTTGATGTTTAACACGCCATCCGTCACGCTGGTCGTGACGTTCACGCTGTTGAATAACGCGGTTTCCTGGCTGAAGTCCCGGTTGAGCAGCAGTTGCTTGTTCTGCGGCAGTCCGGGGTCTGCGCAGGGCACGAGATTCTCCGACACGATGCGGTTGAGCAAGAGGTTATCGACCAGCAGCGTGCTCTCGCCAAAGTCCTCTACCAGCACCGTTGCGCGTGCCGGGTCCCAGTTCGCCGGGATTTCCCCTTGCAGGGTGTAGGTTTGCAGGTCGGTGAATTCTGCGACGAGGAACTTACATACCAACGCACCATTGCCCAGGTCGTTTTCGTTTTCCAGGCGGATGGTGACGTTCTTGGGTGCGGGGCTGGTATTGCCCAGTTGGATTGAGAACTCGACCCTTTCACCCTGCCCAAGACCCTCTGCTGTGTTGGCGTAAAAGCCCGTCTCCACGGCGAAGTCGTTGCGAGTTGCTTGTAGCACTTCATCTTCACCGACGTTAAACGTTAGCCCCGGCAGGAAGGTGAACCCATCGGTGCCGTTGCGGAAGTCGCCGTTGGAGATGAGGTTAAGCGCCTCGGTACTGTTCACGCTGAAGGTGCGTGTGGTGCTCTGCTGCTCACCCGTGGGGTTGGCACCGCCCTGGAACACAATGTCATCCACAGCAGTGACCGACCATGTGTAGGTGTCATCTGGCAGGCGCACCTCCGGCTGGATGACACACACCGACCCGCTACAGTCTTCCGCGAGCACTTCCTGCTGGATGACAAAGTCGTTGTCCTGGTTGGCGATGTCCAGCACGTAACGGTCAGCATAACCGACCGTTGACCATGTGATGTCTGGCTGGCGGCTTTGCAGAGTGGAGTTGTTAACGGGGTTGAACAGTTGCACCTGCTCTGGGTCGAGCGCGATGCTGCTCTCACCACCGTTGGCACCCGTACTACCGACCATGAAGTAATAGGTCGTACCAGCGGTTAGTGCCAAGTCCTGGACGGATGCGGGGGCAATGGTCTCGCCGTCCACATCGCCAACATCACATGCTGCTTCGCTGAGTGCATCGCGGTCACCCGTCCACACGGACACAATCGGAACGGCGCTTTCCACAGCGTAAGGCGCAACGTTGACCGTGATGTTGTAGTTCTTGAGCGGTGTGTACGTGTACCAGATGGACTTATTCGTGATACCGCAGCTTGCGACGGGGTCGTCTTTCTTAACGTCCACGCCTTCTACGATTTCAAAGTTGCCCAGGTTTGCATTCTGGTTATTAAACGCCTGGGTGTCTTCCAGCAGGTTGAGCACGAAGGCGTTGGAGAAGTCGTCGTTGGTGGGCGGCAGCGTGGAGTTCGCACACTGCTCTAGCGGAAGCTCATTGAGTGGACCGCTCACGTTGACTGAGGCGCTCACCCCATCGCCAGAACCACCTTGGTCGCCGCCAGGACCGTCAGGGGCACCCCACCACAGTCCCGTTGCGGTTACGGTTCCGCCGTCTGCGAAGATACCCTGGAACGCAGCAGAGCGATTGGTGTTGATGCACGCATCTTGGATGGTAACAGTACCACCCCGCACGTAGAACGCAGCACCACGGCTTACCACGTCAGCGTCGGTTTTGTCGTTGTCCAGGTCTTCGTCAAACAGAATGCTGTTGTTTTGGATGACGTTCTGGACGGAGCCGGGGTCGCTGCTGTTCAGCGTGAAGTCAGCGTTAATTTCGAACGTACCACCGATAAAACTCTCGTTCTGCGCGATGTCCGCCGTGCGGCGATAGGAGATGTTCTGCTCTGCCTCAATGTCCGTCATCGTCGTCGGACCCGGACCTTCTGCAAAGAGCACAGCGCCGCTGCCTGCGTCGGTTACATCGCTCGTGCTACGCGGACCGGCTTCGTTACCCTCGAAGAGCGTGCCCACAAACGTTGCGGTGCCACTAGAGACTTGCTCCACCGCGCCACCGCTTTGAGAGGCGGTATTGTCCCGGAAGCCTGTGTTACTCGTAACAGAGAGCGTGCCCGCGCCTGAGTTAGAAATCGCGCCACCATTACCCGCCCCGGCGGAGCTACCTGCGGCGTTTTCTGCAAACATGACGCCGCTCACCGTCAGGGTACCTGTATTGGCGATGGCACCGCCGCGCCCGGGCGTACCACTAGTACCTGAGACGAGGTTATTGCCAAATGTCGCCGAGTTTGTTGCCACGTCAAATTCATCGTCACCGAGAATTTGCAGGGTTCCCTCATTGACGATGGCACCGCCGCTGAGGGTGGCGATGTTGTTCGTGAAGCGCGTGTTCTCGATGATGGCATTTGAGGCAACGCTCAGGAAAATCGCGCCACCACGGTTGGTCGTGTTGTCCTGGAAGACAGTATCAATGGTGTTGAGCGTACCGGTACCCTGCACGAAGATGGTGCCGCTGGCACTGTTGGAGAAGCCTTCGATAGTCAAATTGTCGCTGAGTGTGAGCGAACCGCCTCCGGTGACGGTCGTGAGTGCACGCGCCGAGGTGGAGTCCTCCCGGATGACAGAGCTACGCCCTACAATATGAATGCTCTGCTGAATGTCTGGCAGTACATTGATACCTGTGAAGGCGCTCACGAACTCGTAGGTGCCGTTTTCCGCCAGGATAATGGTGGTCGGTCCGGTCGCATTCTGGATGATTGAGGTCAGGGTACCGTTCTGCCCATCTTCCACGAACTCAACGCGGGGGGTGCCTGCCGTACCGTTGATGGGAATGCCCCACGTCGTTTGAATCTGGGTGATGATAGTATCCGTGAAGCGCACACCGAAGTTGTACGGGTCTACGCCGACTGTGCCGCCAAAGCCAATGTGCAGCCCCACGACATCGTAGTTTGCGCCGTTGGTACGCACCAGCGGGGAACCACGCTGCCCTCTATCTTCGGCGTCTAGCTGGTAGCGCAGTTCCGCAGTAGATTGCAGGCTCGCCGGGTTGTACAGCGTGCCGCTGTCCTCATTTTGGATGGAACCACACTGTGGCGATGTGGGCACCTTACACAGACCTGAGTTCGGGTAGCCGGAGAGGATGTAACTCAGGTTGTTGAACAGGTTCGCGTCGCTCTCCGCAATGAGGCGAACAGGCGATGAAATGCTGCTGGGCACGGGTGACTGCAACGTGAGCACGGCGTAGTTGTTAGCAGCGTTCGTAGAAACGGGGTTCCCTGCCCAGCCGGGGGCAACGCGAACCTCGGTTGGGGTCTGGTCTATGAAAAACTTACCGAATGGCTCCGTAGTGCCGCTGCGTCCCGGTACCACCTTAACCGATGGTGCTGAGGAAATAATCTGCGCACCAGTATTGTCTGTAACGCACTCCGCCAACGTAATAACGTGCGTCGGCGTGATCATGATACCCGTGCACGGCTCGGAGCCTTCGATCAGGATTTGTGCGATACCGCCGTACGGCATCACGGAGGTGTCTGCACGGGTGAGGCGGTCGTCAATGCCGTCAATATCGCCGCTAAAGTTTTGCCCCGTTACCTCGGGATCATCCGGGTGGGCAACAACCTGCGTTTGGGTGGAATAGTCCAGCGGATGGTCGGTGACGAGCGCAATCGCCTCTAGCGCGGCGATGTGTGCTGCTGCCGGGCTGGTGCCGTTAAAGCGGGCGTAGTTATCGCCCCGGTACACAGTGAAGATATCTCCGCCCGGTGCGTATTGGTCGATTGTCTCGCCGAAGTTGCTAAAGCTGCTCACGGTCAAGTTCTGGCTGAGCGAGCCGACCGAAATCACGCCGGTATAGGCGGCAGGATAGTAGCTCGTCTCCTGCCCGGCATTGCCAGCAGCAGCAACAACCGTTACTCCCCTGGAAACGGCATAATCAACCGCGTCTTCCATAATAGAGGAGGGCGTGGTGCCTGCGAGCGACAGGTTGATGATGTGTGCGCCGTTGTCGGTTGCGTCAACCATCGCCGCTGCAACGTCGGAGTAGGTGCCGATGTTGTTCGCGTTCAGCACGCGCATGGGCATAATCTGCGCATGGGGTGCCAGCCCGGTAACACCAATGTCGTTGATGTTCGCCGCGATGATACCCGCCATACCGCAGCCGTGCCCGTTCTCATCCTGCGGATCGCTGTCGTCTTCGACATAGTCATAGCCCGCCATGACGCGATCAATCATATCCGGGTGGTTTGCACACACGCCGCTGTCAATGACGGCAACGACGATAGTGGGGGCGTCGGCGGGCATCTCTGCCCAGCGCCAGCTCATGCCCACAGCGGGCAAGTTCCACTGGTTAATGTAGTAGGGGTCTTGCGGGTTGATTTCCGCCTGTGCACGCACTAAGTAATCTGGCTCTGCGGCTTGCAGGGGTGCGTCGCCGCTTTCCTGGTCTGCCTCGACCTGCGCTTTGTCTTCCCCACTAATCTCGATTACCACTGTGTCTAGCGCGTCGATGGTGTCTGTAACGGTACCGCCAACAGACTCAATGTATGCCTCGCGTTCTGCTGGCGTCGTCTGCTCATCGAAGCGCAGCACCAGGGTATCCGGTACAGCTTCCTCTGCCGCCGGCACAGCCGCGTTTACTGGCACATCCTGCACATCAAGCTGCTGCGGGTCTGTGTCGATAGGTGTGCTTGTCGTCTGCTGAGCGGTGGTGCTTGCCTCGGTGCGGGTGGTGTTATCCGTCAGGGCGGCGGTTTGTGCGGCGCGGTCGGGGTCTGTACTGGGGTTCGCGTCCGCCACTGCAATCTCGTCGTCTGCATCCGGTACGCCAACCTGTGCGGCGCTCTCGCTTGCTTGCTCGTCTGCTGCTTGTGCTACCGCTTCTGCCTCTGCCGGGATGCTCGCCACGGTAGGCATGACCACGGGTTGGTCTTGCCGGGCGTTGCAACCCGTCATTAACAACAAAACGACTGCAAACAGCACAAAGGTAATTCGGTTTCGGGGAATTACGCTGTGAAAGTTGTTCCGCATTGGGTGCTCCTGACGGATTGACTCCCGTATTTATATGAGTGCACTACTCATTGTAGTAGCGTTACGTTAAATTGAGTAGCATGAAGGTTAGCGACCCTTATGCTTTCTTCTGTTATTGACAAAATCCTATCATACTTTAAGGCAAGTTGGGCAGCGGTGACAGCGTCTTATATGGGCTAGTTTCTCGTCTACCCGTCTGCGGGTGCCTGTTCGGAGACGACATAGCCGCCTTTTGCTTCCTCCGGAGTGGAAACAACAAGCTCCCCCTTCAACAACTTGATAAGCTCCTGGGTGCGTGTGCTGGTGTCATCAATGAGTTGCTGTAGATAATCAACTGCCTCGTCGATTTCTCGCTTGCCTTTGCCATCGGCACGCAATTGTGTACTCATTTCGTCGAGAACATGCTGTGTGCTGTCGTGGTCTAACCCGTAAATAACCCGGTTTGCCGAGTCACGAAGCACGTTCAGGTTTTCCTCGGAGGTGTCGTCCATTCCTGTTTGCATAAAGCCCAGGTATGGCTCTAGCCGGATGTAGGCAGACCCGTTGTTTTCCCGCGATTTGAAAATCTCGCGCAGTTGGTAGTCCACTGTGGCGACTGCCCCGTTGGTGAACATGTCTGCCAATAGGTTTTTCGCCCAGTGCGCCTGCCCCCAGTTCTTCACCTCCTCGTAGTGATACGACCGCCCCACATTGCCCGTACCGATGGACACCATAAGCATTGGTCTGCTGCGGGCGTCCTTATCCCCCGTGTAGTCTGCGCCGTACTTCATCATCTCCGCATAGGCGCACATTGCCGGGTTGTTGGCAATCACCCCGCCATCCACGAGCGTGCCGGGGCGCTTGGGCAGCATTTCGTCCTCCGCGCAGTCCCGGCGGAAGCGACGACGCAGCATTTCCAGCGGATTTTCGCGTTCATATTCTTCCACTGCCGCGCTGATCTCCTGCGTGTCTATTGGCGTGATTCTGCCGGGATCGAAGTTGAAGCTGTCGAAGAATGTGGGGGCGGCGGAGGTCGCGCGAGCGACGTGCCACATGGGGACGTTCATATCCTCGCACTTGTGGCTTTTGAAGAAACGCGGCGTGCGGTTCTGAATATCGTAGGTGGGAATAATGACGGGCGTGAGTGCCTGGCGCATCCGCAGGTCGCCAAAGTAGTCGTGCAGCGCCCGCTCGATGGGTTGCTCGGAGTACTTGGAGTCGTAGAACAGCGCCCGTATTGTGCGCAGGGTGTCTCCCATGCGGGCACCGTGGAAGATTTGTGCGCCCTGATTGCTGTAGATGTTTACCGCATCTTGTGGGGCACCGCGCTCGTCTGCCAGCTTGGTGTCGGTGCTGGCATCCCCCGGCTTAACCAGTGCCAGCGCGATAATACCGCCTGTTGAAGTACCCGCGATGAGGTCGAATATATCGCAAATGGGTTGCCCCACTTCCTGCTCAATGTGCGCGAGGATGAGCGCCGGGATTAGCCCACGGATGCCGCCGCCATCGATGGAAAGAATTTTGATCATGTCACTCATGGAAGTGCCCCTCTGCGACTCGGTATAAACTGCCAACAAACCACAAGTATACATTATCACGATCCACGTTATGCTGCACGCGCCTGCCAGGCGATAGCGACCGGGTTTCCTCAGTTGGAAAAGTAGCGTTCGCTGCTACAATCAGGCGCGTTTTTACGTTCACTTAACCCTCGGAAAGGTTCCCCTGATGACTGACATGAAACTCGCCGCTGGCACCGGTTCCAGCGTGGTAGTAGATCGCTGCCAGATTTCCGGCTCTGCAAACCTGAAGTCGATTATGTTCATGGGCTTTTTGCCACCTGTGAACCAGATGCGCCCTATGGGGCAGCGCCCAGCGGAGCAACCTGCCTACCCTGCTGAACTGCTCTACTGCCCGGACAGCTACCTTGTGCAGCTTGGTCTGATTGTGGACAAGAACATCCTGTTCGCACCGGACTACCCCTACACCAGTGGGACAACCAAAATCCTGCGGGACAACTTTGCCGAGCTGTATCAGGAGGCAAGCGGGCTAATCGACCTGAGCGCGGACGACCTGGTCATTGATATTGGCAGCAACGACGGCACGCTGCTGAGCAACTTCAATGAAAAGCACCAGGTACTGGGCATTGAGCCGACCGACATGGCGCAGCTTGCCAACGAGCGCGGTGTTCGCAGTGTGCAGCGGTTTATGGGGACGGACACCGCCGCCGATGTGGTGAGAGAGTACGGCAAGGCGAAGATCATCACGGCGGCGAACGTGTTTGCGCACATCGAGCATGTGGACGACATCGTGGCGGGGATTATGATGATGTTGCAGGACGATGGTGTGTTCATCAGCGAGTCTCACTACCTGATGAGCCTGCTAGAAACCGTGCAGTACGACACCATCTACCACGAGCACCTGCGCTATTACTCCGTGCACAGCCTGCAATACCTGCTGAACAAGCACGGGCTAGAAATCTTCCACGTCAAGAAGATCCCCACCCATGGCGGCAGCATCCGGGTATACGCGGCGCGTCCGGGACAGTACACGATACAGGACAGCGTGGCGCAGATATTAAAGGAAGAGAACGCGGAAACCTTCGAAGAACAGCTTGAGGACTTTAAAAAGCGCGTGGTGCAGTCCAAGCTGGATTTGTACAAGCTGCTGGCGGACATCAAGCGTGACGGCGGGCGCATCCACGGCATTGGCGCACCGTCCCGTGCCAGCACCCTGATTAACTACGTGGGGCTGGACGCGGACATCCTCGATTATGTGCTGGAGGTTCCGGGCAGCTACAAGACGGACAAGTACATGCCCGGCACGCTGATCCCATGCATTAGCGAGGCGGTGTTGTTCGAGCACCAGCCCGACTACGCAATGATGCTAAGCTGGCACATTGCAGAGGAGATTATGCCGAAGCTGAAGGCAAAGGGTTTCCAGGGCGATTTTATTATCCCGCTGCCCTCGCCGCGTGTGGTGAGGAACGCGGAGGTATAACGCAACCGCATCATGACGTAGGGAATCCATTTTAACGCGCAACGGCGCGTTGGGGTGGGGTGGTGACCGCGTTTTTAAAGCACGGCGCGTGGACACTGCCCTACAGGCACAAAGCGGCGAGGGTAGGGGCATGGCGTGCCCATATGCACCAAGCTAAGCGAAAATCATGAGTTAGTGGATGTTTTGGCGTTTGACCTCCCCCCTAAACCCCCTCTAAGCAAGCAAAGAGGGGACTTCGTTGC
>CAYVGI010000140.1:0-12897 GCA_964451095.1 uncultured Anaerolineaceae bacterium
AACCCCCTCCCCGCTTGGTGAAAACCCCCACCCTGATTTATCATCGGCGTACAAAATAACCTTCTTGGAAAAGTGAGTGTCACCAATGATCACAATGAACGCGCTTGTGCTGGAAGCGTATAACCAGTTCGCCTATCGAGAGTTCCCGTGCCCGGAACCGGGTCCCCATGATGTACTCGTCCGTGTGCGTGCAACGGGCATCTGCGGCAGCGACATCCACGGCATGGACGGCAGCAGCGGGCGGCGCATCCCGCCGCTGGTGATGGGACACGAGTCTGCTGGCGTGATTGAGGCGATGGGTGAGTCGGTGAGCGGCTGGCAACCCGGCGACCGCGTGACGTTCGACTCCACGGTGTCCTGTGGGGTGTGCCACTTCTGCCGCCGTGGAAAGATCAACCTGTGTGATAACCGCCGTGTGCTGGGGGTTTCCACGGGCGTGTATCGCCAGCACGGTGCCTTTGCCGATTACGTCGTTGTGCCGCAGCACATTCTGTATCGCCTGCCAGATGACCTGCCATTTGAGGAAGCAGCATTCGTAGAACCCGTATCCATTGCCGTGCACGCCGTAGAGCGCACACCGCTCTCGCTCAATGACACCGCTGTTGTTGTCGGCGCGGGCATGATCGGTCTGTTGGTGATTCAGGTGCTGCGTGCTGCTGGCTGCGGCAAGATCATTGCGGTGGATTTGAGTCCGTCGCGGTTGGCACTGGCAGAGCAGCTTGGCGCGGACATAACGTTGCAATCCGATGCGGTGGACGTGGTGGCGGCGGTGCAAGACGCTACAAATGGGCGTGGCGCGGACGCCTCGTTTGAGGTGGTTGGCATTACACCCACCCTACAACTAGCAGTGAACAGTGTGCGCAAGGGCGGCAGCGTGACGCTCATCGGTAACATTGCTCCCACTGCGGAGCTGCCCATGCAGGCAGTCGTCACGCGAGAACTAACGCTGTACGGCTCGTGTGCCTCGCAGGGAGAGTACCCCGCCTGCCTGGACATGATGGTGCGCGGTCAGGTCAATGTGAAACCACTGATCTCACACATTGCGCCGCTCAGTGAGGGGGCGCGTTGGTTCGAGCGGCTGTACAACGACAATGGTGACTTGCTCAAAGTCATTCTCACGCCGGAGGGCGCGTAACATGGCACAGGTACGGGTGAGCATTGTCGGTTATGGCAGAGTGGCGCACTTACACGCGCAGGCGCTGGAGCAGATGGCGGACGCGGAGTTAGTTGGTGTTGTTGGGCGCAATATCGAAAAGGCACGGGCGTTCGGTGCGCAGTACAGCATCCCGGCATACGACGACATGACGCGCTTAGTCGCGGAGACGGGCACAGAGGCAGTCATCGTGTGTACAACGCACCCCGCCCACGCGGAACCCACCGTGCAGGCGGCACAGTTGGGGGTGCATGTGCTGGTGGAAAAACCGCTGGCATCTAGCCTGGCGGACTGCGACGCGATGATTGCTGCGGCGCACAAAAATAACGTCAAGCTGGGTGTCGTCAGCCAGCGCCGCTTTTTTGAACCTGTGCAGCGTATTCGGCAGGCAATTGACGCGGGCAAAATTGGGCGTCCGGTGCTGGGGAACGTCATTATGTACGGCTGGCGCGACCAGGCATATTACGAAGCTGACCCGTGGCGGGGCACCTGGGACATGGAGGGCGGTGGTGTGCTGGTGAATCAAGCGCCGCACCAATTGGATATTTTCCAGTGGCTGATGGGTCCGATTGAGTCGCTGTTTGGCTATTGGGGCAACTTGAACCACCCGTACATCGAGGTGGAAGACACTGCCGTTGCCGTGGTGCGCTTCAAGAACGGCGGGCTGGGCAACATCATCGTCAGCAACTCGCAGAAGCCCGGCATCCACGCCAAAGTGCACATCCACGGGGAAAACGGCGCGTCGGTTGGCTCTTTGATGGAGGGCGGCGCGATGTTTATTGCAGGCATGACGACGATAGACGACCCGGCAGTGAACGACATCTGGACGGTGCCCGGTGAGGAGGACATGCTAACGGTGTGGCAGGCACAAGACCGCGAGCACTTCAAGACGATAGACCCGACGGTGTACTACATTCGGTTGCAAAACGAGGACTTTGTGCGTGCGATTTTGGACGACCGCCCGCCACTAGCCACGGGGGAGGCGGGGCGTGTAACGGTGGAGATCTTCACGGCGATTTACCGCTCCCAGCAGACGGGGCGCCCGGTGCAGTTTCCTGTGTCGGCGGACATGAATGTTTGATAAATTGTGTGAGAGATAGGTCGTCCTACCTCTCGAATTATGGTAAGGTCTACACAGTAATAAAGTGATGTATCTGTATTATTTAACTAAAGCGTTTACCTCAACTTAGGCGTTTGTTTATGACCTCTCCAAAAGTTGGATTTATCGGTCTGGGTGCGATGGGATTGGCAATGGCGAAAGTGCTCGTCAGTGCCGGAATTGACACAACAGGCTACGACCTCAACCCCGCCGCGCTGGAAAGCTTCTCTGCTAGCGGCGGAACCTCCGTACAAAACGCCCAAGAAGCTGCCCAAAACGCTGATGTGCTCTACCTGATGGTTGTGAACGCCGCCCAGGTACGCAGCGTGCTGTTCGGCGATGGCGGGGTGGCGTCTGTGCTGCCCGCTGGCGCTGTGGTTATCGTCGGTAGCACAATTATGCCCGCAGAAGCGCGTGAATTTGCGGAAAAGCTGGCAGAACACAACCTGCTCATGATTGACGCACCGTGCAGTGGTGGCGTCGTTCGTGCCACAGACGGCACACTCAGCGTGATGGCGTCAGGTCCGCAGGCAGCGTTTGACAAGGCGGCACCCGTGTTCGACGCAGTGAGCGCGAACCTGTTCAACCTGGGTGAAGACATCGGGCAGGGCAGCGCGGTTAAGGTCATCAACCAGTTGCTGTGCGGTGTGCACATCGCTGCCGCAGCGGAGGCGATTGCGCTGGGCGTGAAGGCAGGCGTGGACTCCGCCAAGCTGTTCGAGGTGATTTCCAAGAGCGCGGGCACATCCTGGATGTTTGAGAACCGCGTGCCGCACATGCTCAGCGGTGGGTACCAGCCCCCCAAAAGCGCGGTAGATATCTTCGTGAAAGACCTGGGCATTGTGCTGGAAACAGGTAAGTCAAATACATTCCCATTACCGCTTGCCGCAGCAGCACACCAGATGTTCCTGATGGCATCGGCGGCGGGGTTTGGGCGCTACGACGACGCGGCGGTTGTCAAAGTGTTCGAGCAACTTGCGAACATCGACGTTACGAGCGACAGCGAATAGGAAACGTCCGATGTTTGAGAGCAACGCACAGACGTCTATTTTCAAGAGCATTAAGTCGCAACCCACCGTCGTTGAGCAGGTGATCGAAAACATTGCAACCGCGCTCATCGAGGGACGGCTAAAACCAGGGCAGCAACTCCCCTCGGAGAAAGACCTAGCGGACACATTTGGCGTTAGCCGCAATGCCGTGCGCGAGGCGACCAAAATTTTGCAAGCGCTCGGCGTGGTGGAAGTACAACACGGGGTCGGCACCTTCGTGGCGAACGAGGTTTCTGCACACATGCTGAACCCGCTGGTGTTCGCGCTGCTCATTGACGCGAACCTCTCGGTAGAGTTGGTAGAACTGCGGTTGTCTACCGAAGTTGGGTACTTCATGATGGCGGCGATGCACGCCACCGATGAAGACTGGGTTGCCATCGAAGAAGCGATGGTTGCTATGGAGCGCTTTGCAGAGCAAACGCCCGTTGACGCGGCGCAGTACGCTGCGCTGGATTTGGCGTTTCACTATGCCATCCTGGACGCGACCCATAACCCGCTGATTATCCGTGTGGGGCGCACAATTGAGCGGATGTTCCAGCCGGCGCTGCGAACTGCCTTTGCAGACCCCGCCAACCACCAAGACCCGTTGACCAACCACCGCCAAATCGTCGCCGCGCTGCAAAGCGGGGACATGAACCAGATTCACGCGGCAGTTGATATGAGCTTGTTCCAATCGCCCGTGCGTAAGCAGGTGCGTGTGCCGCGCGATGAACAAGATACAAACATGTGAACCCACTATGGTATCCGTGCGCCGATGATAGGCGCTTAACGATACAAAAGCATATGCACAGCAGCAAAGGAGAAGGTGAACTGGCACAATTGATTTACACAAAGTATTCCGCCGAACGACTTATCAAGAAAAAACCCCTTAAAGGAGACCAAAACATGCGCAAAATGCTACTCGCACTGACGATTATGCTCCTGGCTATGGGCATGGTGCTGCCCGCAACCGCCCAGGACGCCGTACAGATGGATGTTTGGCTGTTCCAGAGCTTTGTAACCGACGCTAACGATGTGCTCGAAGGTCAGGTACTGGCATGGGCAGAGGAAAACAACGTTGAGGTATCCATCGACTTTTCCACGTTCAACGACCGTGGTCCGAAGTACGTTGCTGCGGTTCAGTCTGGTGAGCTGCCAGACGTGGGTGAGATCGACTTCTCCGCCCCGCTGCGCTTCCGCAATCAACTGACGGATGTGAGCGATGTGGTTGCCGATGTAGTTGAGGTTAACGGCGCGATCATCGAGAACGTAGACCCCATCGTTTCTGCTGATGGTACGTACTTCGCAGTACCGCGCTACGCGCTGACCTCTGCAATGTTCATCCGCAGCGACATCATGGAAGAAGCGGGGCTGGAGCCGCCGACCACCTGGGAAGAGTTCGAAGCATTCGTGATCGCCATCAACAACCCAGATGAGAACGTCTATGGGCTGGGGCAGACGCTCAACCGCTCCCAGGACGGCACGCAGTTCCTGAACTCCCTGCTGTGGAGCTACGGCGGTGGTCTGTTCAACGAGATGGGTGAGCCGACCGCAGCCAGCGAAGCAAACGTTGAGGCAATGAACTACGCGGTTTCCATGATTAACGACTGGGGCGCTACCCCGCCAGACGTCATGACCTGGGGTGACAGCACCAACAACGAAAACTACCTCGCAGGCAACATCGCTGTAACGTTCAACGGTGCCAGCCTGTACTACGCGATGGTCACCAACGAGACCACACTCGAAGACGGTACCGTTCTGATGGACAACACGCTTGTACTGCCGTGGCCGGAAGGTCCTGCTGGGCGCGTGACCACCTCCATCCCGTACTCCTGGGGTGTGTTCGACAACGGCGACCCGGAGAAGGTCGAACTGGCAAAGGATCTGATTCGCTTCCTGGAGCAGCCGGAGCAGTTTAACGAGTACCTGGCAGTGTCTGTTGGTCAGGCAGGTCCGGTTTACGAAGGACGCTTCGAGAACGAATACTGGGAGCAAGACCCGAACTTTGACGCGATCCTGACCTCCATCCGTGACGGTGTGGTGCTGGGCTTCCCTGGCGACATCTCCCTGGCAGCAGTTGAGGCGGAAGGTCGCCAACTGTTGGTAGACGCTGCTGGTAACGCGGTTATCGGTGGCTTCAGCGTAGAGGAATCCCTGGAATTGCTGCAAGAAGAACTCCAGGGCATCGTCGAGAGCGCAGAACTGGAAGCAGGCTCCTAATCACGCCTGTTTGACGTACATTACCGGGGGTGCCACCGTGCACCCCCACACCCATACCCGCAGGTGAGTTCAGAGCATCGATTCTATGTCAGATAACACGCTTTCTATGCCCAAGGCGGCGGTTAGCACCGCACCAGAAGTTAAAAAAAATCGCATTCAGCAGATTCTCGGTACGGACTACCGCGCCGGGTGGCTTTTCGTGGCGCCCATTGTCATTATGATGGTCGTGCTGATTGTGTACCCGTTCATCTACGCCATTGCGCTCAGCTTCACGCAAACGCGCGTGGGTGCTCCGTCGATCTTTATCGGCTTTGACAACTACATTAAGCTGGCAGAAAGCCGCATCTTCCGCCAGACGGTTTACAACAGTTTTTATTTTACATTTGTGGCAGTCTTCTTTAAGTTCGTCGTGGGTCTCATCATGGCGCTGCTGCTGAACAACCCACGCATCAAGGGGCGCAACCTGCTTGCGGGCATCCTGCTCATACCCTGGGTGACGCCGACCATCGTGAGCGTGCTCAACTGGCTGTGGATGTTCGACTTTAACCTGGGTGTGCTCAACTTCCTGGCGAAATACTACGGACTGTCCGAGCGGGGCGTTAACTGGCTGGGCAACCGTGACTTTGCCATGTTCTCAATCATTCTGGTGAACGTGTGGCGCGGCTTCCCGTTCTTTGGCGTAAACATCCTCGCAGCGATGAAAACCGTACCCAAAGACCTGCACGAGGCAGCAATGATCGACGGCGCGAACGGGTTTCAACGTTTGTGGTTCGTCACCATACCGTACATCCGCAAGGTGATCTTCATTACCGTGCTGCTCTCTACCATCTGGACGTTTAACGAGTTCTTGATCGTGTGGATTCTCACACGTGGCGGACCGGCGAACACCACCCAGATTTTCGGTACGCTGACGTACGACATTGCCTTTAACGCACAGCAGCTTGGCGAAGCGGTGACGGTTTCCATCTATATTATGCCGTTCCTGCTGCTGGTTATCTTCTTGCTCACCCGCTACCTACGGAGCAGCCGCGACTCATGACAGCTATACGCCAAAAAGACTACAGCAAACGCCCGTCCCAACGGCTAGAGCATGTGTGGACAGCGCTGAACTACCTCCTGATTGCCATTCTGGTTATGTTCGCGTTCTTCCCGTTCCTGTGGATGGTGATTACCTCCGTGAAGACAGAAGACCAGATGCGCTCACTGGCACGCATTCAGGAGGGCGACACGGTTGCCAATGCGTTCGTGCCAGACCCAGTCTACTTTGAGAACTACCGCGAACTGCTAGAAGAACAGCCGTTTGGTACGTGGTTTTTCAACAGTGCGCTCGTATCGTTCGCTAGCAGCTTCCTTGCGATTGCCGTGGGATCTATCGGGGCGTATGCCATCACACGGCTTAAGTTCCGGGGCAGCGGCGTGCTGGGTATATTGGTGCTGGTGACTTACCTCGTGCCACCCGTGATTTTGTTCATTCCGATGTACAGCTTATTGCGTACGTTGGGCATCCTGAACAGCATCTTCGGGCTGATTCTCGTGTACCCGACGATTACGGTGCCGTTTGCAACGTGGGTGCTGATGGGCTTCTTCGACACCATCCCGCGTGAACTGGACGAAGCAGCGCTCATTGACGGCTGCAACCGCTGGGGCGCGTTCTGGCGGGTGTCTTTGCCGCTGATTGCGCCGGGGCTTGCCGCTGCGGGCATGTTTGCGTTCACACTCGCGTGGAACGAATACCTGTACGCATTTGTGTTCATTACAGACCGAACACAGACCACGCTGCCCGTTGCCATCTCCAAGATGATCCAGGGTGATGTGTACCTGTGGGGGCAGTTGATGGCATCCGCCACGCTGACCACGCTGCCCGTGATTATCTTCTACATCTACTTGCAGCGCTTTATGGTGGATGGGCTGGCAGTTGGCGGTGTGAAGGGCTAAACCCATGCGCTGCGCTGTCTTCAGCGATGACCTGACAGGCGCACACAACATCGGCGTGGAATTTGCACAGTACGGCTACCGGACGCGCATCACGCAGCGTTCGGTGGTCTTACCGGACGTTGATGTGCTCATTGTGAACACGGACACTCGTTATCAGCCGCCATCGGTCGCGCACTCGGCAGTGCAGGACGGTGTGCGTGCCCTTTTAGAGGGTGGCGCAGCGCCGGACGTGTTCGTCAAGAAGATTGACTCATTGCTGCGCGGCAACATCGGTGCGGAGATTGACGCCCTACTTGATGCAACTGCCCAAGAGCGCTGCCTTATTGCGGTGGCATCACCCCGGCTGGGACGTACGACGATTGGCGGGCACCAGTTGAACCACGGTGTGCCCGTCGTGCAGGTGGCAGAACTCGACCCTACCAGCAGCGTGAAGACCGCGCACATCCCGACAGTGCTAGGCGAACAATCTGAGCGGGTGACTGTGACGGTACCCCTGCACACCGACGCGCAGAATTACACCGCGCCCGGTCATTATGTGGCGGATGCTGCCACGGTTCACGACCTGCGCCACGCGGTAGAGCAGGCGTACGCCGCCGGGGTACGCTGCTTCGCCGGGACGTATGGGCTGGGCGATGCGATTTGCCGCGTGCTTGCCCCCAGGGTTGCCCCGGTGCTGGTTGTCGTTGGCTCACTGAGCAGCACGGCACAAGCACAGGCACGGTCGCTTGGGCAGCGCAGCGACTGCGCGTGTGTGACATTTAACCCCAGTGATGACGACTGGACGGTATTCCTCACCCGGCTGGACATGGCAGCGAAAACAGGCAAGCACACATTGGTGCACTTCACAGGCGAGTTCACGCCCACCGCACAGCAGCAACAACAGCTAGGTGCGGCATTCCAGTCTATGCTGGCGCAGTTCGGTGGGTTTATTGCCACGGGCGGTGCCACAGCGCAGATGCTGCTGCAACTGCTAGACGCTACCCTGCTGGACGTGCTGCCCATCGAACTGTTCCCCGGCACACCAGCGGCAGTCCTACGTGACGGTGCCCACGCAGGCAAACCATTCCTGGCGAAGCCGGGTGCACAGGGCGACGAAAACGCCCTGGACATTTTGCTACAATATGCGCAGACCATGCAAAGGACATCACCATGAGCCAACGCCCCGTTATCGGTATTACGCTAGGAGACCCCGCTAGCATCGGACCGGAGATTATCCTGAAGGCGCTCGCGCAGCGTCACCCATTTCATGATGCGTGCCGCCCGATGGTGATTGGCGATGTGCGCGTGCTGGAAATGGTGCGGCACACACTGCCCGATGTTGGCGTTACCGTGCGTGCTGTGAACGCACCAGCAGACGCAGCGGGAGAACCGGGCACAGTTGACGTACTGCACATAGAGAACGCCGACCCGACCACATTCACGCGTGGGGAGGTAAGCGGTACTGCCGGGCGTGCCTCAGCAGAGTACATCGTGCGGGCAACCAAACTTGCCATGAGCGCAGACATTGCCGCTATCGTGACCGCGCCCATCAACAAAGAGTCGATCAATGCGGGCGGCTACCACTACGCTGGGCACACGGAACTACTCGCAGACCTGACCAACGCCACGGACGTTTCCATGATGCTGACAGGCGGCAAGCTGCGCATTTTGCATGTGAGCACACACGTTTCATTGCTGGAAGCGGTGCAGCGCGTCAAGCAGGAGCGTGTACTCAAGGTGATTCGTCTGGCGAACACGGGCACGCGTATGCTGGGCATTAAAAAACCGCGCATCGCCGTCGCCGGGCTAAATCCGCACGCGGGGGAGTCCGGGCTGTTTGGCACGGAGGAAATTGACGAGATCACCCCGGCAATTGAGGCAGCGCAGCGTGAGGGCATCGACGCGACAGGACCCTGGCCCCCCGATACCGTGTTCTGGCGGGCGTCCAACGGGCAGTTTGACACGGTCATTGCGATGTATCACGACCAGGGGCACATCCCCATGAAGCTGCTTGGCTTTGATGAGGGCGTGAACGTGAGCATTGGCTTGCCCATCATCCGCACTTCCGTCGATCACGGCACCGCGTTCGATATTGTGGGCAAGAACCTCGCCCGCGAAAACAGCCTCATCGCTGCCATTGACGTGGCAGTGCAGATGGTACAGGCACGCACAGAAGGGATTGCCTCATGACTGCCCCCGCTATCACGACAACATTACCGATGATGTGCGAGGTGCGCCGCCGCCTGCCATCTGGTGACCCGGTGGACATCCCTGTTGTGCTGCGTGTGGAGTGGGAGCGGCTGAACCTGGCTGAGCAAGTGCACGGTAAGTCTATTGCGCTGGGTTTTGGCAGCCGTGGCGTGGCGAGCATTGATGTTGTCGCGCGTGAACTCGTCGCAATTGTCCGCGAGAGCGGCGGCGAGCCGTTCATCGTCCCGGCGATGGGCAGCCACGGTGGGGCAACACCAGCAGGTCAGCTTGAAGTGCTGGATAGCCTCGGCATCAGCGAGGCGAAAAGCGGCTGCCCCGTGCGTGCGACGATGGAAACCGTTCGCGTGGGCGAGACGGCAAAGGGTGTGTCTGCCCATGTGGGGCGCTACGCCTACGACGCCGACGGCATCATCGTCGTGAACCGCGTGAAACCTCATACCGACTTTCGGGCATCTACAGAAAGTGGACTGGTGAAAATGCTGGGGCTGGGGCTGGGCAAAGAGGATGGCGCTAGCACCATTCACCGCCGGGGCGTGCGCGGGCTGCGCGAAGACCTGCCACAGGTTACACGGGTACTACTAAACAAGTTAAACATCATCTGCGGCATTGCCACAGTAGAAGACAGCTATCACCGCCCGGTGATGTTACAGGCGCTGCCCCCAGCGACGTTCATCACCGGGGAAGAAGCGCTGCTGGAGCAGGCACGCACGTTTATGCCGCGCCTGCCAGTGGATTCGGTTGATGTGCTTGTGGTCGATTACATTGGCAAGGAGATTAGCGGGACGGGCATGGACACCAATGTGATTGGGCGGCTGCGCATCGAAGGCGAGCCGGAATCACCCGACCCGCCGACTGTGCAGACCATCGTCACGCTAGATTTAACCGAAGCGTCCCACGGCAATGCGCTTGGCGTAGGGCTTTCGGATTTCACGACGCAGCGACTACTGGACAAAATCGACTTCCCGCTGATGGCAAAAAATGTGTTTACGAGCGGTTTTCTGATGCGCGGCAATGTGCCGTTGGTATACGCCACCCCTGCCGCAGCAGTCGAAGCGGCGATTGCTCACGTTTACCGCGAGAACCCGGCTGAGCGCACCAACGCCCGCGTCGTTCACATCCGAGACACCATGCACCTGGAAACCGTGCGCGTGTCAGCAAACCTGCTAGACGCGGTGCGTCAACGAGACGACTTTATCAGCAGCACGGACCCCACCCCGATGCACTTCGAGCCGTTCGAAGGGTAGGCGGTAGCGTCCGTGCTGTATGTGCGATGAGGGCTAGCGGTACTGCGGCAGCAGCGGCATCCGTACCTGTTCACCGTTTATCTCAAA
Organism: uncultured Anaerolineaceae bacterium; assembly: GCA_964451095.1. Taxonomy (GTDB): domain Bacteria; phylum Chloroflexota; class Anaerolineae; order Aggregatilineales; family Phototrophicaceae; genus DAOTTY01. The sequence continues at coordinate 10,957 of CAYVGI010000140.1, forward strand.
GAAAACCGGTTCCCGCACGTCGCCAATCCATGTGTAGAGTGCCAGGAACGGTTCGTCGCCCGTTTGTAACGCGTGCAGCGCCCCTGATGGCACATACTGATTGTCCCCCGGTCCTCGTGTGACCTCATGGTGGTCATCGAACATAAAATGCACTTGCCCGGCGATTACCGTGTACACCTCGTCCGCCTTGTGCTTGTGCAACGGATAGAACGTGTGCGGTCCCAACAGGAAAATCCCCATAATGACATCTTCTGCCACGATCGGTCCGGTCGGTCCAGCGATTTCGGTCACAGCAAACTGCGACAGGAACGGGCGGGTAAGATCTGTTTCCTCATAGAAATTTGTCCAGGGTAGCGTGTGGGCAACGGGTGTGATGTAGTCTGCAAGGTGCTTGAGTGATCCCTGCTTGCCCAGCAGCAGCGCCCAATCCAGGTTTTCCAGGACGTTGGGGGCGGGTGCTGCAACGGGGGTCGTGCTCATACGATAGGAAAACGCACATTCCGCAGTTCATTCGAGCAGATTGTAGAGTTTCTGAACGTGTGGACCAAACAACCTCACGATCTGTTTTCGCAGGTCGGTCAGATTGAGAATAAGACGCTGTTGAATGCCGCCCTGCTCAATGGTGAGCACATCGACGCCCTCCATCATCTGGAAGACACGCCGAGCGGTGGGTCGCTGGGTGGGTTTGCCGGTCTGGTCGGGCAGCGTTTCACCCCGTTCGGCGAGTTGCTGTCGAATCTGGCGCTCGGTCAGCGCATAGACCAGCAAGCTCAGCCCCATCACCATCAGCAGCGCCATGATGCGCGACGGTTTCTTGAGAAACAGGCTGTCAGCGAAGAACAGCGGGTCTTTGAGGAAGCGAAACCCCCGTTCGACACTGGTGGATTGGGACTTGTAGGTGGTCAACATCTCCCTCGTGCTCAAGCGGGTTTCGTCCAGATCATTGGTGGCGATGACATACTTGCCGTGAGTGGCGCGTTCGGTCTCAATGCGACCCGCATCTTGTACCAGGTCGGCATCAAAGCACCAAACCGTATCAAATGGTGTGTCCTCGGTGGGACGACCCGGTTGGTGATAGCGCTTTTCCGGACGGATCGTGAGGCTGACATGGTGATAGCGCCATTTGCTCTTGAGGGCAGCGACTGCCTTCAGGACCGCATCTTCACAGCCAAAATCCTTGTTCATCAGCCGCTGAAGCGCTGTTTGCGCTCGCTGCCGCTCTTTTTCGATACGCTGGTTGAGCGTGTTATGCTGACGCTGACGGGTCGGCTCGTGCAAAATCAGTAACCAGCGCTGCTTGACGCCCGCGTAATAGCTGCCCATCTCAGCATAGCGCGTATCGGCGTCAGCCACCCCCATATCACCCGCTTTGATTTCTGCATACAGGTGCTTGACCGCCTTCAGCGTGGCGGGTACACGACTCAACCAGCGCGCATCTTCGGGCATCATCCGCAGTGTCGCCTCGTTGTACAGTGCCGCGTCAGCTACCAGCAGCGGCGTCGCCTCGTCTTCCCCAAACTGCGCCAGATAAGCGGTTAATGTCTCGCCGAAACTGCGGGGGTCGGCGGTGTTGCCGCTGAGGGCTTCCATCCAGGTCGGCAAACTGGACTGGTTGGCGCAAATCATGCTCATCACCGCTTGCTTCAGGTCCGGGCGGTGGTCACGCGAGTAACCATGGGTGATTTCGATGGGAATCGGCTCCCCGTCCTCGTGTAAATTCGCCTCATCCTCGATGATGTCCAGCTTGTACTCGCCGTGCAGGCTAAAACTGGTGTTGTCCAGATGCGCGTAGCGCGTCTGGATGTCAAATAGGCCCAGCGCGTGGGCGCTCACCGACGCGAACACCTCGGTGATGCCGCCCTCAAACAGCGCGTCCAGCGCTCGACCTAGGCAGTCATCACTCAAATCCGCTGCCGTGATCCCCTCGCCTACCAACAACTC
>CAYVGI010000141.1:0-12858 GCA_964451095.1 uncultured Anaerolineaceae bacterium
ATGGGTAACATACGTTGCGCACACTGCACTTCAGCACGATTATAGTTGCCAACAAATAAAAATGCGACACCCAAGACTTGTTTCCTATTGACTACACCTGAACCAACCCTACGTACAGTTTATTTTTATACCCTCGTCCTATGTGCCCAAACTGCCATCAGATGGTCTCCCTTTTCCCGTAGCGCCCCACCACAACAGGCGGCTAAATCTACCCGGCAGACCACCAAAATTCCTGAATGCACGACACAAAACGGTCGTAGCATTGACGCACTAATCAAATCACAATGCAAAAAACTTGAAATTTCGTATGGCATTTTCTATATTAGCTTCGCAGATAGAGTAAAACCCTCTGCCAGTAACACGCAGTTAGCGGTCATGGGCGGTGCCGGGGCATGTGGCACGCTCAAAACGCATTCGTTCGTACTCTCTAGGTAAACATTGCAAATGTCGCTTGTCGTTTTGCCGTTGTGTGCACACACCACACCGTGCATTGTCGCGTTCATGAGAGTCGACACAACTTAGGAGGTGTCATCATCGTCAATCGAATTGCAGTACTCGGCAGTCTTGTCACCGGGTTAGGATTCTTCTTCCTCCCGATCCTGGAAATCAGACCGAACCGCCTTGCATCTGGGCTTCCAATAAACCTGCTAGAACTCCAGGGAGACTTCCGCTACATCGTTCTTTTCGTCGTCGCAGTTATCCCCCTGCTGGTTGCCTTGCAACAGAACCAGAATCAACGAGGTTGGCTACTCGTCGGGCTGGGTAATCTCATCATGCTGCTTACGCTCACGCTGCCCGCCCAGGCAGGCACCACAATTTTAGAGGGCGCTGCCACCATGTTCGAAGAAGGCACACGCATCAGCAACCCACGTGTCTTCACATCCGCCGCCATCGCGACCGGGCTATTGGGGGGCTATATCGTGCTCTTTGGCGGGCTAATCGACCTGGAGGAAACCGGCACAGGTCGCATTGTGCGGGGAGTGGTCGCCATGAGTGGTCTGGTACTTATCGTGCTGGTGTTGCTCAACGGTGGCTTCGACATCTACTCCATCATGGTGGAGTTCTCCCAGCGCGGAGAAACCCTGTGGCAGCGCTTTGTTGAGCACTTCGTGTTCGTCATCGTCTCGCTCATCGCCGGGCTGTTCACGGGCATTGCGCTCGGGCTTTGGGCATCCAGGGATGAGCGTGTCGAACCGATCATTCTCTACGCTGTCGGCATCATCCAAACCATTCCCAGCCTGGCGTTGTTTGGTGTGCTGCTGGTTCCACTCGCAAGATTGGGCGATCAATCGTTCACGAGCGTGCTGGTGTTTTTCATCGTCAGCTTGATTATTGGCGTTGCGTTTTTTTCACTATACAACTTCACACAGCGCCAGCTACCCTCCCGCCTCAAAACCGGATTACTCGTCACGTCGCTCGTGCTGCTGTTCATCCCCATCAGCCTGTTTGTCATCATCGTCATCTCTTTTGGCTTTGAGGCAGTTTTGGAACTGACACGCTCCGCCGCCCTACGCCCCTGGCTAGGACTCGTCGGTGTCGGCTATCTCGCTTCCATCGGGCTTGTGTGGCTGTACCGCCGGGCAAACCGCAAAGACAGAGAAACACTACTGCGCCGGATTCAGCTTGCAGTACTGGCGACCTCAACTGTCGGCTTGGTTATCATCCTCGTGTTGGCATCACAGCAGCTCATCACACGCCCGCCATCACAGCTAACCATCCGCGACCTGGGGGTATCTGGCATCGGCACCGCCCCCGCGATCATCGCCCTCACGTTGTACTCGCTGCTGCCACTGGTGCGCAACACATACGCTGGGCTGAACAACATTGACCCGGCGATCATTGATGCTGGGCGCGGCATGGGCATGACCCCGTCGCAAATCTTCTTCCAAATTGAACTCCCGCTAGCATTCCCGGTCATTATGGCAGGCGTACGCAGCGCGGGGATTTCACTGGTGGGCATTGCAGCGGTCGCGTCAATCATCGGCGCGGGCGCACTCGGAGATTTCATCCTGCTGGGTGTGAATTCCACCTCCGTGGACTTGATTCTGCTGGGGGCACTGCCTGCGATTGTACTCGCTGTCCTGCTAGACACACTCATGCAGCTTATAGAGGCGTTCTTTACTTCGCCCGGCATCCGCCAGGTTTAAAACGTCGCTCGTCATCTTCCAACAATCTAGGGAAACATAACATGATCGAATTCAAGAACGTTATCAAGCAGTATCCGAATGGGTTCCGCGCTGTTGATAACCTGAACCTGTTCGTCCCGGAAGGAGAAATCTGCGTCCTCATCGGACCCTCCGGCTGCGGTAAAACCACCTCCATGCGGATGGTCAACCGTCTGACTAGCATCACCGGGGGCGAGATTCTCATCAACGGGCAACCCAATGCAGAACTCGAAGCAGAGGAACTGCGCCGACAAATCGGCTACGCCATCCAACAAATCGGGCTGCTGCCACACATGACCGTTGCCGACAACATTGCTATCGTGCCGCGCTTGCTAAACTGGGACGAAAGCCGCATCCAAAAGCGTATAGACGAGCTAATCGAACTGGTCGGCATGGACCCTGACATCCATCGAGACAAATACCCGCGTCAGCTATCTGGCGGGCAGCAGCAGCGCATCGGTGTGGCGCGTGCGCTCGGCGCAGATCCGCCAATCATGCTCATGGACGAGCCCTTTGGCGCTGTTGACCCAATCACCCGCGAGGTGCTGCAAGCAGAGTTCCTGCAAATTCAGGAGCGTGTCGGCAAAACCATCATCTTTGTGACGCACGACATCGACGAGGCAATCAAGATGGGCGACCGCATCGCCATCATGCGCGACGGGCACCTAGTGCAGTACGACACGCCAGATACCATCCTCGCGTATCCCATCAATCGCTTCGTCCGTGACTTCGTCGGCACAGACCGCCAACTCAAGCGGTTGGGTCTGGTCAATATCAGGCGTCTGATGAATCGCAACCCGCCTCACATCGGCATCGACGAAACGATCGACAAGGTGCGTGAGCATTTCCAGAACAACGACGGCAATTCCATCTTCGTCGTCGATGAAGACAACCTGCTCAAGGGCTGGGTAGACCGCGACGAAATCGATAGGAACTCGTCGCTGCTGGATGCCATGTTCGAGGCACCGTTCAGCGAAATTTCCGTGCGAGAAGACGCCACTGCCCGCGAGGCACTCAGCGCAATGGTCGCGCGTGGTTTCCGTGTAACGCCTGTCGTCACGCGAGAAGGCAAGCTCGTCGGCAGCATTACCGTGCGGGCATTGCAAGACCTAGCCGCCTACGAGCCCGGCACCATCCCGCAAAATGAGACGCAAGAAACGCCAGCAATCGGGGGTATCGCCTGATGCCAGACACACCTCCAGAAAACAATACAGGCGGTGGGCTGGGGTCATTCCCACTGCCAGTCGCGTCGATTCTGTGGTTGATCGTCACCGTGTTGGTGTTCGTTGTCGGCACCAGAACAGTGTCTCTACAAGACCAAGAACGCTTCGTGAATGATGTGCAGATCGAAATTGCCAATGTAGATGACGCGCAGCCCCAGCAAGTCACCGTAAACGTGATCTCTGGCACATTCGCCTACAATGTTTCCCCAGTGGAAACCCGCGACCTGCCCACCGGAACCTTCACGAGTGCGGAGGAGTCTCCTGCTGCGCGAACCGTGTTCGAGGCACTGCCGGAGACAACCGAGGTCGAAGTCACCGAGCAGGAGCTTGTCATCCGCTATGGCGGCGAAGTAGAGCCTGAAGCTGCCATGCGTAGCATTCGCAACCCGGTCAATAACCTGCTAGAGAATGGGCAGCGCACGGTCGAGTTCATTCAGGACGAAGGAGACGAAAACGTTATCACCGTCCGCACCAGCGAGCCGAGGCTGCAATTTGGCGAGTTCGTCGCGGAGCTTATCCCGCCGGAGACAACCGAAACCTACGCCAACCGCGAGGAGGGTTTAGACGGGTCTCCCCTGGCGCAAACGCTATTTACTGAGGTGACCTCGCTAGAAAGTCTGACAATCGAACCCACTCAACTTGTCATCGGCTATCGTGAGGGCGGTGTTGAGCGCAATGTGGTGAACACGGTAGAGGAAGCACTCAACGAATTCTACCCGCGTGCCTCGCTCCAGCCCGACCTCTGGCTAACGACCGTGGGGTTCAGTTCGCAGCGGTTGCTCTCGTTCACCCCATTTAACACCGGTATCCCGCTGTATCTCGTGACCTTTGGCTTCGCTCTACTGGAATTGGCACTGGCGTTCGTCTACCGAGACCGTGATGAGAAGCTGTTCCGCCCAATCGTGCGTGTACTGACGGTGTTCTTTTTCTTCTGGTCGCTGTTCGGGCACGAACCGTTCTGGGACTATGTGCTCAGCCTCATCTTCCCTACCAGCCGCCAGCTTGTGCACCCCAACGGCACTGTGATCGAGTTCACAGCACAGCACCTTGAACTGGTGATTGTCTCATCGCTCATCACCATTCCATCCGGGTTGTTCTTCGGTATCCTCGTAACCCGAGAGCAGTTCCGAGAGTTGCTGCCCTTGGTAAACAACCTCGTGAACAGCGGGCAAACCGTGCCCACCATCGCAATTGTTGCGTTTATGGCACCCATCATCGGCTTCGGCTTTTGGCCCGCCATCGTTGCCCTCATCGCCTATGGCTTGCTGCCTGTAGTGCGCAACACCATTGCCGGGATGGAGGCGGTCGATACCTTCACAATCGACTCCGCCCGTGGCATGGGCATGACGCCATCGCAAATTCTGTTCGGCGTGGAACTCCCCATTGCAAGCCGCATCATCATGGCAGGTGTGCGGACGAGCATGGTCGTCAACGTGGGCACGGCAACGCTAGGGGCGTTTGTTGGCTCTGGCGGGCTGGGCACGCCAATCGCCAGTGGTCTATCCATGACAGTGGATGCGTTTATCTTGCTGGGCGCGTTACCAGCGGCAATCCTGGCAATCCTCGTGGACTACATTCTCGACCGCATCGAGTTTGTGGTGACGCCCAAGGGGCTACAGGTAGAATAATTGCCACACATCGAGCGGAGCATGCGTTTGTGCGCCCCGCTCGTATCCCCGCGCCTTCAGCTAGTTACAGCCGGGCAAGGTTATGCAGCGCAATGTTGTGCTTCGTCGTGCCGTGCTGTGCTAGGTCTGCCATCACCTCACCGATTACGCTAGCCATCTTAAACCCATGACCGCTAAAGCCCGCTGCCACACTCACCTGCGGTGCATCCGGCAGTGTATCGAGCACCCAGTGCTCATCCGGCGTGTTGGTGAACATGCACGCTTTCATGTTCAGTGTTTTGCCCGCGCCCTCCGGGAAGTAACGCTCCCCAAACGCCCGCAGCAAGTCCTCATCTTCCTGGTGAATCTCGCGGTCAACGGTATCCGGGTCAACCGTTTCGTAGCGATGCCGCCAGCGACCGTACTTCATACCCGGCGTGTCACCACCCGGGTTAAACTCCGGGAAGCCATAGAACTTGCCTTCCTCAACGCGGGCATTCCACACCGGGAACCGTTCTGGCGTGAAGAAATCCGGTTGTTTCGTTTCCAACCAGATGAGCACCTGACGTTCCGGCACTGCCTTGTTTGCAAGTTGCGGCACCAGTTTATACGCCCAGGCACCGCTGCAAATGACCAACTTTTCCGCCGTGTAGGTGCCCTGGTCAGTCGTCACCTGCACCCGCCCGTCCGCCAGGATGTCCCAACCACTCACACATTCCCCCGTGTGAATGGTTGCGCCATGTTGCTGTGCAATCCGCGCGTGCGCTTCGATGCACCGCTCTGGCACCAGCAAACCCCCCTGTGGCTGGAACACCGCCATCGTCTCCGACGGAAAACGATAACCAGGGAAGCGCTCTGTTAGCTGCTTGCTGTTTAGCACCTCGTGGTCTAGTTCGTGCTCCTGGCAGCTTTCCAGGCTCCCCTGGAACACCTCACTGTCTTCCGGTCCCGCGTCAATGCTGCCTGTGGTGTATAGCAGCTTATCTCCAGATTCACGCTCAAGCTCATGCCACAGTTCATATGTGCGGTACAACAGCGGCACATACGATGGGTCTTCGTAGTACGCTAACCGAATGATGCGCGTCAGCCCGTGGGATGACCCCATCTCATGCGGGATTTCAAACCGCTCCAAACCCAGCACGTTCAAGCCCCGCTTCGCCAGATGATACACCGCTGCGCTGCCCGTCCCGCCAACGCCAACTACGATCACATCAAATGTCTGCTGTGCCATGCTTATCCCCCTTCGCTTTCTTTGCGTGCTGCTTTGATTCGCTCTGCTGTTGCCCGGTAGTCAATCTCGGCGTACTGCGCGTCGAGTTCCGCAACTACCGCCGCCGCGACGTCCTCTGCGCTGCCTTCGCGCTCCTGCCGTGCCCCCCACTGGAAGCCCGCCGTGTACGATTCACCATCCACACTCTTAGACGCCATCGCCGCCCGGTCTACCGCTTCCATAAAGCGACTGGGCAGCTCTTTGCTGACGCGCCCGCTCTTGTCACGGGCGCGTACCTGCGTGGGGATATCGTGCCAGTACAGCACTTGGTACTTTGCCATGCGCTACGCCTTCAGCTTGGTCATGTCCGCATCATACAGCGGCTCTTGTGTTACTGTTGCCGGGGTGCGCTTACCGAAGTACTCCACTTCTACCTTCGTACCCGTTTCCGCATAATCGGTGGGCAGGTAGCCATAGGCGATAAACTTGCCCAACGAGTAACCGTAATTCGCACTGGTCACGTAACCCAGGCGCGTTCCGTTTGTCACGATGGGCTCTTTGCCCAGCAGCACTGCGTCCGGGTCATCCAGCGTCAGGCAGCTTAGCTTGCGCTTGACGCCGCCGTTGTTCTTAATTTCCAACAGTGCATCCCGCCCGATAAAGTCGCCCTTCTTTAAGCGAACCGCCCAGCCAAGCCCTGCTTCGTACGGGGTGTACTCCGTGTGAATATCGGCACCCCACAGGCGATAGCCCTTCTCTAGCCGCAGCGAGTCGAACCCGCCGCCACCGCCCGCAATCAACCCGTGCGGCTGCCCTGCCTCCCACAGGATGTCCCACAGTTGCAGCCCATATTCCGTTGGCGCGTAGATCTCCCAGCCAAGTTCCCCCACGTAGGAAACGCGCAGCGCCAGCACAGGCACCGTGCCAATCGTCAGGCGGCGGGCACGAAAATACGGAAACGCCTCGTCGCTCACGTCTTGGTCACACACACTTTGCAGCACATCGCGTGCCTTCGGTCCCCACAGCCCCACTGTGCAATACCGCGACGTGATATCCTCCACCAGCACAGAGCCGTCCGTCGGCGCGTTTTGGCGAATCCATGCGTAGTCTCGCATCCCCACGCCTGCGCCCGTGAGCACCAAAAAGCGGTTTTCGCCTAGGCGTGTGACGGTCAGGTCTGCACGGATACCGCCGCTCTTGTCCAGCATCGCCGTGTAGACGACTTTACCTTCGGGTTTATCAATGTTGTTCGCAGAGAGATACTGCAAATATTCGGTCGCCCCAGGTCCGCTCACCTCAACCTTGGTGAATGCAGACAGGTTGTACATGGCGACGTGTTCACGCGTGGCAAGGTGCTCCGCGCCCTCAATGCGTGACCAGTACCTTGCCGCCCAGCCCTCGCGTGCGGGCACCTGATCTTCGTACTGCTCCAGCAGGCGGGCGTTGTTCTCGTACCACTGCGCCACCTCCCAGCCGGAACTCGCAAAGAAGTGCCCGCCCTGCTCCACCAGCCGAGCGTGGAAGGGGCTAAGCCGGATGTTGCGTGGGTTTTCCATCTGCTGCTTGGGGTGAATAATGTCGTACACCTCGCGATACTGCTGGGCACAGCGCGTCCAGGTGTATTGGCGTGTGTAGGCGTGCGGATGAAAGCGGCTGATGTCCCCCTCCGCCATGTTGACCTCGGTGTAACCGTCGGTCATCAATTCTGCCATTGCCTTGCCTGCCCCCCCGGAGTGCGTAACCCAGATGCCAATGGCAAACCACAGCCCCCCCAACGACGGCGACGCGCCCATAATCGGCATACCGTCCACGGTAAACGAGAACATGCCGTTAAACTTGACGGGATAGTCTTTGCCTTGCAGCGGCGGCAGCAGTTCGTCGGCGGCGCGGTGCGCCACGGTGAAGTCTTCTGGCGTGAACGGGCGCATTGCATCTTTGCCGATCTCGCGTGAGTCTACAAGGCGCGGCTCGTGCTTGTAGGAGCCAATGCCGTAGGCGTCTGCGTGCTGACGGAAGTACATGGAAAAATCCTGGTGGCGCAGGATGGGATGCACAATCTCCCGCGTCTCGCCTGCCAGTTCTGGCAACGGCTCGGAGATCAAATACTGGTGCTCTACGGACACCAACGGCACTGTCATGCCAATCTTCTCCGTGATCTTGGGCGACCAGATGTTAGTGCACAGCATCATCTCATCACAAGCAATGCGCCCGTTGTTGGTCTCCACGGCGACGACCCGCCCGTTAACCACTTCGATGTCTGTTAACTCGGTGTGCCCGTAGAAGGACGCCGCCCCCATCTCCTCAACAATCTTGGACATCGCGCCCGCTGCGTGCCATGCCTTCGCGTCACCATCCGATGGCACGTAGTACCCACCCTTGATGACACGCTCGTTGACAAACGGAATGTGCGCTTTTACGTCATCCGGCGTGATAATGTGCGACTCCAGACCGTAGGACTGTGCCAAGCCGTGCTTGCGCTTCAGCTCTTCCATGCGCTCCGGTGTGTATGCCACTTCAACGCCACCCACTGGGTACCAGCAGGGGTTGCCTTCCCACTCCAGTTCGCTCAAAAGCCCCACGGTGTACTTAGCGAAATCGGTCATCATCTTGGAGCCGTTCGTCTGGAAAACCAGCCCCGGCGCGTGTGACGACGAACCGCCCGTCTCATAGAGCGGGCCCTTGTCAATCACCACCATATCTCGCCAGCCCTTTTTCGCCAGGTGGTACGCTACGCTGCACCCAACAACGCCCGCCCCCACAATCACCAGTCTTGCTTTGGATTCCATTTTCTAAACCCCCAGGTTATTTCAACGACAAACAAATTCAGTTCGCAAGTTTTGTTCATCCGCCTAGAACGACGGCTCAATCTCCTGTTTACGCTTCTCCACAAACGCTTGCAGCGCTTGCTCTAGCGCCGGGTCAAGCGGTGGTGCCTCATACTGCTTCAGCATCTGCTTGTACTTGGCATTGGCACGCGCAGCCGCATCAAGTGACCCGTCCTTCTGCCACTGCTCTGCACTGTTGTAGTCAAACAGTTCCGCTTGGTAAAACGCCGTGCGCATGTTGCGCATGGTGTGCGGCGTACCCAGGTGGTGCCCACCCGGTTCCACGGTGCGAATGGACTCCATCGCCATGCCTTCCTCGCTCAGGTCAACCGGTTGCATTAGCCTGTGCATCATGCCCAGCATCTCCGCATCCAGCACAAACTTCTCGTACCCAGATGCCAACCCGCCTTCCAACCAGCCGGCAGCGTGTAGCACAAAGTTCACCCGCCCTGCAACCGTCGCCTGCATAGACATCGCAGACTCATACGCTGCCTGTGCATCCGGGATTTTTGAGCTGGCGAACCCACCACCGCTGCGAAACGGCAACCCATAGTGACGTGCCATCTGTGCGCTCAGCAGCAGCGCGTGCTGGCTTTCCGGCGCACCCAGCACCGGAGCACCGCTCTTCATGTCCACCGTTGTCTGGAACGTACCATAGATCACAGGCGTGCCGGGTTGGATCATCTGCGCCAGCGTAATGCCTGCCAGCACCTCCGCGTTCGCCTGGATGAGTGTGCCCGCGACAGAGGCAGGTGCCATCGCCCCAGACAGGATAAACGGCGCAATGATGGTCGCTTGCTTAGCACGCGCGTACACCTTCAGCGCACCCAGCATACGGTCATCCATGCGGCGCGGGCTGCTGATGTTAATAAGCGACACCAGCGCCGGGTTTTCGCGGATAGCATCCGCCCCGAACACCATCTCCACCATACGCACGCTGTCTTCGGCGTTCTCCGCAGAGGTAACCGACCCCATAAACGCCTTATCGCTGTATTTAATGTGCCCAAACACCATGTCCAGGTGCCGCGTGTGGATGGGTTCGTCAGTTGGCTCAACAACGGTACCGCCGCTGCTGTGGATGTACGGCGTGATGTACGCCAGCTTCACAAAGTTGTGGAAGTCCTCTAGCGTTGCCTCACGACGCTTGCGGTCGATGTCATACACAAACGGCGGACCGTATACGGGCGCGAAGATCATGTGCGCCCCGCCAACAGTCAGGTTGTTTGCCGGGTTGCGGGCAAGCTGCGTGAACTGTGATGGTGCCTTGCCCACCCACTCCATAACGGTTGCCTCGTCAAAGTAGGCAATGTCATCGTCGTCCACCCGCACGCCGTGCTCTCGTAAGATCGCCACCGCCTCCTCGTCGTAAAAGGCAATGCCCACCTCAGCAAGAACTTCCATCGACTTCTCGTGCACCAACTGCACACCCGCCTCATCCAGCAGGTTGTGCAGCGGCAGTTGATGCACAGGCTGCACCATCTTTTGCACGCTTGCAGCGCTTGCGCGTCCTTCACGCCTGCGTTCGCGTCGTCTGCCCATAATTATCTTACCTCGCTCCCATCGCAGTCTCGCTCGTGCTGAGCATGTCCAATAATCGCGTTTCTAGTGCGCCGTAACCCGTTGCCCGCACTTCGAGCGGAAGCTGTAGCTGTTCCGCTGCCCAGGCTGCCCGTTCGCGCAGCGCCGCGTTCTCACGCTGCTGAAGGTACACCACCCGCGTGTAGTTGCCAAAGTACATGTCGCGCAGTTCCGGGTAGCGATCTAACCCCAGCCGTTCTAGCACCAGGTGGTCAAAAGACTGAACCAGGTAATCCGTCAGAAAGTAACTGCCCAGTGCCTCGTCCATCAGCGCCGCGAACCCGCCTGCACCTGCATACTGCTCATAGCAGTGCGGTCCGGCGATGCGCTCAACAGGCACACCCAGCGTGCCGCCTAGCTCTGCAACCAATACGTCCAGGGCACCACTTGTGCCGCAATCACCATACGCGACGATGACCCGCTCAAAGTGATAGTCAGCTCGCGCCGCCGCGATGCGCTCACGCACCGCACCGGGGATGCGTTCTGGCGTGTTGTGCAGCAGCACAGGCAACGCCAGCACAATAGCATCCCATTCGTACTCATCCCGCAGCGCGATTAGCTCACGAGAGAGCGCACCGCAGCCTACCAGCAGCGTTGTCACAGCTATTCTACGGGTGCCTGTTGCAGCGCCCGCACAATCGCCCGGATGTGATCCGGTGTGCTGCCACAGCAGCCGCCGATAATCGTCGTCCCCAGCCCACGCACCTTCACGGCATATGCTGCCATGTCATCCGGAGACGCATCATAAACCGCCACACCATTGATCAGTTGCGGTATCCCCGCGTTGGACTTGGCAATGAGCACGGTCTCGCCCCGGTTTGCGCCCATCTTTTCCATCACCGTTTCAATCTCGCCAATGCCGTTACCGCAGTTCGCACCCAGCGCAGCAACGCCAAACCCGCCAACAGTCTCCAATGCCTGTTCGGGCTTAACGCCAAACATGGTGCGCCCGTTGGTATCGAACGTCATTGTCGCAGTAATAGGCACATCGGGCGCTGCTCGGCGGCACCCCTCTACCGCTGCGCGAACTTCTTCCAGGTCGCTCATGGTCTCAATCCAGAATACATCCACGCCACCCGCTGCCAGTGCCGCTGCCTGCTCTGCAAACAGGTCAACAGCATCATCGAATTCCAAATCCCCGTAAGGAACCAGAATGCTCCCAGACGGACCAATAGACCCGGCGACCAGCACAGGGTTAGGTGCTGCATCTGCCTCTTCGCGCGCGATGTTTGCTGCTGCCGTGTTCAACTCAGCCACCCGGTCGGACAAATCGTGTAGTTCCAGGCGATTGCGGTTGCACCCAAACGTGTTCGTCAGGATGATTTGCGAACCCGCCTCAATGTAGCCCCGGTGCAGCTTGTGGATGTTCTCGGTTTGCTCAACGTTCCACAGTTCGGGGGAATCGCCGTGTTGCAGCCCCATCTCGAACAGCATGGTGCCCGTGGCACCGTCCGCAACGATGGGCATTCCCATCGCCAGCAGGTCTTGCAGTGTGGTCTTCATGATCTACTTGCTGCCTTTGTGTGCTAGCTAGCTTTGCGCAGTTCGAGGTGCTTCTTCGCCATCTCCACCGCTACAGCGGCGTCCTGGCAGTAGACATCTGCTTCGATTTCTTCCGCGAAGGCGGCATTAAGCGGCGCACCACCCACCATAACCACCTGATTGTGGCGAATCCCCTTCGCCTTTAGCGCTTCGATGACAATCTTCATGTAGGGCATGGTGGTCGTCAGCAGTGCAGACATACCCAGGATGTCCGGTTGGTGCTCCTCAATCGCAGCGATGTAAGCATCTGCGCTGCAATTGATGCCCAGGTCAATCACTTCGATGCCCGCGCCCTCCCACATCATGGAGACGAGGTTCTTGCCGATGTCGTGGATGTCACCCTTCACCGTACCAATGACCGCCTTGCCCAGCTTGGGTGCCCCGGTCGCTGCCAGCAGCGGGCGCAGCACATTCATGCCCGCCTTCATCGCCTTGGCAGACATCAACACCTCTGGCACGAACAAAATACCGTCGCGGAAGTCCGCCCCGACGATATCCATGCCTGCAACCAGCCCTTCCGTCATCACTTCATAAGGTGCCATGCCCCGGCGCAAGCACTCGTTCACCTCGTCTACGACTTCGGTGCCAAGTCCGTCGTACAGGTCGTCCATCATTACTTCAAACAGTTCTTCGGTCGGCAGGTCTTGCAATACGATGGGTTCTTCAGTCATTATGATGCTCTCCTCATGAATTTTGGATAACTGGAAA
>CAYVGI010000142.1:0-12642 GCA_964451095.1 uncultured Anaerolineaceae bacterium
AACCTGCAAAAGCTCATCAATGTGATTGATGTGCGCATCCTGCGCGACCAACCGTACATCAGCCGTGACTTGGCGCTGGTCAAAGTTCGCACTAACGACCCGGAGTCGTACAACGGCGTGACGGAAATCTGTGAGCGCTACCCGGCACGTATCGTGGATATGGGCCCGGATGTGTGCATTATCGAGATTACTGCGTCTGAAGCGCAGGTGGAAGCGATGATCGAGGAACTGCGCCCCATCGGTATTATGGAGATGGTACGCACGGGTATCGTCGCCATGGCACGCGGCACACGCATCATCGACAGCAACTACGAGCTGCCGGAACCCATAAAGCGGGTGATGCCAACGAACGGCTATCACGTATAATCACGCGACTCATGACCCGGCGGCAACAACATGTACGCCGTTGGGTAAATACTATCTCATCTTAAGAAGGGCATTTGACGAATGGCAACGCTTTACTACGACAAAGATGCAGACCTCAACTTGCTTGAGGGCAAGACCATTAGCGTGATCGGCTATGGCAGCCAGGGGCACGCGCACGCACTCAACGCACACGACAGCGGTGCCCGCGTGGTGGTGGGGCTGCGAGAGGGCAGCAAAAGCGCAGACAAAGCAAAGGCAGATGGGCTAGAGGTCATGTCTGTGGCGGATGCTACCGCTGCTGGCGATATTGTGATGATCCTCATCCCGGACGAGCTACAGCCGAAGGTATACGAGGCGGAGGTCGCCCCAAACCTGAAAGACGGCGCGATGCTCATGTTTGCGCACGGGTTCAATATTCACTTTAAGGCGATTGTGCCGCCGGAGACGGTGGACGTAAGCATGGTAGCACCCAAGGCACCAGGGCACCGCGTGCGGGAAATTTTCACAGAGGGCGCGGGCACACCGGGGCTGCTGGCGGTCTACCAGGACGCAACGGGCGAGGCGAAGAACAAAGCGCTTGCCTATGCGCGTGCCATTGGCTGCACCCGCGCTGGCGTCATCGAAACCACGTTCAAGGAGGAAACCGAAACCGACCTGTTCGGTGAGCAGACAATCCTCTGCGGCGGTGTAACGGCGCTGGTGCGTGCGGGCTTCGAGACGCTCGTGAAGGCAGGCTACCAGCCAGAAATTGCCTACTTTGAGTGCCTGCACGAACTCAAGCTCATCGTAGACCTGATGTACGAGGGCGGCATGAGCTACATGTGGTACAGCGTTTCCAACACGGCAGAGCGTGGCGGCTACGAGATCGGCGACGAGATCGAGGGCATGGTAAAAGAGGAGTTCGCGGGTGTGCTCGAACGCATCCAGAGCGGTGACTTTGCCAAGCGCTGGATTGAGGAAGTGGAAAACGGTCGCCCGAACTTCAACGCTCGCCGCCAGCAAGAACACGACCTGCTCATCGAAGAAGTGGGCGAAAACCTGCGCGAGATGATGCCGTTCCTGGACGCCAAGAAGATCAAGCAGCAGGACTAAACAAAGTGGCATTTAAGCTTCGGGTTGAGAGCACGTTTGACCTGCCCACACGCGGTTTGGTCGTGGCAGTTACCGTGCTGGCAGGGCATGTCTACATCGGCGACCACGCGGTGCTGCCGCTGAAGCGCGGCGAAGCGCTGGTGCGGGTCGTCGGCATTGCAATGCCCAACCCGATGCCACGCACCAACGTCGTCGATTTGCTGGTGCGTCCGTTGGACAGCGAGCGCATCGAAGGCGATGTGCCTATCGGAGGGGTTATGATCGGGGTGGGCGGCAAACCCAACGCAGCTACGAAAGGGGGTGATGCCTGTGCTTGAAAGTGACCTTAGTGACCTTACGGCGTTACATAACCATCACAAAGACACATTCACTCAAGACAGAAAGGAACACTCCCAATGGCAACACGTACTTATGACGACAACACCGTAGTTTTCTTCGATACCACCCTGCGCGACGGCGAACAAAGCCCCGGCGCGACCCTTTCTAGCGTTGAGAAGCTGGAGATTGCCCGCCAACTGGACAAGCTGGGCGTAGACATCATCGAGGCGGGTTTCCCGGCGGCTTCGCCAGATGACCTTGCGGCGGTGCAGCGCATCGCTCGTGAGGTGGGCGCAGACGGCGGTCCGACGATTGCGGGGCTGGCACGCGCCGTCGAAGGCGACATCCTTAAGTGCTGGGAAGGTGTGAAGGACGCCGCAAAACCGCGCATCCACACGTTTTTGGGCACGTCCGATATTCACCTGAAGTACCAGACCGGGCTAACCCGTGAACAGGGGCTTGAGAAGGTGCGCATGGCGGTGTCGCTGGCAAAGAGTTTGTGCGACGACATTGAGTTTAGCCCCATGGACGCCGGACGCACCGACATGGAGTACCTGCTGCAAGTGCTCTCGCTGGCAGTGGAGTGCGGTGCGACCACGCTCAACATCCCGGACACAGTGGGTTACGTGGCACCGGAGGAGTGGGGCGAGACGATTGCACAACTCATTGCGGAAACGCCGGGCGCAGGTTCGGGCAGTGGTATTATCTGGTCTGTGCATTGCCACAACGACCTGGGCATGGCAACTGCGAACACGCTAGCGGGCGTGAAGAACGGTGCCCGCCAGGTGGAAGTGACGGTCAACGGCATTGGCGAGCGTGCCGGAAACACCAGCCTGGAAGAAGTTGCAATGGCAATCCACACGCGCCCGACGTTCTATAACCTGCGCACAAATATCGTCAGCCAGGAGATCACCAAGACCAGCCGCATGGTGAGCAACTACACCGGGATGCCCATCCAGCCCAACAAGGCAATCGTAGGTGCGAACGCCTTCGCCCACGAAGCGGGCATCCACCAGGATGGCATGCTCAAGCACGCCAGCACCTACGAGATTATGACGCCGGAGTCTGTGGGGCTTTCGCAAAGCCGCCTCGTGCTGGGTAAGCACAGCGGTCGTCACGCGCTAAAGGTGCGCCTGCAAGAGCTAGGCTACGAGATTGAAGACGGTGAGGAACTGAATGATATGTTCCGCCGCTTCAAAGACCTGGCAGACGCCAAGAAGAACGTCACCGACGCTGACCTGGAAGCACTGATGCAAGACAAGTTCCAGGGTGTCGAGGAAATCTTCACGCTGAAGGACATCCAAGTGACGTGTGGCACGATGGGTATGCCGACTGCGACGGCTAAACTTGTAGATACTAACAGCAAAGAGTACATTCAGGCGGCGGTGGGCACGGGGCCGGTGGATGCTGCGTTCCGTGCGCTGGATGCGGTGATTAGGCAGCCGAATACGCTTATTGAATACAGTGTGCACAGCGTGACCGAAGGCATTGACGCCATTGGAGAGGTGACGGTACGCATCGCCACGCCAGACGGTAAGCGCTCGTTTGGTGGCTACGGCGCAGACGACGATGTGATCGTCGCCAGCGTGCGGGCATATCTGGCGGCATTGAACCGAATGCTAGCGTTCACCGGGCACGGTGAGCACAAGCCCGAAGGCGATGTGGCGACGGTGGGCGTAAGCCGCGCCACGGATTAATTTGCTTTGCCTATGTGTGGCTGGGGGCATGGTACGCCGTGCCCCCGCCGCGATGGAAAACATGAAGAAGGAAGATTTACTGTCATGACCAAGACGCTATTTGAAAAAGTGTGGGACAACCATGTGGTGCGCCCACAAACCGAAGACACCCCGGCGGTGCTGTACATTGACCTGCACCTCGTCCACGAAGTCACCTCGCCGCAGGCGTTCGCGCAACTGCGCGAACGCGGGCTGAAGGTGCGCCGCCCTGACCAAACACTTGGCACTATGGATCATAGCACACCGACGACGCCGCGCAACGCTGACGGGATTATCCCGGTGTTGGATGCGATGGCGGTCAAGCAGCTTGAAATTATGCGCCAGAACTGCGCTGACTTCGGCATCCCCATGTTCGACCTGGGCGGGGAAAAGCAGGGCATTGTGCACGTCATCGGACCGGAGCAGGGGCTCACGCAGCCGGGCATGACCATCGTATGCGGCGACAGCCACACCAGCACGCACGGTGCGTTTGGTGCGCTGGGCTTTGGCATCGGCACCAGCGAAGTTGCGCATGTGCTCGCCACGCAAACGCTGCTGCAGAACAAACCTAAGACGATGGCAATCAAGGTGGATGGCACGCTGGGCGAAGGTGTGGTCGCTAAGGACATTATCCTGGGCATTATCGCCAAGATTGGCGTAGGCGGCGGCACGGGCTATGTGCTGGAATACATGGGTAGCGCTATCCAGGCGCTGGGCATGGACGGGCGTATGACCATCTGCAACATGAGCATCGAAGGCGGTGCCCGTGCGGGTATGATCGCCCCAGACGATACCACCTTCGAGTACATGCACGGTCGCCCGGCAGCACCCAAGGGCGCAGACTGGGACAAAGCGGTTGCCGAGTGGCGCACCCTGCCCACAGAAGACGGTGCGGAGTTTGACGCAGTGGTGGAACTGAGTGCCGATGACCTCGTGCCGATGATTACCTATGGTACGAACCCCGGCATGGGGATGCGTATCACCGATGCTGTGCCTGACCCGGGCGCCGAGCGTGACGTGAGCAAGAAAGTCGCGCTAGACAAAGCGCTAACCTACATGGACTTGCAACCGGGGCAGAGCCTGCTCGGTAAGCCTGTGGACGTTGTGTTCATTGGTAGCTGCACGAACTCGCGCATCAGTGACCTGCGCCTGGCGGCAAGTATGCTGGAAGGGCGCAAAGTTGCGGATAACCTCCGCGTGATGGTGGTACCGGGCAGCCAGCAGGTGAAAAAGCAGGCAGAGGCAGAGGGTCTGGACGAGATTTTCAAGTCTGCTGGTGCGGAGTGGCGCGAAGCAGGTTGCTCTATGTGCATCGCCATGAACGGCGACCAGCTTGACCCCGGTCAATATGCCGTGAGCACCAGCAACCGCAACTTCGAAGGTCGCCAGGGCAAGGGCGGGCGCACGTTCCTTGCCAGCCCGCTCACGGCGGCGGCAACCGCACTCAATGGCGTGGTGACAGACCCGCGCGTTGTTCTCGGTGAACAGGATGCGGTGCTCGCCTAAAACAAGACGACCACGTGGAGGCGAGATTAAACTCGCCCCTACGACTAGCTATGTAAAGAAGGTGAAAATCCATGGAACCGATCAAAACTTTTAGCGCAACGATGGCACCACTGCCCATCAACGACATTGACACTGACCAGATCATCCCGGCACGCTTCCTCAAGGTGACGGACAAAAACGGGCTGGGCAAGAACGCCTTCACAGACTGGCGTTACGAAGAGGATGGCACGCCAAAGCCCGACTTTGTGCTCAACAAGTCCGAATACAGCGAGGCGCAAATCCTCATTGGTGGGCACAACTTCGGCTGCGGCAGCTCCCGTGAGCACGCGCCGTGGGCGCTCATGGGCGCGGGCATGAAAGCGATCATCAGCACGTATTTTGCAGACATCTTCCGCAACAATTCGCTAAAAAATGGGCTGTTGCCCATCGTCGTGGACGACGAAACACACCGCCAGCTCATCAGCCTGGCGGAAGAAGACCCCTCCAGTGAAATCACCATCAACCTGGAAGCACAAACCCTCACGCTGCCGGATGGGCGGCAGGTGAACTTCCCGATTGACGGGTTTAGCAAGCACTGCTTGCTTAACGGCATCGACCAGATGGGCTACCTGCTGGATATGGGCACGGACACGGAGCAGTATGAGGCGAAGATGGGCAAGCGCGTGAACACGGAGTTGGTGCGGGACTAGCGATGCTTGTTAGTGCGGTTTTGGTTGGCATGAGCGCGGTGGGGTTCGGGCTGTTCTGCGGCTTCATCCTGGCGATGGCGTCTGTGGTGCAGGCAGTGCTTGATGACCTGCCTGCACCCGAGTACACCCGCGTGATGCAGGGCATTATTGCGCATGGGCGGCGGTCGTGGGTGGTGAAAGTTCTGCTGCTGGTGCCGCTGTTCGCCGCGTTTGTTGTCCTGCCGCTGTTGTGGCAAGCTCGCACTGTTTTTGTGTTACTGCTGGTGAGCACGCTCGTGTTCCTGGCGGGGGCGTTGGTCACGTCCCGGCGGCTAGCGGAACCGCTGTACGACGTAATTATGCAATGGGACGCACAAGCACCGCCCGACGACTGGACGGCGCAGCGGCGGCGCTGGTTTCAAATCAATCTGATACGCGCATCGTCGGCATTCGTCGCGTGTGCGCTGGCAACAATTGCCGTTACTATCCTGGTTTCATAGAAAGACGAGGCTTTATGACGAACGTTTACATCTACGACACCACCCTGCGTGACGGCACACAGCGTGAGGGCATTTCCCTCTCCCTTGCCGATAAGCTGCGTATCACGCATTTGCTGGACGAACTCGGTGTCCACTACATTGAGGGCGGCTGGCCCGGCTCTAACCCTAAGGACGCTGCCTACTTTGACGAAGTGCGCTCGCTAGACCTGAAGCACGCCAAGATCACGGCGTTCGGCTCGACGTGCCGCAAGGACACCGACCCAGCAGAAGACGCAAACATCCAGGCGCTAGTTGACGCGGGAACCCCGGTGGTGACGGTTGTAGGGAAAACGTCTATGCTGCACGTTACGGATGTGCTGCGCACGACACCAGAGGAAAACCTGCGCATCATCGCGGAGAGTGTCGCCTACCTGAAGTCCCTGGGCAAAGAGGTGATCTACGACGCAGAACACTTTTTTGATGGCACCAAGCTTGACCTAGAATACGCCTTCGACACGCTGAAGGCGGCGGCAGACGGCGGTGCAGACACCATCGTGCTGTGCGATACCAACGGCGGCAGCCTGCCGTGGGAGGTGACTGCGCTGTTCAATGCCGTGCGGGATGCGTTCCCGGATGTGGAGCTTGGCATCCACACGCACAACGACGGCGAACTCGCCGTTGCGAACACGCTGGCGGCGGTGCAAGCGGGCGCTGTGCATGTACAGGGTACCATCAACGGCTACGGGGAGCGCTGCGGCAACGCCAACCTGTGTAGTATTATCCCCGACCTGCAAATTAAGATGGGTTACGACTGCGTCCCGGCGGAGAACCTGCGCACGCTCACACACTTGGCACGCACCGTCGCGGAGATTGCCAACCTCGCACCGGACAACCACCTCGCCTATGTGGGCAAGAGCGCCTTCGCGCACAAGGGGGGCATTCATGTTGCTGCCATCCGCCGCAACGTGGACAGCTATCAGCACATTGACCCTGAGCTTGTCGGCAACGAAATGCGTGTACTGGTCAGCGACCTCAGCGGGCGCGGCAACCTGCTGAGCAAGGCAGAGGAGTTCGGCATGGACGTGAGCAGTGCCGAGGCGGTGCAGGTGCTTGAGGAAATCAAGGAGCTTGAGAACAAAGGCTTCGTGTTCGAGGGGGCAGAGGCGTCTGTGGCAATTCGCCTGCACCGGGCGCAACCGGGCTACGAGCCAATCTTCAACCTCGTGGACTTTACAACGATTGTGGAAGACCGGCGCGGGCGCGGTCCGCTGGCGGAAGCAATGGTGAAGATCGAAGTAGATGGCGACATCGTGCACACCGCCGCTGAGGGTAACGGTCCGGTGAACGCGCTCGACCTGGCGCTGCGCAAGGCGCTTATGCCGCGCTACCCACACATTGCGGACTTCCAACTGGTGGACTACAAGGTGCGTATCCTCAACAGCAACCAGGGCACCGCCGCCACCACCCGCGTGCTGATTGACTCGCAGATGGGCACCAAGCGCTGGAGCACTGTCGGCGCAGGGTCGAACATCATCCGGGCGAGCTGGCTGGCACTGGTAGATAGCGTCGAATACGGTTTGCGACTCGCGATGACCGATGAGGAAACGCCAGTCGATAACGCGGAGAACCCCGCCGTCGCTGCAAAATAATGATGAAAAGCGATTTTGCCTGGGTAGAAGCATGGCGTGCTGTGCCCGTCATCATCATTGTCGCTTTTATGGTGGGGTGCGCTCCGGCAGCGACGCCGCTGCCACCCACCAGCACACCGCGCCCGACGCAGCCACCCCGTGCTGAACCGACCGCTTTACCCACACCCGTGGATGCTGGCGAGATTGCTGTGGGCGATACAGTAGCGGTCACGCTGCCGGGGCAGGCGTTTGTGCACCTCACGCTGACTATGGAAGCAGCGCAGGCGGTCACAATCACAGCGGCGGCACAAAGCGACGACGGCGCGGGCAATCCGCTGGATGTGGTGTTGGAGGTACTGGACGGTGACAATAACCGCGTCGCCTATGATGACGATGGCGGACGCAACTTAGACGGACTCGCACCCAACGACGCTGCTATCAATGACCTGAGCCTGGAACCAGGCACCTATATGCTGCGTGTGAACGCGTTTAACGGCTTCCAGGCGGGTGCGCTTGAGGTGCGGGTGGTTGAATCTGGGTCTTAACGATTATCGAAAGGGGAATGGGATGAAGGCGAAAATTGCGGTTTTGTCCGGCGATGGCATCGGACCGGAGGTGACGGGCAAAGCGGTGGCTGTGCTGCAAAAGGTGGCGAGCAAGTTTGGGCACGACTTTACGTTTGAGGACGCGCTGATGGGCGGTATTGCCATCGACAAAACAGGTAACCCGCTGCCAGACGAAACAATTGCCGTATGTGAAAGCGCAGATGCCATCTTGCTGGGGGCGGTTGGCGGTCCGCAGTGGAGCGACCCAACCGCGCCGGTACGCCCGGAGCAGGGGTTGCTCAAGATTCGGCAGCACTTTGGGCTGTTTGCCAACCTGCGCCCCGTGAAGATTTACCCCGCACTGGCAGATCATGCCCCGCTGCGCCGCGACCTGCTGGACGGTGTGGACATGCTGTTCGTGCGCGAGCTAACCGGGGGCATCTACTTTGGGGAACGCAAAGAGCAGGGCGAGAGCGACAAAGCCTACGACACCATGACCTACTCACGGGGCGAGGTGGAGCGCGTGGCAAATGTCGCGTTCCGGGCAGCGCAGGGGCGGCGCAAAAAGCTCACCAGTGTGGACAAGGCGAATGTGCTTGCAGCAATGCGCCTGTGGCGGCGCACGGTCGTCGAAGTGCACGAGGACTACGCGGATGTTGAACTCGAACACCTGCTGGTAGATGCTGCTACCATGCACATGCTCACCCGTCCGGCGGACTTTGACGTTATCCTGGCGGGCAACATGTTCGGGGACATTTTAAGTGACGAGGCGAGTGTGCTGGCAGGGTCGCTGGGGATGCTGCCGTCGGCGTCACTGGGCACAGGCAAATTCGGGCTTTACGAGCCTATTCACGGTTCCGCGCCCGATATTGCCGGGCAGGGCAAGGCAAACCCCACGGCGATGATCCTGAGTGCGGCGATGCTATTGCGCTACAGCCTGGAACTGGAGGAAGAGGCAGCGGCAATCGAGTCGGCGGTTGATAAGGTGTTGGCATCCGGCGCACGCACAGCAGACATTGCGCCACGCGGGGGTGAGGCTGTTAGCACGGATGAGTTGGCAGCGGCGATTATGGACGCACTCTAGGGTTGCTGTCCCAACCGGGTGAGCACATGCACGGGCAGGCTTTCGCCTTCTTCTAGTATCGCGTGCCAGATGTCCTGCTCACGCACGTCGTTTTCGCGTCCCGCTTCAATGGCAAGGTCGTGCGCTATGTTCAGCACCACGTCAGCGCGGGGTGTGTGCGGGTGCCCTGCCCACAGGCGGCGGCTATCGTCTATCTCTGTGTAGCGTTCCAGGTAGGCAATCGCTTGCTCTGGGTCAATCTGCTTTGCTGCTAGCTGCGCCCTGGCAGGCGTGGCATCAGGTTCCAGCAGCGCGACAAACAGGTGCTCTACACCCAGGTAATGGTGATGATACCGCGCAGCAACCTGCCGCGCAGCGATGAGCACCTCACTGAGCGAACGGCTATCCGGCATTCACGCGCCACTCTTGCGGCTGGAAGCGCAGCCACGTTTTACCAATGCGGAACAACTGCCCGTCGTGAAGCTGCACCGTGCCGCGTACTTTCATGTCCCGCTGTAGCGTACTGTGATGCTCAATGAACGTGCCGTTCTTGCTGTCCTTGTCCTTTAGCCACCAGGAGCCGCCCTGCCAGCGCATCGTCGCGTGAAAGCGCGAAACGGACGGGTCAGTATCAATGACAATCACATTTTCCGGGTCACGCCCGATCGTAATTTCGCCATCTGGTAGATTGTGCGGGTCAAACTGGAACAGCTTGCCGTCGTCTACCCCGCTCATTACCGTAACCTCTACAGTGTCGTACTTGTTGGACATCAATGACCCCTTATTCTAAGTTTATGGTTATTTTAAGACAAAAGCGGCGCCGTGGCACCTAAATGTTTGTTAAAGGTTTAAAACGTTTGCGAATGGCTTGCACAACGCGGGTTTGTGTGCTAAGTTCGCGGGGTAGTCTAACAACCTAATAGGTACTGGATGGTTCATATCCAGAGCAGTGGAGAGAAACGGCTCTATGAAGCTGCGGCAACCCCCACAAAGGCGAGTGGGAAGGTGCCAAATCCGTCGGAGCAGTGGCTTCGGAAGATATTTCGCAGGATCGGGGCGCATGGCGTTACCCACCCGTGCAGGCAAAACGACGACTTCGCCGGAAGTCTTTTTTTGTCCCATTTCCGAATGCGACTGCCCAAACAGTATATGTTTGGGCATTTTTAATTTGGGTCACACGCAGCAGGAGGAGACATCCATGGTAGCAGCACAACAGCCAGGCGCAGCAAAAACGCAGCAGGGCGAACAACAAACGGGCGCGGGCACGAACGCTGTTCACGGTGCGCGGCGAACTACGCAGCCCTACAACGCACTGCACACCCCCATCGTGCAGTCGGCAACGTACACCTTCGAGAGCACGCAAGACCTGATCGACTTTATGGAGGCAAAGGCTTGGGGCGGCGGTCAGGGGCGCACGGAGTACGGGCGCTATGGCAACCCCACGATAGATGCAGTTGAGGCGAAGCTGGCGGCACTGGACGGCGGGGCTGCTGCGGTGTTATACGCCAGCGGCATGAGCGCAATTACGTCTGTGCTGCTGAGTGTGCTGCCGACCGGGGCGCACATCGTCATGACGGACGACTGTTACCGCCACACCCGTGAGTTTGCCGAGCGTTGGTTAAAACGACTGGGCATTGAGCTGACAGTCGTGCCGATGGGCGACTACGACGCCATGGAAGACGCGATTATCCCACGCAAGACGCGCTTCATCATCAGCGAAAGCCCCACCAACCCCTACATGCGCGTGTGTGACCTGGAGCGCATCGCGGAGATTGGGCAGCGCCACCGCGTCATGACGATGATCGACAGCACGTTTGCCACGCCGATTAATCAGCGCCCGCTGGAGTGGGGCATTGATTTTGTCGTTCACAGCGCAACCAAGTACCTGGGTGGTCATAATGATGTGCTGGCGGGCGTGGTCGTCGGGCGCGATGCCGGGCGCATGGGTGCGATCCGTAATGGACGCGGCATCCTTGGGGGGCTGCTGGACCCGCAGGCAGCGTACTTGCTAGACCGGGGTGTGCGGACGTTGGGGGTGCGCGTGCGCCAGCAGAATGCCTCCGCCTTGGCGGTTGCGCAGTGCCTTGAAACGCATCCCAAGATTGAGCGGGTGTGGTACCCCGGTTTGGCATCCCACCCGGATTATGCCACGGCACAGGCGCAGATGAGCGGTTTTGGCGGCGTGGTGAGCTTTGAGGTGGCGGGCGACCTGGAGACCACCGGGGCGTTTATTGATGCAATGCAGATTCCGTACATCGCACCGAGCCTGGGCGGCGTAGAAAGCCTGATTGAGCAGCCTGCGCTGATGAGCCACTACGACAAGACGACCGAGGAAAGGCTGGAACTGGGCATCAAGGATAACCTCGTGCGCTTTGCGGTAGGCATTGAGGACACCGACGACATCATCGCAGACCTGCAACAGGCGTTGGCAACGATCTAGCGCTACGGTTGTGCCTTCGCCTCGCTGATCTCAAACAAGTGCCCGTCGGGGTCACGGAAGAAGGCACGCACCTCGTACTCGCTCTCCACGGGCGGTGTGAGGAACACGGCGCCGCGTGCCTTCAGCGTTTCGTAGGCGGCGTGCCCGTCCGGTACGCGGATGGTCATGCTGTGGCTGACGCGGTTCAGGTCGCCTGGCGTGGTGAAGTGCACGTCGGGCTTGTCCGGGGTGGGGTCGCCGCCCGTGACGATGAGCAGCCACGCGCCGTTGAAGTTCAGCACGAGCGATGTGCCGCCGTACTCGCGGTAAAGCTCCGCGCCCAGCACGTTGGTGTACCAGTCGCGGGATTTTGCGATGTCGCTGACGACCATAATGTGCGTGAGTGCCATGTCGTCGGTGGGGAAGTGGGTCATGTCTGGTTGCTCCCAAGGAGGTGTTTATTTCTCTCCTTAGCTTATCACGTTGATAGGACAGAAACACAAAGATCTAAAAATCTCGCTGTTGATCAAGTGGTACCTCGTGCCCGTTAGCCGTCTTTTTCGTTTTTTCTGGTACTGCGTTGGAATATGCGCTTAGAAGATAGCTGACTTCGCCATTGCCTGTGGATTTGTGTATGCCACATAGCTGCAAATTACCTAATCGTCGCTTTATCATTGAGCATTTCAGTTTCGTTTCATGCTCTGTGCCACCATTTACAAGAATTAATACATCAGGTTCTTGGTTCACTATACGTATGTGAAGTTGTTTAATAATTCTTTGCCGTTTTTCATTTATTGTCTGTAAATAGGGTCTAAAACCCCTGCCTTTCAGGCAGGCAGTTTT
>CAYVGI010000143.1:0-12320 GCA_964451095.1 uncultured Anaerolineaceae bacterium
GCTGAGGTTGCGTGTTGGTGTTTGGTGGTGGCGGCGGGTGCTGCTGCCTCTGTGCCGTGGGTTTCTAGTTCGTCAAAGTCTGCGGCGGCGGTTTCTGCCGCTTCGGTGCCGCTGGTTTCCAGGTCGTCAATGTCCGCCACAGCGGTGCCTACGACCTCGGTTGCTGCGTCCGCGACCTCGGTGCCGCTCGTCTCCAGCGTGTCGATGTTTGCTGCTGCGGTTTCTGCGGCTTCGTTGGCGGCGTCTGCCACTTCGGTGCCGCGTGTTTCCAGCGAAGTGATGTTGGCTGCCGCAGTTTCCGCTGCGTCACTGGCGGCATCTGCTGCTTGCGTTGCAACGGTGGTTTCTGTATCGAGCGTGCCGCGCAGTTGCAAATACAGGGTGAGCAGCACGCCCCCCGCTACCAACAGCGCGACGACTGCCGCAATCAGAATGTTGCGGGTCTGGTTTGCGTTGCCTTCCGAACTTTGTTGTGTCATTGTGCCCCCCAGGACTGTGTTTGTGCTTTGTGAATTTTGAACATCTCCATCATACACGCGCTTGCCATTACAAAGCAAAAAGGCGACACGCTCGCGTCACCTTTCTTCAGTCTATACCAATGTTTTTCGCCGGAGCTTAGCTGGGCTTAACCGGGTTGGTGTCCTCGTCGGAAACAGGCGGCTCCACGATGGATTGCTGCCCGGTTGGTGGGGTTGCGTACTGCGGCGGGATCGTCTGCACGGGCTGCATACTGCCTGTGTCCGCAGGGGGCTCGAACTGACGTATCGAGTCTGGACTGTAGTTCACCGGCTGTGCTGCCGGGCGGTTAGAGCGCATCCCGTAGACGAGGAAGCCCGTCAGCAGGAACACCACCATAATCACGGCGGCGCTAATGGTCGCCGCTGCAATCCGCACCGGGGACATCAGGCTACCACCGCTGTTGGTCACCAGCGGCGTGGCGATAGACTCGCTGCCCAACCGCCGCGCCCCGAACTCAATGATGGTGGGGGCGGTGTTGCTCACAGACTGTGGTACCAGTCGTTCTGTTGTTGCGATGTAGTCTGCACTGCTCATCAGCGCGGAGTAGTCGCCTTCGGAGAGGTTGTAAAAGCAGATGATGCCCGAAGACGCATTGGGCGATTTGTCTAGCAGGGCGCTGCTGACGACAACGCCTGTGTTGTCGATCAGTTCCACACCCACGCCACGGGTAATCAGGCGCTCGCTTTCGGTGTCGAACACGCCGTTGGCGTTCACATCCTCGTAGCTGCGCACACAAAACTGCCCACGAGACTCCTGTGCGGCGGCGGGCAGCGCCCCTGCGACCATCAGCAGCAGCGCCCCCACCATCAAACCGATCCGTCGTAACATCGTCACGTTCCGTTCTTGCAAGCGGCTAGCGGGCACGGCGCAGCAGCACCGTTGCGCCCACCCCAGCAACAACCATCACGCCTGCCAGTGCTGCCACGGCAACCCCGGCAATCAGCACGATGTTATCTGTTGGGGAAGTTGCTGCATCGGCGGGCAAGACCTCATCGGCGCTGTTGCTCAGTTCTTCCGCGCCATCTGCTGGCGGTGCCACAGCAACCTCAAGCCCCTGTGCCGCGCCGAACTCAATGTTCAGCGATGTGCCGGATGTGAGCGGCAGGCGCAGTTGCTCTGGGCTGGTTAGCCCATAGCCGGCAGGCGCTTGCATCACGGCGGTGTAGTCGCCCGCTTCCAGGTCGCTAAAGCAGTACGGTTCGTTTTCGCCATCGGTCTGGTAGGTGCCCACGCCGCTGTCCCCCCGGTTGACGGTGACCGTGCCGCCTGCCAACAGTTCTTCGTTAGCTTCGCGCAGGCGGTTCTGGTTGATGTCCTCGAACAGCAGCACACATACAGACGCCGTTGATGCGGTGATGTCCACTGCCGGGCGCGGGGTCGCGGTGGGGTCTGCCTCGTCTGCTTCAGCTTCCGGTGTTGCGTCGTCCATGGCATCTTCAGACGTATCTTCGTCCATGTCCATATCGTCCATGTCCATGTCGTCCATCTCTGCATCGGCGTCGTCTGCCATCGCCACAGCCTGGGCGCTGCTGGTGTCGCTCTCTGCTGCGCTGCGCTGGAGTGCCCCGGTCACGGACGTAATCAGCCCGCCGCCACCGCTAGTCTCTTCTGCGGCGTCGTCTTCTGCGGCTTCATCGTCCGCCTCAGGCAGCTCGGCAACTTCTTCTGCGGGTTGTGCGTCGTCGTCCTCATCGGATGACGGCAGTTCCGCGACCTCCTCCGTGGAGGTGGTTTCCTCATCATCTGCCTCAGAATCGGGCTCTTCTGTCGCCACGCCGCCTGGGATGGGGGTGCTGGCAGGTTCAGGGGTTTCGGTGGGCTGTGCCTCGCGGATGACAATCTCCTGCCCGATGCGCAGGAAGCGCAGGCTGGCAAGGTTCGGGTTTAACTGGGCGATCTCCTCGCGGTTGGTGCCATACGCTACCGCGATACTGTCAAGCGTGTCCCCTTCGCCTACGACATGCACAATGGAACCGTCGTCACGGGCACCTTGGGGCGAAACAAAGTCGACGAATGGCGGGAAGGTCGGCACGGGGGTTGCTTCTGGTTCGGCGTCTTCGCTGTTGCTGCCGCCACCGCCGCCCGCAAAGAGCCGCACATCGTCAAAGTAGGCGACGTTGCGTTCTGCCACGGTGGACTGTGTAGTGAAGATGAACACAGTAATGGTGCCACCGGAGGCGGTCGCCTCGACCTTGGTGTCCTTCCAGGTGTCCCACGGGTCTTGCCAGCCCGACCAGACGATTTCCGATGCGTTCGGGTCTCTGCCGCCGTCGGGGTCAATGCCGATGCGAACACGCGCGTTCTTCTCCGGGTCGTTAGCGCACTTGTCCGCCCCGTCGAAGTCACATGCCTGCACGTACACCTTTGCCTCTGCAATCAGGTTGGTGCCCGGGGACACGTCAACCGTTTGTAGCAGCGCGGCGTTGAACTGCACGTAGCCGCCGTTCAGGTTAAATGCCCATGTGCCCTCGACCGCGTTCGGGTCGAAGCCGTTGTGCGGGAAAGCGTACACCTTGTCGCCACGGTTGAAGAACTGACCTGTGTCGCCCTGCCCCAGCCAGATGTCCCAGCCCTCGGGCACGGTGAGGTCACCGCGCCCTTTACCGATGTAAGGACCGTATTCGTCGTCGTTCTGTTCTAGCCCGCCGTTTGTGAGCAGGTTCTCTTGGGCACGCGCAGGATCAAAACCAAAGGGGAGAACCACCAGCGCGAACAGAAGAGCCACCCCTACACTAACTACCACCAATCGACGCATAATGATTCGATGCTCCGAGTTATTTACCACTTTTATACAATTACTCATGCGGGCGCCATTCTAACATGCGCCCGTACACGGTGATAGACTTTAAAAACCTGCGCCTAACCTGCTGGCGTGGCACTTGGCGCCAATGTTGGCGTGGCGGTGGGCACATCTGCGCCCGGCTCGATGATAATCTCCTGCCCGATGCGCAAAAAGCGAATGCTGCGCAGGTTCGGGTTACGCTCCCGCAGTTCCTCGCGGGTGAGCCCGTAGGCATAGGCAATTGAGTCGAACGTGTCGCCCTCTACCACCACATGGACAATCGCGCCGCTTTCGTCTTCGCCCTGCGGCACCACGTACGGGGCGTATGCCTGTGGCGCGACGTAGGGGCGCAGCGTTGCCGTCGGTGCGACGGCGGGCGCGGGTGCCGCAGATGACGTGCTGCCACTATCCGTTGTGGATGTGTTCGCCGTGCTGGGGGTCGCGCTGGCGCTTGCGGGTGCAGCAGCGCCGCCCTCACCGCTCGTGTAGAGCGCAGCGTCATCCCAGTAGGCGAAGTTGTTCGCCTGCGGTGAGTCTTGCGTGGCAAACAGGAATACTGTCACCTGCCCGCCCGTTGCCGTGGCACTCACAGATTGGCGTCCCCAGGTATCGTGCGGCGTTACCCAGTTTGACCACACAATTTCCGGTGCGTAGGGGTCGGTGCCGCCGTCCGGGTCGATGCCTACCCGTGTGCGGGCACCCGATGCCGGGTCTGACGGGCAGCCGCCGGGCTGGCTGGGGTTGTCGCTGCACGCAATCAGGTAGGACGATGCCTCTGCGGTCAGGTTGGTGCCCGCCGCCACACTCACAGACTGGTGCAGCGCGGCGTTGAACTGCACGTAGCCGCCGTGGATGTTTGCCACGGTGCGCCCTTCAACCGGGTTCGGGGCGGGTCCGTTGTGGGGGTAGCCGTACACTTGGTCGCCACGGTTGTAGTACTGGCTTGTGTCGCCCTGCCCCAGCCAGATGTCCCAGCCAGCGGGGATGTTGAGGTTGCCGCGTCCCTTGCCCACATAAGGACCATACTCGCCGCCTTCTTCCAGGCCGCCGTTGGTCAGCAGGTTCTCCTGCGCGTGGGTGGGTGCCGCTGCCAGCAGCAATATCAACATGAGGGTCATTGCGGGAATAAAGCGTTGCATTGGGGTGCACTCCGGATAACACAAACGAACGGTTGTTGTGCGTACGGCATTCTAACACGCCGCTCATGTCCGTCAACGCATGGCTTGCACGCCGCCCTACCATAACAACCCCGCCCCAAATGTGGCACACTAGCGTTAGTGCTCATCAGTTACTCATATGCAGATTGCCATGCCAAAACACCTCCCCGCCCTGACGATACTCACGCTGCTGTTTGTTGTGCTCACGCGCCCCACCGCCGCCCAGGAACTCTCGCGCCAGTCGTATCTGCGGGCGGATAACCTCGGCATCACGTTCGTGGCACATGTGGACAACCTCAACCGGGACGCCGACCTGCGCTATCAGCAGGCGTTGCAGCTTGGCGCAGGCTGGACGCGCTACCCGATCTACTGGAATGAAGTGGAGCGCTCCCCCGGCGCATACAACTGGGCACAGTACGACGCGCTCGTCAGCGCAGACCGCGCCGCCGGGATGCAAACCAACGCCATCCTGATGGGCAACCCCGGCTTTCATGGTGGGCAGGGCAGCATCACCGGGATTAACGCCCCGGTGTTCGCAGACGGCACAGACACACCCGGCGCGGGCAAGCAGGTGAACCCGAACAACCCTTGGGCACGCTACGTCTACATGACGGTGGATCGCTACCGTCCGGGCGGGCTGCTGGCGCGGCAGCGCGGCTGGGGCGCGACCGAGGGCATTACGGTGTGGGAGGCGTGGAACGAGCCGGACTTCAATTGGTTTTGGCGGCGCGGCAAGGCGGAGTACGCACGCCTGCTCAAAGTAACGTACCTGGCGGCGAAGGCAGCAGACCCCAACGCGCAGGTGATGTTCGGCGGGCTTGCTTATGGCAACCCGGACACCGACGACTGGCTGAGCGATGTGCTAGACATCTACCAGCGTGACCCCACCGCCCCGGCAAATAACTGGTATATGGACATTGTGGCGGTGCACAGCTACACAGACGCCCGCCGTACCGGGCTGGTGGTCAGCCGGGTGAAGGAAACGCTTGCCGCCTACGGCATTGACCGCCCAGTGTGGCTGAACGAAACGGGTGTCGCTGTGTGGGATGACTACCCCGGTCCCACATGGGCAGCGGCGGAACCCGCCTCGCGGCGGCTGCGTGCCACGCAAACGGAGGCGGCGGCATATGTGGTGCAAACGTCGAGTTATGCGTTTGCTGCTGGGGCAGACAAGGTGTTCTGGCATCAGCTTTATGACGACTGCGGCAACGAACCCGGCAATCATGCCCCCGGCGAGCGCAGCGCGGGCGACGCCTACGGCTTTTACCGCAACCCACGCGGGTACGCCTGTTACAGCCAGCATCCGCAGCCCGGCACACCGCGCCTGTCCGCCGTTGCCTATCAGACGGTGGCGCGGGTGTTCGGGCGCGGCGAACTGACGAACGGGCGCGTCACCCGGCGCGGCGATGGCAGCGTGTTTATCCTCTTCGACCGACCGGAAACCGGGGAACGCGTGATTGCCATGTGGAACGAACGCCCCCAGAACGTCACGGTCGAGTGGACTGCCGTCAGCACAGAGGCGCAGGTGTTTAGCTACACAGGCGGCACATCGCTCATCACCCCCGTGGACGGGCAGTACACCGCCACACTTGCCCCCGCTCGGCTGAACGACGACCCGCAGCGCCCGCCGGGCAATGCGATCACTATTGGCGGCGCGGCAGTGATTGTGGTGGAGCAGGGGCGCGGCACCAGCTTAGCAAGCGCAGTCGTCACACCGCAGGCGGCGCTACCGTCGGAGATTGGCTCTGTGCTGGATGACGATGTGGTGTCTCAGGCGGCAACGCTGAACACGCTCACGGGGGATGACATCACGCCGCCCACCACATTTATTGATCCCCTGCCAGAAGCCAGCCCCGGTGCGTTTACGGTGCGCTGGGGCGGCGGCGATGCAGGCGGCATCGAAAAGTTCCTCGTGTGGGTGCAAATCAACGAGGGGGAGTGGCAACCCTGGCTGGAAACCACGCGCACCGAGGGCACCTACGTGGGTGTGCCGGGCGATGTGGTGGCATTTGCAGTGTGGGCGGTGGATCGTTCGGGCAATTGGTCGCTGAATACGGACTTGGAACCGCAGGCGTGGACGGTGGTGCAGTGAGAGAAACCGCATTGGGTGGTGGAACCGCTTAAAACCCGCTTCGCCACATTAGTCGAACGTTAGCTGCGTTTTAGAATTTTCAATGTTAAAGCTTAGTGGGACAAAAATCACATTTTCTTAACATATGAGACGGATTTCGTTAAAACGCGCAGGTTAGATTGTGACTCGTCGTAGGCAACCCCGCTTGCGATGCACGATGTTTTTCACTCACATTTTAAGGAGACGCTTTACATGAAGACTCGTATCCTTGCTGTACTCGCCGTTTTGCTGATGGCTCTGCCGTTCAGCAACGTATTCGCGCAGGAAACTGTTGCAGAAATCGTTGCAGGCAGCGAAGACCACACCGTCCTGCTCGCTGCTGTTGAAGCTGCTGGCCTGGTAGACGCACTCGCTGGCGAGATCACCGTTTTCGCCCCCACCGACGCTGCATTTGAAGAAGCACTGGGTGCACTCGGCTTGACCGCTGAGGACCTGCTGGCAGACACTGACCTGCTGACCACGCTGCTGACCTACCATGTTGTACCCGCTGCGGTAACCAGCGACATGCTGAGCAGCGGCCCTGTAGAGACGCTGGAAGGCTCCCCGGTACAGATCAACGTTGGCGACATGGGCGTAATGGTTGACCAGGCAATGGTTACTGCTGCTGACCTGACCGCTGCTGACGGTGGTGTTGTACATGTTGTTGACAGCGTTCTGATCACGCTGCCGAACGACCCGCTGTCCGCAGAGGGTGACATTGCTGCTGCTGGTTCTTCCACAGTATTCCCGCTGGCAGAGCGCATGAAGGATGAGTACGAGGCTGCTGGCTACGCAAGCACGCTGACGATCGACAGCGTCGGTTCCGGTGCAGGTTTCGAGCGTTTCTGCGAGCAGGGCGCATCCGACATTTCCAACGCTTCCCGCGCAATCCGTGACACCGAAGTTGCTGCATGCGAGACCATTGGTCGCGCGCCGATCGAGTTCCGTGTTGGTACGGACGCACTGGCAGTAATCGTGTCCTCAGAGAATGACTTTATCACCGACGCTTCCGCTGAAGACCTTGCACTGATCTTCGGTGCTGCCGAGACCTGGGCCGACGTTAACCCCGACTGGCCTGCAGAGCCGATCGAGCGCTTCATCCCCGGTACGGACAGCGGTACGTTCGACTACTTCGTAGAAGAAATCTTTGAAGAAGACGAGAGTGTAATCCTGGGTAACGACCCGACAACCTCCGAGAACGACAACGTTCTGGTTGAGGGTGTACAGGGCAGCCCATTCGCAGTTGGCTTCCTCGGTTACGCCTACTTTGCAGAGAACCAGGACACCCTGACGGCACTGAACATCGAGGGCGTTGAGCCTTCCGCAGAGAACGTGGACAACGGCAGCTACCCGCTGGCACGCCCGCTGTTCATCTATAGCACCGCGTCCATCATGGCAGAGAAGCCGCAGGTTGCAGACTTCATTGCATTCTTCCTCAGCGACGTTAACGCATACGTCACCGAGGTTGGTTACTTCCCGGCAAACCCGGAGGCCCTGTACGGCGCACGTGTTGCGTACCTGCAGGCAGTCATGGGTATGATGATGGAAGAAGACATGTAATTCTCTTCTCAATTCTTTTGAGATAGAGCTTGCAACACCCATGAGGAGAGGCGCTATTGCGCCTCTCTTTTCGTGTGACATAATGAAGGTGCTCATCAGCAAGTTTACGTTGTTCAACAAAATGTTTAGGGGAGAAGGACCTGACCAATGAGCCTAGACGCACAAACTGGTGTAAGCCAAACGCCGCTGCAACGGGCGCTTGGACGCACCAACACGGTAGAAGGCGCCGATGCACTTAAGCACAAGACGCGTGTCGGCGAAGAAGTGATCCGTGCGATATTGCTTTTCTGCGGTATTGCGTCGATCTTCACGACCATCGGTATCGTTGTTGTACTGGGGCGAGACTCGCTACTGTTCCTCCGCTCGGAGGCTTGGCTGCCGGTTAAGCACCTGATTGTCATCGAAGACGCACCGATCATCGAGCTGACCGAACCGCTGCGCGTGAACGACACGCTTTTCGTCACAGGTGCCCTGGACGAAGAAACCCGCCGTGCGTTCCTGCCGGGGCGCTCTTTGCAGGTAGAAGAAGAGATCATGCTCATCGTGGAGCGTGTTGAGGACGGCCTGGTTGTGGAGCGTGGCACTGCGGACACCGAGGCACGCCTGCACGATGTGGGCACGGTTGCCCTGCCAATGACCGAAGAACTCGTTAAATCACAGAACGCACTTACAACCGAAGACACCCAAATCCAGGTGCCAGAGGGCGACGGCTCCTTATTCTTCGTGGGCGAGCGCATTCGCCTAACAGGCAGCGACGAAGAGATGGAAATTACCGCCGTTGACGGCGACACCCTCACGGTACTGCGCGGTGTAGGCACCGTCAGTCCTGTAACCCACGAAGAGGGTGAAACGATTAACTTCCCCGATGCACCGTCCATCCTGGAATTTGTGACCAACACGCAGTGGCAGCCGCAAGTTGGCGAGTTTGGCATCATCCCGCTGATTACCGCAACGCTAACGACATCCTTCCTGGCGATGACGGTTGCAATCCCGCTGGGGCTGGGCGCAGCAGTGTACCTCAGTGAATATGCCCGCCGCGAAGTGCGTGGCGTCTTGAAGCCGATTTTGGAAATTCTCGCGGGCGTGCCCACAGTTGTATACGGCTACTTCGCCATCCAGTTTATGACGCCGCTGCTACAGCGCCTCACGCCGGAGGGCACTATCGGTGTGTACAACATGCTCTCTGCTGGTTTGGTCATGGGTATCATGATCCTGCCGACGATTAGCTCCATGAGTGAGGACGCACTGAGCGCGGTACCTGCTGCGTTGCGTCAGGCATCGGTTGGGCTGGGCGCAACCAAGCTGGAAACCACGGGCAAGGTCGTTATCCCGGCAGCACTTTCCGGTATTGTGGCAGCGTTCATCGTTGGCATCTCCCGCGCTGTAGGCGAGACGATGATTGTGGCGATTGCTGCTGGTGCCCGCCCGAACTTCACGTTCAACCCGTTCGAGGCGGCAGAGACGATGACCGGGCACATCGCACGTATCTCCGGCGGTGACCTGAGCTATAACACGATTGACTACAACAGCATCTTCGCCATTGGGCTGACGCTGTTCGTCATCACACTCATCCTGAACCTGGTGAGCAGTTGGATCGCACGCCGCTTCCGGGAGGCATACTAATGCCATCGCTCATCCGTATGACCGAGGACGACCATAAAGAGCAGCTAAAAAAGCGCCATCGCAACGGTGCCATCTTCGAAAACCTCTTCCGGGTGGCGCTGGTGGTTGCGGTGGTTGCGCTCATCACACTGCTAATCGACGTTGCCGACGAAGCATTCGGTACAGTGCTGGAGTCGTTTGAAATCGACCCGAACACCCTGACAACCCAGCCGCTGGAAGAACTATCTGCGGAGGAACTGGGTAATGTGCTGTCAAACAACCTGGGCACAGGTGAGTTCATCGGGCTGATCCGTGACAACCTCGGTGCCGTGCAAGATGCCCGGTTCGTGAACGACCCCATTGATGAAGTGCTGCGCGGGCGCACCCTGCCAGATAGCGTCACGGGTGACGAATCCGTTGACACCAGTACAGACACCATCCGTGACCTGTCGCTAGCACAGCAGCGAGACATCCTGGTAGCGAATGCGTCGCAGACACAGTTGCTCGCCTGGGTAGAAAGTGATGTGGTGGGTGTACGCATCATTGATAGCTGGACGTTCGGCGATACCATATTCTTCCAGGAGCGCATCTTGGAGGAAGCGGCAAACGATATCTCCGGTGAAGTTGCCGAGCAAGGGCTGGAGCGTGCCGGTGCTGACCCCAGCAGGGTTGATATCGAAGGCGCGTTTGTGCGTTTCATCGGCGATGAACGTGCACTACAGCTCTCAGAGTGGGTAGACCGCACCGAGGACATCATCCTGACGGACGCCAGCGTTGACCGCTGGATCACCGCTGCTAGCAACGAGTTCGAGAACCGCACGCAAAATGTGCGCGAAGACCGCATCAACATCGGGCAGGTGCAAGACCGCGTAGTCGTCTCGATTGAAAGCCAGGTGCAAGACGCGCTGCTGGGCGATATGCCAGAGATGCCGGAAACTGCGGCAGAAGAACTGGCAACCGCCTACGCGCCAGAGGTTGTCGCTGTTGCCCGCGATATCTTCCTGGCAGACGATCCTGAGTCGGTAAGCCGCACGATCAGCTTTGACCAGGAAGACCAGGTTACGGCGCTGGTGCAGCCGGGGCTAGAGGCAGCACTGGAAGAGGGCAGCTACCCGGACGCTGAACTCACGTTCCGCTCCTGGCTAAACCCCAGCTTCCTCACCGCTCGTGGGCGCAACAGTATCCCGGCAGAGGCAAGCCTGCGCACGGCAATCCTCGGTTCCATCTGGGTGATGATTATCACCATGTTCACCGCGTTTCCGCTGGGTGTGGGTGCGGCAATCTACCTGGAAGAATATGCCGACGATAACTGGCTGAACAACATTATAGAGACGAACATCCGCAACCTTGCGGGGGTCCCCTCGATCATCTACGGTATTCTCGGCTTGGCGATATTTGTGCGGGCGCTGTCGTTCATCACCAGTGGTGCGGCGTTCGGCTTGCAAGAGACAGACACCGGGCGCACCATCTTGTCTGCCGGGTTGACGTTGGCGCTGCTCATCCTGCCGGTGATCATCATCAACTCGCAGGAGGCGATTCGCTCTGTATCCAGCCAAATCCGCCAGGCGAGCTACGGGTTGGGCGCTACCAAGTGGCAAACCATCTGGCGTCAGATTTTGCCGGTGGCTGTGCCGGGCATCCTCACGGGCACGATTCTGTCGTTTAGCCGCGCAGTGGGCGAAACCGCACCGCTCATCGTGGTGGGTGCTGCAACGGCGATCAACTCCGACCCGACGAACCCATTTAAGGCGTTCACGGTTATCCCGATTCAGATCTTTGACTGGACATCCCGCCCGCAAGACCAGTTCCGCGACATCGCTGCCGCAGCGATTATCGTGCTGCTGATCTTGCTCATCACGCTGAACACCACTGCTATTTTGCTGCGTAACCGCTTTAGCAAGCGCACAGGCTAAACCCAAGGGGAGGACATCTTACGATGACAGACGCAACACCAGAACAGACGACACCAGAGCAGTCCCAGCCGGAGTCGACCAAGGCATATGTGGCAGACCGCGCCGTGGACATCCGCGATGTGCGCGTGTACTACGGCAGCTACATGGCTGTACAGAACATCAACATCCCAGTGGCAGACAACAAGATCACCGCATTTATCGGTCCGTCCGGCTGCGGTAAGAGCACCGTGCTGCGTGCCATCAACCGCATGAACGACCTCATCCCTAGCGCACGGGTAGAGGGCGAAGTGCTGTACCACGGCAACAACCTGTATGGAACCAAGGTAGACCCGGTTGAGGTACGCCGCCGCATTGGTATGGTGTTCCAAAAGCCGAACCCGTTCCCGAAGAGCATCTACGATAACATCGCCTACGGGCCGCGCATCATGGGTGTGAAGGACAAGAAGATCCTGGACGAGATCGTGGAAAGCAGCCTTAGGGGTGCGTTCCTGTGGGACGAGGTAAAGACCAAGCTCGACCAGAACGGCACCGCGCTTTCTGGTGGGCAGCAGCAGCGCCTGTGCATCGCCCGCACGCTGGCAACCGAGCCGGACGTGATCTTGATGGACGAGCCGTGCGCGTCGCTAGACCCGATCGCCACGCTGCGCATTGAGGAACTGATGCGCGAGCTTGCCAAC
>CAYVGI010000144.1:0-12204 GCA_964451095.1 uncultured Anaerolineaceae bacterium
ATGGCGTCGCTGGATGACATTCACCTGACGCCGGAACCGTGGTACAGGCGCACCCGGGCGTGGTTGTGGCGCGTTAACCCACAAGATTGGGTGCGCCGCCACATACCCACGTCTCCGCACAAGCAGCGCGAACACTACCACGATCTTGCCCGCCAATTGTCCGCCCTCAATTGGAACTTCCACGGTCATGCCGTCGGCTACAACCCGGACACAGCGACGGCGCAGGACGAGCAACGCTATCAGCAAGGTCAGCGGCGGATTTTACGCAGCATCCGTCGCCTGCCCATGTATGTGATCTACGATGAGCAACTCACTATCGCCCAGCAAGCGTACACCGCAGAGTTGCAAGCATACCGCGTGATCCGTGCGCTGCGTTTGCTGGATGTACCCGATGATCTGTGGCAGGTGGCGAACAACGAGAACTGGGTGGTGCTGCGTCGGCTGCGTGAACTGCGCGTAACCGAAACGACGCTGCGCGAACTCACCGAACGTACGGTACGCGACATGCCAACCTACACGCGCAAAATCCGTTCACCATGGTACAGGGGCGTCAAATCGCAGGCGACACACAAGGCACACTTAAGCCTGAATGTTTCCCGCTATGCCAGCGCAACAAGGATGACCCCCGTTCAAATGGCAGCGGAAGTACAGCGCTGGTTTGCAGAAGAGATTGAGGATATGCGGCAGGACGCGGATTCGCTGCGCAAGCTCACAGGGCATGACGCCAAAGCTGACCCAGCACTGCACCTGCGCCGCCTACAGTACAACATCATGATGCATGTGACGGTGCTGCGTGTGCTGCACATCGCCGATGACGAGATTTTTACGCAGATCCGCAGCGCCGCCCCACAAAAGTAATGGGAGGGACAAAAAATCATGCCCCTACCACAACGCATCCAACGTTTAGTCGCCAGCTGCCGCCAGCTTCTCCGTGTCCCAGGAGGGCAGTGCAGGCGCACAGCACAGTACAAGCTGCTTAGCAGCACGCACCTCGTCCACGCGACCAATAGGCGTTTCGTGCGGTGCGTCGTGCAACAGGTCGGGGTTGGTCTTCGCCTCGTCGGCAATCTGCTTCATCACGTCGATGAAACCATCCAGTGTTTGCTTGGTTTCGGTCTCCGTCGGCTCAATCAGCAGCGCCTCTGGCACGATGAGCGGGAAGTAGTTCGTGGGCGGGTGAATGCCATAGTCCATCAGGCGCTTGCTGATGTCCAGCGCATGAATGTCTGCTACGTCCTTCCAACGCCCCTCAATCACGAACTCGTGGGCACAGTGGCGGTCATACGGGATGGTGTAGTGGTCACGTAGGTTCACGCGCACGTAGTTTGCGTTGAGCACGGCATAGCGCGAGATGTCCTTGATGCCCTGCGCACCGTGGATGCGAATGTAGGCGTAGGCACGGATGTGCATCCCGAAGTTACCCTGGAACGTCTTCAGCCGCCCGATAGAGTGCTCCGGCGTGACCAGTCCGTACAGCGGGGCACTGTCCTCGTCTGCCGCTTCCTCAACAATTTCCAACAGCGGTCCCGGCAGGAACGGCTTCAGCTTATCGTTCACGCCCACAGCACCACATCCCGGACCGCCGCCGCCGTGCGGTGTGCTGAACGTCTTGTGCAGGTTGTAGTGCATCACATCAAAGCCCACTTCACCCGGCTTGACGATGCCCATCAGCGCGTTCATGTTCGCGCCGTCCATGTACATCAGCCCGCCAGCGGCATGAACCGCCTCGATAATGTCCACGATTTGGTTGTCGAACAGCCCCAGCGTGCTTGGCAGCGTGATCATCATGCCTGCGAGCGTGTCCGCGTGTTCGGCACACGCTGCCTTAAGCGCTTCCAGGTCAACATTACCGCGCTTGTCGGACGGCAGTTCAACCACGTCCAGCCCCGCCATGGTGACGGTCGCCGGGTTGGTGCCGTGGGCGCTGTCTGGGATGAGTACCTTGGTGCGCTGCGGCTCGCCGTTGGTGACGTGATACTTGCGGATCATCAGGATGCCCGCGAACTCGCCCTGGGCACCCGCTGCCGGCGTCAGGCTCACCGCGTCAGAGCCGCTGATCTCGCCCAGCCAGTTCTGTAGCTGGTAGCTAAGCGCCAGCGCACCCTGGGCGCTTTCTTCATCTGCCATCGGGTGCAGTGCCCCCAGCCCCGGCAGGCGTGCCATGTCCTCATTGACCTTCGGGTTGTACTTCATCGTGCAAGAGCCAAGCGGATAGAAGCCCTTGTCAATGGCGTAGTTCAGGTAGCTCAGCTTCACGTAGTGGCGGATTACCTGCATCTCGCTCACTTCCGGCAGGCTCACATCGTCGCGCAGCAAGTCAGCGTCCGGCAGGTCTGCCTCGGGAACATCCAGCTTGGGCAGCAGTGCCCCGGTGCGCCCCGGCGAACTCAGTTCATAAATCAGTGGTTCAGTCATAACAGTAAAATCTCCCTTAGGTCAGGTCGTGCAGTGCGCTTACAAGCTGGTCGATCTCGTCGCGGGTGTTCATCTCTGTAACGGCGAACAGCAGCGTGTTGTTCAGGTGGTCGTAGTGGTTGCCCAGCTTATACCCACCAATAATGCCGTTTTCCGCCAGGTGCTCGTTCACCACGTCCACCGGAACCGGGCACTTCACCATGAACTCGTTGAAGAACGGCTTGCTGAAGTCCACCTCAAAACCACCTAGCGCGTTAATCTGCTGGGCGGCGTAGTGCGCCTTGTGGTAGCACAGCCGTGCCACCTGCTTGATGCCGTGCTTGCCCATCAGCGACAGGTAAATTGCCGTGGCGACGGACATAAGCCCCTGGTTCGTGCAGATGTTGCTGGTTGCCTTCTCCCGGCGGATGTCCTGCTCACGCGGGCGCAATGTCATGGTGAAGGCACGCTCGCCGTGCTTGTCCACCGTCTCCCCGATGATGCGCCCGGCAATCTTGCGCACGTACTTCTGGCGGGTGGCAAAAAAGCCCAGGTACGGTCCACCGTAGCTCAGCGGGATGCCCAGCGGCTGCCCCTCTCCCACCACAATGTCCGCGCCGATCTCACCCGGAGACTTGAACAGCCCCAGTGCCATCGGGTTCACTACTATACACAGCAGCGCCCCCACCTCGTGAACCTTGTCCGCCAGCGCCTTTAGGTCGTCAATCTGCCCGAAGAAGTTCGGGTAAGCGACCGCCAGCATCATCGTGTCTTCGTCCAGCATGTCAATCAGGTCGGGGATGTCCGCCCGTCCGCGGTCGCCAACGATCTTGATGCTGCTGCCCTGGTGATAGGTACGCACGATCTCACGGTAGTGCGGGTGGATGGCGTGGCTGAGCACGACTTTGTTGCGCTTACGCCGCGTGACCTCATGCGCCATCGTGACCGCTTCTGCCAGGCTGGTGCCGCCGTCGTAGTGGCTGGCGTTGGTTGCTTCCATACCCAGCAGCGCACACATCATGCTCTGGTACTCATAGGCGACCTGCAACGTGCCCTGGCTCATTTCCGGCTGGTAGGGCGTGTACGCAGTATAGAACTCGCCGCGCAGCAAAATGTGGTTCACAGCGGAGGGGATGAAGTGGTGGTAGGCACCCGCGCCCCGGAAGGTCGCAAAGTCGCTGCTGCTTTCGTTTGCCTCTGCGAGCGCCGTTAGCTCCGCAATCACTTCCATCTCGCTCATTGGCTCCGGCAAATCTAGCCGGGGGAAGCGGTGCGAAGCGGGCACGGCATCGAACAGGTCTTCGATGGTGGTAACGCCGACGGCAGCCAGCATCTGCTGCCGTTCTGCGTCGGTATGGGGTACATAACTCATAATTGCTTACTCTGCCTCTACAACTGATTACATCAGGATAAAAGTTGCGGAGAACAGAGGCGGTCAACCGGACAGACGAACGCGCTAGCGGGTTTCGCAGTACTCGTCGTATGCTTTCGCGTCCATCAGTCCTTCTGGCGTGCCTGTGATTTTGATCTTGATGATCCAACCGTCGCCATAGGGAGAAGCGTTGATGGTCTCTGGCGTGTCTTCCAGTTCCTCGTTCACTTCCACCACTTCGCCGTCCACAGGCATTAGCAGGTCTGCCGCCGCCTTGACCGATTCCACCGTGCCGAACGCCTCACCCTTCTTCAGCGTCTTGCCGACTTCCGGCAGCTCCACAAACACAATGT
This sequence comes from uncultured Anaerolineaceae bacterium, assembly GCA_964451095.1. Classification (GTDB taxonomy): domain Bacteria; phylum Chloroflexota; class Anaerolineae; order Aggregatilineales; family Phototrophicaceae; genus DAOTTY01. The sequence goes on from CAYVGI010000144.1 coordinate 4,120, forward strand.
CGTTCAGCGCGTCCTGGGCATAGTCCGTAATGCCAACAGTGCCATCGTCGCCTTCCACGCGCAGCCACTCGTCGCTTTGCTGGTAGAGCAGTTCGTCCGGGGTGTTGAAATCTGTCATGCTGTTCTCCTCATGTGTGTACTAAAACAAAAAAGAGCACACACGCTGCTGCTTGTGTGCTCTGTTGGTGACAATCACTTTCAGAGCGTTGCTGTTGTGCACGTCCCTTTTACCTGAGAGTTTCACAGTGCGGGTCGCAACTCCCGCCTGTTTGCCCCTTCGGCGCCCCACCGCTAGCGGGGTCTCTCCGTGCGCAACTCTGAATTTATGGCGGGATTGTATACAGTGCGCGGGCAATGCGCAACGCAAAATCTAAGACACAGCCTCTTTAACATCTAGCCACTGGTAAAGCTGCTCACGCACGTTGCTTGGCAGGCTCAGGTTTACACTGATGTGCCCAATCGCGTCGGCAACGACGGTTGGGCGCAGCAGCAACGTGCCGTCACTGCGCAGCCCCAACGCCAGGTATGCGCTTGTGCTGCCCACTTGCCGCGTGGTGATCAGTCCGTCTACAGGTTGCAGGCGCAGCAGCGTGCGTTCCAGGTCGGCATAGCGCACACGCAGCGCAACCTCCATCGGTCCATAGTTGACCGATAGCGGCACGTAGTCGCCCTCTCGCTTGACCATCAGCGATGGGTAGTCGTGTGTGCCCTTTTCTCCAAAAATGTTCATGATGCCGTTGGCGTCGTCTATATCCACATGGAATAGCGTTCTGAATTGTCTCATCGTGTTATTTGCTTTCTTCGGTAAAACCATCGCGTAACTGTCGAATGCTGCATTATAGCACGCGGCACGTTACACCAAGTGCAGCTTGTGACGAAACGCACAATCGGCTACACTCATCACATTAATGGTAAAGTGTTAGCGGTGGTATATCATGGCAAAACAGTCCCGGTTATGGCGCATTCTGCTTGGTAGTGTGGTTGCCTTTGTGATGGGGTGTGTGTTCGTGTTGGGGGCATGGGCTTTTGGGCTAACGACACCCGATGGCACAGGCTTCGCTATACCGCGTGAGGTCAAGACGATTGAACTGGAAAGCACTACGAGCGACGAATTTGCCCTCAATGACCTGCGCGGCAGTTACACGCTTGTGTCCTTCGGCTACACCCACTGCCCGGATGTGTGCCCCGTTACGTTGACGGAGTTCATGCGGGTGAAGCGTGAGCTAACCGACGCCCAGCAGCAGCGCGTGCAGTTTGCGTTCATCAGCGTGGATGGTGCGCGAGACACACCGGAACTGCTCACACGCTATCTCCAGCGCTTCGACGAAACATTTATCGGGGTTTCCACGCCAGACGATGACGTGATGCAGCAGGTCGCAGATGGATTCAACGTGTTCTACGAAATGCGCGAGGTGCCCGGCACGCAGGCAGCATATCTTGTTGACCACACCGCAACCATTTTCCTGCTGGATCGGCGTGGCAACGTGGCTAATCTGTATCCGTTTGGTACACCGCCCGTAGAAATTGCTGAAGACATCCAGGCACGGCTGTAGTGGCAGCTATGCTTGGCAGTCTGCGCACGTCCCGTAGAACTCCAGCAGGTGCCCGGTTAGCGTAACGCCAAAGCGGGATTCTAAGTCCGCTTCCAGGTCTGCCAGCCCACAGTCTTCGAACTCAATCGTGCGGTTGCAGTTCAAGCACACCACATGATGATGGTGCCCGCCGGGCATAAGCACATAGTGCGGCGCCCCCATGGAGACATACGTCGGGCGGATGATGCTCAACTGGGTGAAGAGATCCAACGTGCGGAACACACTTGCTCGCCCTACACTCTCATCAATCTCGTTCACAGCGTCCAGCACCTGTGCGGACGTGGGGTGCCCCTCGAACGTTTCCAGCGCTTGCAGCACCACCATGCGGGCGTGGGTGAGCTTGCTGCCGCTCTCGCGCAGGCGGCGCAGGCGTGCTTCGTGGGCGTGTGTCGCTTCAGACATCGGTTTCACCTCAAAATGTTCGCAGTTGACAATAAACAGTCCTAACATTGTACCAGCGATAGGTGCGCGTGAATGTGAGATTTGTGCTCGTCTCCGCATTTCACACGCGCTACACTGTGCGGCACTGCCCTACACAAACAAGAAACCGCGCCCAGCCATGCAAAACCCAACCGTAGACCCTATCAGTCTAGAAGTCTTCCGCAATCTGTTTGCCTCCGCCGCAGACGAAATGGGCGAAACCCTGCGCCGTGCCGCCTTTAGCCCCAACATCCGGGAGCGCCTGGACTACTCCTGTGCAGTGTTTGACGGCGAATCGCGGATGGTGGCGCAGGCAGCACACATCCCCGTGCACCTGGGCAGTATGCCCGCCTCAGTACGCCACGCGGTTCAGGCGTTTGGGCACATATCCCCCGGCGATGTGATTGCGCTCAACGACCCGTACCGGGGTGGCTCTCACCTGCCGGACATCACCATGGTATCGCCCGTGTTCGTGGAGCAGCGCTTGCTGTTTTTCGTCGCCAGCCGCGCCCACCATGCCGATGTCGGCGGCATGTCGCCGGGCAGCTTGCCCCTCAGCACAGAACTCTACCAGGAGGGCGTGATTATCCCGCCCATCAAGCTGCTGGCGGGCGGTCAGCGCAACGAGGCAGCACTCGCATTAATCACCGCCAACAGCCGCGCCCCGCAAGAGCGCCTCGGCGACTTAGAAGCGCAGCTTGCCGCCCACCGCGCCGGGGAGCGCCGCCTGCGTGAACTGCTCGCTAAACACGGGGCACCGCGCGTCCTCGCCCACGCCAATGCGTTGATGGACTACGCCCGCCGCGTGACCGAGCGCATCATCGCGCACATCCCGGACGGCGAATACACATTCGAGGACGCGCTAGAGGGCGACGGGCAACGAGATTTCCGCGTTCCCATCCGGGCAACCCTCACAGTTGCTGGCACGGCGATGACCGTAGACTTCACTGGCACGGCACCCCAGGTCGCAGGCAATGTGAACACCGTTGTCGCCAATGTGCAGTCCGCGACGTGGTACTGTGTGCGCCTGCTGGCAGGACTTGTCGGCGTGGATGACCCGCCTGTCAACGATGGCACGTTTGAACCCGTGCAGGTGATCGTCCTGGAGGGCACCGTGCTCAACCCCACATTCCCAGCAGCGGTCGCCGTCGGCAATACGGAAACGTCCCAGCGCATTACCGATGTAGTGCTGGGTGCGCTGGCACAGGCACTGCCCGATGCCCTCCCCGCAGCGAGCCAGGGCAGCATGAACAACCTCACCATTGGCGGCACCACACTGGACGGAACCCCTTTCGTCTACTACGAAACGATTGGGGGTGGTTCTGGTGCCGCACCCGGTGGGGAGGGCATCAGCGGGCGGCACAGCCACATGACCAATACCCGCAACACACCCACCGAAAGCATCGAATATGCGCTGCCGTTCCGCGTGCGGGAGGCGACGCTGCGCACAGGCAGCGGCGGGGGCGGGCAGCATTGCGGTGGCGATGGGGTGCGCCGCGTGTTTGAGTTCCTCGCCCCGGCAACCGTCACTGTGAACAGCGAGCGTCGCCAGCTTGCGCCCTACGGCTTGAGGGGCGGGCAACCCGGTAGCCTCGGCAAGAACACGCTGCACCAGGGCAACGAGACATACGACATCGGCGGGCGCTGGACGGGGCGTGTAAACGCCGGCGATGTGCTCACGATTGAGACGCCGGGCGGGGGCGGCTGGGGCACGCCAGAATGAGATAACGACTTAAGCTCACCCAGTCCGAGCTGCTTTAGCTGCTTCTGGGCGGGAAAAACGGTCGCCCTTTGCTTTGAGTAAGAGGCGGCGGGATGCAAATTTTCCCAAATATCGAATACCCCACCTTACTTTTTGCATCTTTCCCTGTTTTGTGCGTTTGCGTTACATTTCCCCCATTCTATGCCATTATCGGATGCAAAAGGGACTTCTGCCATATGCGTGCCATGCCGCTGATTGTGCTCATTTTGCTGATTGCCGCCGCACTGCGCTTCCACAACATAGACACACAATCCCTGTGGAACGACGAGGGCAGCAGCTATGTACAGGCAACCCGCACCTTTGCGGAAATTGCCCGCAACGCCGCCGCAGATATTCACCCGCCCGGCTACTACTGGGCGCTCAATGTGTGGTACCAGCTCACGGGCAGCAGCGAGCTTGCACTGCGGTCGTTCTCGGCGCTGGCGAGCGTGCTCACCGTGGCATTTGCCTATGGCATAGGTTTGCGCCTGTACCAGGGGCAACCGGGCTATGGGCGCGTGACCGGGCTCGTCGCGGCGGCGCTCACAGCAGCGAATACCTTCAGCATCTTCTACGCGCAAGAGGCACGCATGTACGCGGCACTCGCTTTGTGGGGTGCCGCTAGCATGTGGGCGCTCGCGGGGCTGTTGCACCGCCAGAACAGGGCAAATGCCGTGCTGCTGGGTGTGTTTAACGCGCTAGGACTGTGGACGCAGTACGCCTTCCCACTGGTGATGCTGGCGCAGGGGGTGGTCGCGTTGCTTTGGCTGTCGTCGCACAGTGAGCGTCGCCGTGCGCTCACCAGCTATGTGCTGGCAAATGTGCTGGCGCTCGTGCTGTTTACGCCGCTGCTGCCCACCGCATGGCGCCAGGTGACCACCTGGCCCAACACAGGCGTTGGCACACCGTTCCCGCAGGCGCTGGGCACCGTCATGAACTGGCTGGCATTCGGCATCACCCACGCGCAAACCAACACCACCTGGATGGCGGTCATGCTCATCCTGGCGCTGTTCGGGTTAGGCACCCGTGGCGCACGCGGCGGTCTTGCAGTACGCCTGCTGCCCATTGTGTGGGTGGTGGTGCCCGTCGGCATTTTTGTGGGAGCCGGGCTGTTCCGGGAGGGCAACATCAAGTTTTTGCTGCCGTCGCAGGTGGGTTTGGCGCTAGCGGTCGGGCAGGGGGTTGCATCATTGTGGTGGCTTGCCCGCGTCACCGACGGACACTCCGCGTATACCGCGCCCACCATCCGCTCAGACGCAATCCGCCGCGACGATCACCAGCGGTTAATCATCGCGCAGCGCTTCGCCCGTGGCGCAGCATCCCTGGCGCTACTCGGTGTGTTTGGGTATGTGCTGTGGGCGGTGCCGCCACTCTACACCCAACCGGAGTATCAACGCAACGACTACCGCGCCATCGTGAGCGACATCACCCCACTGGTAGATGCCAACGACGTGATCATCCTCAACGCGCCGGGGCAAATCGAAGTATTTGAGTACTACTACGACGGTGTTGTAACCCCGGCGCGCGTACCCTTGCGCCTCAACGATACCGCCGAGCAAATCCGCGTGGCGACGGAGAACATTCTGGAGGCGGCGACTACGCGCCCGCAAAACCGCAGTACCCCGGCAGATACGACCGATATCTTCCTTGTGCTGTGGGGCGACCAGGAGCGTGACCCGGAAGGTGCAGTCGAGCGCACGCTCGACGAGCAAGCATTCGAGATCAGCAATCAGTGGTACGGCGATGTCCGGCTTGCCCGCTACGTCACCGAGCCAGATTGGTTCCTGGTGGAACACAACTACCCAAACCGTATGCTGTTCGGGGAGGACATCGTGCTGCGTGGCTACGCGCTGACGGCGGACGAAATGCAACCCGGCGACGTGCTGCACGTACGGCTGTTCTGGCAGGCGCAAGAGCCCGTTGACGAGCGCTACAAGGTCACGTTGCAACTGCTGGACGAAAACGGGCAGCTTGTCGAACAGCGCGACGCCGAACCGGGCGGCGGGCAGGCACCAACCGATACGTGGCAACGGTTACGGCGCGTGGCGGATAATCACGCGCTGGTTATCCCACCAAATACAGACGCTGCTAATTTGACGCTCATTGTCGCGCTCTATAATGCCACACAGCCCGAACAACGCCTGCCTGTGACCGATATCGGCGGCACAACGGCAGATCATCTGACACTTACGACGATCTCCGTCACCCACCCGGAGGGAAACCAATAACATGACAGTTCTCGTGACAGGTGCCAGCGGCTACGTTGGCAATAACATCGTGCCCAAGCTGCTAGAACGCGGGCACACCATACGTGCCCAGGTGCGCGACATGGACAAAGCGAAAATGCGCCTGGGAGAATACGGCGAACAAATTGAGTTTGTTACTGGTGACGTTCGCAAACGTGCGGACATGGACGCCATCATGGACGGCGTCACCAGTGTGATTCACCTCGTTGCCATCGCCATCGAAAAGGGCGAGGCGACCTACGAAGAGGTGAACTACCAGGGCACCATCAACGTGGTAGACGCTGCGGAAAACGCTGGCGTGCCCCGCTTCATCAACATGAGCCAGAACGGTGCTGATAGCGCCCTACCGTACCGCTTTTTGCAAAGCAAAGGCAAAGCACAGGAGTATGTTGCTGCTTCTGGGCTGCAATGGACGGCAATTCGCCCGTCTGCCATCTTCGGTCCGCAGGATGAGTTCTTCAACACATTTGCGCGGTTGTTGCAACTGACGCCCATCGTCTTCCCGCTCATCGGCGACGGCAAAGCGACGTTCCAGCCGGTGTCCGTCTATGATGTGGCAGAGGCAACCGTGCGCTCGCTGGAAGACGACACCACCATTGGCAAAGAACTTGCCCTTGGCGGTCCAGAAGTGCTCACGTTGGAGGAAATCGAGCGGCGTGTGATCAAGGCAATGGACATGGATCGTATCATGATTAATGTGCCCGTGCCGCTGCTGCGTCCCGCCGTCGCCGTGATGCAAAACGTGCTGCCCGGCTCCCCCGTGACAACCTCGCTGCTAGACCTCCTGGCTGTGCCCAACGTGGTTGAGGACAATGCACTCGTTACGCACTTTGGCATGGAGCCGATCCCGTTTGAGGGTGAGCACCTGGAATACCTCAAGCAGGCGGATGTGGGCGAGACGCTGAACCAGTTCTTTACAGGTAAGCCCCCCCGCTAGTCCCGCAGGGCGTTGCGGTAAGGACGTGTAGCCCGGGTGTGTCTACGGTTGCGGAACACATTACATCTACCTAAAGAGAGGCACACCCCCATGGTACAAAACACCGACACCCAATCGCTCGCGGAACAACTTGACGCCCGCAAGGCAGCATCAAACTCCCGGCGTGCCCCAGCAGATCGCGCCATCATGGACAACGCCACGCAGTCCCTAGCCGATTCCGGCATCATCGCAGATATTCCCGGTATCGGCAGCACCGCCCCGGATTTCACACTGCTCAATGTTGACGGAACACCCGTGAGCTTGAGCGCTGCCCTGCAAGACGGTCCCGTCGTGCTGGTGTTCTACCGTGGTGGCTGGTGCCCGTACTGTAACATCGCCCTGCGTGCCTACCAGGCAATGCTGCCGGAGATCATAGCACGCGGCGCAACCCTCATCACCGTCTCCCCACAAACACCAGATAACTCCCTGACGACAGCAGAGAAAAACGAACTCGAGTTTGCTGTGCTAAGTGACGCTGATGGGGAAGTCGCCCGTGCGTATGGGTTGGTGTTTAGCCTACTAGCAGACTTGGTGGAGTTGTATCGGGGTACGCTGGGCATCGACCTGGAGCAGTCAAACGGCAATGACCGCTGGGAACTGCCTGTGCCGGGCACATTCGTGATCGACACCAACGGCACGATTCAGTATGCATTTGCAGAGGCAGACTACACCAAACGCGCTGAACCCAGCGACCTCATTACCGCACTGGATGCCCTCTAAGCACTAGCTCATCTTGGGCAGCGCACGCATCAATCGGTTGGCGTCTTTGGTCTTAATCGTGATGCGTGTGCCGTCCTTGTAGAACAGCACGCTTTCCACATCGTCTGTGATTTCAACCGTGCGGATTTCGTCTAGTTCGATGCGCGTGTACACGCCCGTTATCGGGTTTTGCAGCATGAACGACTTAGTGTTAAAGACACCATCGCGTGACCAATTGTAGAGAATATATCCGACGACAGCTAACACCGTTATGAGGATAACCGGTGCCATGAGAACCAATAAACGTGCCATAAAAGCTTGCCTTTCTGGGTGGGCTAATAGCTCGTGCTTACGACACATTTATTGTCTGTAAATAGGGTCTAAAACCCCTGCCTTTCAGGCAGGCAGTTT
>CAYVGI010000145.1:0-12123 GCA_964451095.1 uncultured Anaerolineaceae bacterium
AGATGCTATCACACCCGGCGTAGGCGAAGTTCACGCCCAGTGCAATAGACGAGCCGCCAATGGTGGCAATGAGCGATGGCACCCTGAAGCGCGTAACCAGCAGGCTAAACAGCAGCCCGAACGCTGCGCCCACCGCCAGCGCGACCAACACCGCCACCACAACCGATTGCTCCTGCCGGACGATTAGCCCCGCGACCAAAATTCCAGACAGGCTAGCGACCGCTCCCGTCGCAAGGTCGAACTCACAGGCGGCGATGCAGATGGTTAGCCCGACCGCCACCACCGCCAGCGTAGAAACCTGCCGCAGGATGTTAATCAGGTTGCGGCTGCTGATAAACCGCTGTTCCATGAGTGCGAAAACGATAAAGATAATCACCAGCGCGACGACGGTACCGTAGCGCGAAAGCAGGTCTTCCCAGTCAATTGAACGCGAAGCACCCGCAACAGGCGTCTCTGGATTTTTTGCAACCACAATCTTGTCCTCAAAATAGGCTTTTGTATAAGCGTTTTCATGTTCAGGTGCACGGTCAGGCGGTCGGTTCTGCTCCGCCCAGCATGTAATGCAGCACCGCATCTTCGGTGTAAGTGGCGCACACGCCCTCGTTGACAATATGACCGTGCCACATGATGTAGATGTAGTCGGAGAGGCGCATCAGTTCGTCCATATCGGACGTGGAAACAATCACCCCCGCGCCGCGCTCTGCCAAGTCCCGGATGACAACCCACATGTCAGCGCGTCCGCCCACATCCACGCCTTCGGTCGGTTCGTTGAAGATGAAAACCTTACCTTCAACATCTTCAATGGCAGCGAGCCACTTGCCAAACACAACCTTCTGTTTGTTGCCACCGCTCAGGCTGCCGATGTTCGTGCCCAAACCCGCCGTTACAATACCCAGCTTGTCGATGGTTTGGCGGGCGGTCTCGCGCAGTGCATCGCCAACGACCCAGCCCAGGCGTGTGTGATTGTGTACGGAAACCACGCTCAGGTTTTCCAGCACGCTCAAGCGCGTCATCAGCCCCTTGTCCAGGCGCTTGTCCGGGATGAGCACCACACCATTGGCAATCGCCTCCTGCGGCGAGTTGATCTGCACAGGTTCGCCACGCAGGGTGATGGTACCGCTAGTGTGCTCCTCAAACCCAATGAGGCTTTCCAGGAACTCTGTACGCCCAGCACCGACCATCCCCGCCAGCCCAACAACGGCACCCGCCGGGACACGCAGCGAAACGTTGTCGTAGTGCGGACCGCACAAGTCGTGTGTCTCCAGCAGAATGGGCGCGTCCGTTTGCGTCGTGTGGGATGTGTCGGTTTCGGCAATCTCGCGCCCGACCATCAGGCGCGGCACCTGCTCCGGGGTGTAATCGGCAATCGTGCCCTCGCTCACCATCTTGCCGTCTCGCAGGATGGTCAAGTCGGTGGAAATCTCAAAGATCTCGTCCAGGCGGTGGGACACAAAAATAATACCCACGTCGCGCTGCTGGAAGCCGCGCAGCACGTTAAATAGCTGTTCCGCCTCACCAGCGGAAAGCGCTGCCGTCGGTTCATCCAACACGAGCACCTTGGGGTTGTAGCGCAGCGCCCGCACAATATCGACCATTTGCTGCTCGCCCGCGCCAAGGTTGTTCACATTAGCGTCCACGTCCAGGTCTACGCCAAAGCGCTCCACCAGTTCGAGCGCTTTCCGCCGCAGCATCCCACCGCTGATGATGCCCGCGCTGGCGGGTTCTGCCCCTAGCATGATGTTTTCGGCAACCGTCAGGTGGCGGATGAGAATGCGCTCTTGGTGGACGACCACAACGCCGTTGTGGGTCGCGTCACTCACATTGCCCCACCGCACCTTTTTACCATCCAGGAACATGTCGCCGCTGTCGGGCCGCTCTGCCCCGGCGATGATACGCACGAGTGTGCTTTTACCCGCGCCGTTTACACCCATCAGCGCGTGGATTTGCCCACGGCGCAGCGTAAAGTCCACGCTGTCGAGCGCTTGCACCCCGGTGTATGCCTTGCTGACAGATGCAATCCGTAAAAGTGGTTCTGTCATGATGCTGCCCTATGCCAGTTAGCAAAGGGGCACCCATACTCACCATGGATGCCCGCTTGGTTATTCAGTTCGCAGGTTATGTTGGGGCTAAGCTAAATGGAACCCTGTGCCTGCTCCAGGAAGAGCTGGTAGAAGTCCACCGTCTGCCAGGGTTGCAGCCCTGCTTCCGGCAGGTTGACGCCCTTAACCAGGAACGGTGCCGGGAAGTCAATCTGCGGAACAGGCACAACTTCGCGGGTCGGGCGTCCCTTGCCGATGATCTCGTCAATGTAGGAGCCGGACAGCGCGCCCCACAGTTCGAATGCCTGTGCCGGGGTTGCCAGCAGCGGGTATGCTTCATCGCGCATTTCTTCTACTGCCGGCGGGTGTCCGTCTGCACCGATGACAAATGCGTCGTTGAAGTCGAAGCCCTGGCTAATCAGCGCCTGGGATGCCGCCTGTGCTGGCTCGTCCCACGGGCACCATACCGCGTCAATGTCTTCACCGTAGCGGTTGATCCAGTCGTTGACGGTGTTCAGCGTGTTCTCGAAGAAACCTTCGTACTGGATGACTTGGTCGCCAAGTACGTTGATGTTCTCGTTTTCGCTGAGGATGATGTCCAGTGCCTTGCCGCGCTTGCGGGTACCGTGGTGGAAGTTCGCGGTAATGCGCAGGATGTTGGGTTCCGTCTTGCCACGCGCCAGCAAGCTCTGCACCAGGTAAGAACCCATCTGCGAACCCATCACGTAGTTGTTTGACGCGATATCGCACACAGCAGGCGGGAAGTAACCGGAGTCAATCGAAAACAGCGGCGTGCCTGCTTCAGCAACCGTTTCCAGTGCACCCTGTGCTGCGGTCAGCGTGCCGAACGCCACGACAATGGCATCCACTTCACGAGAAACCGCGTCCTCAACCATAGAAGAAAGCTGACCGGGGTCACCCTGGGCGTCGGTCACGACGGTTTCCCAGTTTACCCCCGAGTTTTCGACCCAGTTCTCGTAACCAGCAAGTGCACGCTGCCCACTCTGTGCTGCCATCTGCTGTACGATGAACGCCACGGTGATGTCATCACGCTGGCGTGCAACCGTTGGGTTCACACGGTTAACGGGCTTCGCAAGTGCGCTCATCCAGCCGTAGTTTGCTAAGCTGATACCAGCGGCGCTCGCAGCACCCATCTTGAAAAAATTGCGACGAGAAATGCTCATTTTTGGAGTCCTCCAAACAAGAATCGTTAAATATTTGTCTAGCTGTGCTACGCATAACTTCTAAGTATTGGCGACGGTAAATCTATCACCCGATGAGAATATTTGCAACTTTTCACAAGTTTTACGCTTCTCCTATCTCAGATGATTCTAAGGAAGCATTCACATAGCACATTCGCCCGCTGCACGGGCACTGAATGCTAAGAAAACTTGGCTAGTGGATTAGCGCTGTGTTAAATTGGCGGTGAACACTGAGAATTACGGTGAGTGCAACAACATGTCTTACGATGTGATTGTGGTGGGGTTGGGGGCGGTCGGCAGTGCCGCTGCACACACACTATCCAAACAGGGCGCACGTGTGCTGGGCATCGACCGCTACCACCCGCCGCACACGCTAGGGTCTTCCCATGGGGAAACACGCATTGCGCGGCTAGCAGTGGGCGAAGGTGCCGCCTACCTGCCGTTGGCACGCCGCAGCTATGACCTGTGGCGAGAGCTGGAAGCGCAAACGGGCGAGCACATGTTTGTGGAGTGTGGCGGCATCATCCTGTGCCCGGCGGAAAACAGCGGCGAGTTCCACGGCAAGCAGAATTTTGTGGACGCCACAGCAGCATTAGCTTCCCAAGAAGGTATTCCGCATCACAGGCTTTCCAGCGATGAACTAGCAGACACCCTGCCGATGTTCGCGCTGCCGCCAAATCAACACGGCTACTACGAACCCGGTGCCGGGCTTGCCCTACCGGAGCCGATCATCCGGGCACAGTTAGCGCTTGCACAGCATCACGGCGCGGTGTTACACACAGGCGAATGCGTAGCAAGCTACACATGGGACACCAACGGTGTGACCGTCACCACAGACGGCGGCACCTACCACGCAGGCAAGCTCATCCTCACGGCGGGCGCGTGGATTGGCGACCTGCTGCCCACACCGCTGCGCGGACAGCTCAAGATTTATCGGCAGGTGATTTACTGGTTCGATGTGGACGACCTTTCCGTGTTCCACGCCCGGCAGTTCCCGTGGGTACTGTGGATCGGTAGGAAGCTGGGTGAACTGCTCGGCGTGTTCAGCTATGTGGATGGCGGCACACCGGGGCTGAAGGTGCTCACGGAGCAGTACGAGACAACTACCGACGCGCACACGCTCGACCGCACGGTGCACCCACATGAGGTTGACGCCATGTACGACCGATTTATCGCGGGCAAAATTGCTGGGGTGCGCCGCACCGTGAGCCATACCGCTGCGTGCATGTACACCGTCACGCCGGACGAGGGCTTTCTGATCGACCACCACCCGGAAACCGACCGCGTGCTGTACGCTTCTCCGTGCAGCGGGCATGGCTACAAACACGCCGCCGCCGTGGGAGAGGCACTGGCACAGGTTACGCTAGATGGCACCAGCGACATCGACCTGAGCACCTTCCGGGCGGAGCGGCTGCTGGATATGTGACTTTGTGATGCTAGCCCACCTTTGTGCGAAAGTTTGTTCTGTGGCAGAATAGACGACCGTATAAGAACCATCCAAAACGAGCAACTGACTGTAAACAGACTATGCCTTCTGCACTCGAAACACTCGTCAAAATACTCAAGCTAGAACAAGACCAGGGCTACAGAGACACCGCCGTGATCGGCGGTTTAGGTGCCTTTGCCCGAAAATGGACGCCAGACGCACACCGTCAGGCACGCATCGAGCAGCACCACCTGATGGTTGATGACCTCTCCCAGTTGATGGAGACATACGCCGAAATCGACAACAAGGCAGACCGCCACGACGTAGTCTCCTACATGTTAGACCGCATCATGATGCGAGTGACCGAACCGCGCCAAGACTTCAAACCCCGCCAGGATTGGTCACAGGTCGTGGAGGGTCAAAACGGGGAAGCACCGTCGCCAACGCAGGAAGAGCGGCGCGCCGCCAAGGTGCGCAAACGGGACACAAAACCCGAAGGCAAACGCGCACTCCGCCGGGAAGCAGCACCGCCCGGCAAAGGCAAACGCCTCGAGGAGAAACAAAACACCAGCAAATCGTCCACCATGCTACAGGATACATCTAGCCTGGACGATGACTTCGACACGCCTTACAACGGCAACCGCGTGCAAATGGACTTACCACCGGAGCCGCGCCTGGAACGCCCGCCCCGCAAACCGCGCCGCCCACAAGACCCGGACGCCGCAGCCGACGTGATGCGTGGGCTGCGCTCGCCCGTGACGTCAATCAAGGGCATTGGTAAAAAGATGGGCGAAACGCTCTCCAAGCTGCACATCCAGGCGGTAGAGGACATGCTGTTCTACCTGCCGCGCCGCTACGACGACTACACACGCCTGCTGCCCATCGCCCGCCTGCAACCGGAGGCGAACACAACGGTGATTGGCACGGTACGCGGGTCTCACATCCGCGCAGGTGCCAATGGACGCAAAGACTTCGCATTCGACCTGGACGACGGCAGCGGTCAGCTTGGCGTTATCTGCTTTGGGCAGCAGTGGCTGCGTAACAAAATCCGCGATGGGCACCAGCTTGTGCTCAGTGGCAAGGTGACGGCGTACCGCAACCGCCTGCAAATGAGCAACCCGGAATGGGAACCGCTGGAAAGCGACAACCTGCGGGCGCGGGGCATTGTGCCCGTCTATGGGCTTACGGCAGGGCTAAACGGGCGGCGCTTCCGCACAATGATGTACGATGCGGTGAACTTCTGGGCGGCACGCCTACCCGACTACATCCCGGAGGCGGTGCTAGAGCGCACGGAACTGGCAGACCTCGGCTGGACGCTGAAGAACCTGCACTTCCCAGAGGGGTGGGATCACCTGGCGCACGCGCAGCGCCGCTATGTGTTCGATGAACTGCTGCTCATGCAGCTTGCCATCCTGGGCAACCGCCGCGAGTGGCAAGCAGTACACGCAGAGCCGCTGCCTGTGGACGATGACTGGACCGAAACATTCCTCAGCGCCGTTTTCCCCTATGAACTCACCAATGCGCAGCGCCGCTCCGTCAACGACATCATGGGCGACATTGCGCTGGATGTACCCATGAACCGCCTCATTCAGGGGGATGTCGGCTCCGGCAAGACGGCAGTGGCAATCACAGCACTGGCGGCGGCATTCCAGGCAGGCAAACAAGCGGCACTCATGGCACCCACCAGCATCCTAGCAGAGCAGCACTATCACAGTGTGCGCGAAACCCTCGCCAACATGCCGGGTGAGCGCCAGCCCAACGTCGCCCTGCTCATCGGGGCACTCTCAAAGATAGAGCGCGACGAGGTCTATGCCGGGCTTATCGACGGCAACATTGACATTGTGGTGGGTACACATGCGCTCATCCAGGGCGGCGTGGCATACAACGACCTGGGGCTGGCGATTATTGACGAGCAGCACCGCTTCGGCGTGGAGCAGCGTGGCGCACTGCGCGGCAAGGGGCGCAACCCGCACCTGCTGGTGATGACCGCCACCCCCATCCCGCGCACACTGGCACTCACCATGTATGCCGACCTGGACTTGAGCGTGATTGACGAGATGCCGCCCGGACGCACACCCGTGCGCACCACGGTACGCCCGCCGTCCATGCGCGAACACTGCTTCGACTTCATCAAGGCGCAGCTAGACGAGGGGCGGCAGGCATTCGTCGTGCACCCACTGGTAGAAGCATCGGAGTCCGAAGCACTGGCGGACACCCGCTCCGCCGTAGAAGCGTACGACGAACTCAAAACGGTGTTCCACCGCTACCGGGTGGGGCTTCTGCACGGCAAGATGAAACCCGACGAAAAAGAGGAAAACATGCGTGCCTTTGCAGAGCACAAGTTCGACGTGCTGGTAACGACCTCAGTGGCAGAGGTGGGTGTGAACATCCCCAACGCCAGCGTCATCATGATTGAGGGTGCGAACCGCTTTGGCTTGGCGCAGCTACATCAGTTCCGGGGGCGTGTGGGGCGTGGCAAGTACCCCGGCTACTGCCTGCTCATCCCAGACAAAATCACAATAGAGGCAGAACAACGCCTGGGCATCTTGCAGGAAACCAACGACGGCTTTGTACTGGCGGAAAAAGACTGGGAGATGCGCGGCGCGGGCGATCTGCTCAGCATCCGGCAGAGCGGCGGCAACAAGCTGCAACTGGAAGAGAAGATGAACCCAGAACTGGTGGAGCTTGCATCCCGCGAGGCGCAGACGATCTACGCGGAAGACCCCGACCTGGACATGGCGCAGCACCGCCTGCTGCGCCAGCGCGTAGAGCAACTGCTGGACGCTCGCAGCGACGTGAGCTAGCCGCACGTTTCGCATTGCCAAGCACCTCTCACTGCGGATAAACTGGGCGCCTGCTATTTGCCGGGGTGCCCGGTGATGCCGCACGACACAAAAACGCATTGGAGAAACCCAACTTGACCGCCGAAGAACGCCCGCTGCTGTCAATTATCATCCCGGCGCACAACGAAGAACGCCGCCTACCGCTGAGCCTGGCGGCCATTGACAAGTTCCTGGAAAAGCAGCCCTACCGATCCGAAGTGCTGGTGGTGGAAAACGGCAGCCACGATAACACCGCTGAGGTTGTGCGCGGCTTCGCAGCAGAACATCCCTACGTGCGCCTGATCGAAGTGAAAACACGGGGCAAGGGGCTGGCAGTGAAGCAAGGGATGCTGTCCGCACGCGGCGACTATCGCTTTATGTGCGATGCAGACCTCTCCATGCGCATTGACGAACTGGAGCGTTTTTTGCCGCCTATGCAGCAGCAGGGCTACGATATTGTCATCGGCAGCCGCGAGGCAAAAGGGGCCCGCCGCGTGAACGAACCCGAATATCGGCATGTGATGGGGCGCGTAAACAACTGGATCATTAAGCTGATGGCAATGCGCGACTTTGAAGACACCCAATGCGGCTTCAAGATGTTCAGCAGGCACGCCGCTGAGGATTTATTTACCGTGCAGCGCACCAACGGCATTGGCTTCGACGTGGAGCTGCTGTTCATTGCCAAAAGGCGCGGCTACCGCGTCTACGAGATGCCGATCACATGGTACTTCGACCCGGAATCCAAGATGAAACTGATTGACGACTCGCTAGCGATGCTGCGCGAGATATGGGAAATCCGCCAGAACTGGCGCGAGGGGCTTTACAGTGAACGAGCAAGCACCGGCACCACTGCAACGTCGGAGGGATAGAACCGCAGGCATGACCTACGAGCAGCAGTATCTCCAGCAGGGCAAAACCGTCATCGTTGGCATGGATGAAGCAGGCTACGGCGCGTGGGCGGGCCCGGTGGCGGCGGCAGCAGTGTGCCTGCCATTGACGGATTCATCACTCATTGAGCAGTTGCACGGCGTGAAGGACAGCAAACAGATGACCGCCCGCCAGCGCCAGACCGCGTTTGACGTGATTAAGGATGTGGCGTTGGGTTGGGGCATTGGGCACGCCACGCCCGCAGAAATTGGCACGCTGGGGCTATCCCCAGCGCTGAGCCTTACCTTCACACGAGCATACAAAGACTGCGCGGACATGCTCGGTGAAACCGACGTAGAAGTGCTCATCATTGACGGCAAATCCACATGGCGAGACTGCCCGCACGCGCAAACCGTCCTGTTTGAGCGCGTGCCAGACGGCGACCACCACTCGCTGACGATTGCAGCGGCGAGTGTGCTGGCGAAGGTGTGGCGGGACGACCAAATGGTCAAGCTGGCAGCAGACCACCCCGCCTACGGCTTTGACCGTCACAAAGGCTATGGCACACAGGCACACAGCGCCGCACTGCGCGAACATGGGGTGCTGCGCGGCGTCCACCGCCGCAATTACAAGCCCATTGCTGCACTGCTCGAATAGGTAATGCGGTGGCACGCGGCGCGTCCTAACTCCGAACTGCTTCCGTCTGGTAGACGGGCATCAGCCAGTCCATGTAGCGGTCAACCTGCCCGCGCACCACATCCATGAACAGCGTCGTTAGCGCCGTCGTCACCTCGCCCAGTGCACCATCGGCAATCGGGCGGTGGTCAACCCGCGTAACTCCCGCGATCTGTACGCCAGTCCCGCACAGGAATACCTCGTCCGCCAGGTAAATTTCGGTGCGGTCGATGTCACGCTCTACCACGTCCAGGTTCATGTCAGTTTGCATTAGTTCAATCACGCTGCGGCGCACAATGCCCTCTAGCACGTTGCTGGTCACCGGCGGCGTAATCACCTGCCCATTGCGCACCATGAAGATGTTTGCCGCGCTCGCCTCGGAGATGTGCCCGTCCTCGTTGAGCACCAACGCCTCGTCGTAGCCGGAAAGCACCGCATCGCTCTTAATCAGTGCGGAGTTGGCATACGCGCCCGTGACCTTGCCGCGTGCGGGGATGGCGTTGTCGTCTACGCGCCGCCACGCGGAGATGTGCGCGTGCAGCCCCTCTAAGCTCACGTAGTCGCCCATGGGCACGGCGAAAATGGTCAGGTCGTCCCCGATGTCGTGCAGGCGCACACCGATCTTTTCGTCGGATTTATACGCGAGGGGGCGAATGTACACGTTCTGGCGGTAAACTTCGTGGCGCAGCAGGTCAACCAGAATTTGCGTGAGTGCTGCCTCGCTGTGCGGCACATCAATGCGCAGCAACGCAGCAGACTGAACCAAGCGGCGGAAGTGATCTGACGGGCGGAAGACGTAGAGCTGTTCTTGTTCGTCGTTCCAGTAGCCACGCAGCCCACCGAACACCGCCGTGCCGTAGTTAAATGCGTGGTTCATCACACTGATTTTCGCGTCTGCGATGGGGACGATCTGACCGCCGAAGTAAGCATATTGGGGATAGTTGGACATAAGCACACCTCTCGTGGATTTTGCATCACTGTAGCCGAAGCGAACAACCGTGGCTAGCACCACATGGACTGGTCTGCAATGCGGGTGCAAAAAATGTGGTGGGCGCTGCGCACAGCGCCCACGGGGGGTCAATCTGTGGAGTATGCTAGCTGAGGTAGTCCCGCAGGTTGTGGGCAAGGCGCGGGTGGCGCAAACGACGCAGCGCTTCCTTTTCCAACTGGCGGATGCGCTCTCGGCTAAGCCCGAACTTGTTGGCAATCTCTTCCAGCGTGTGCGGCTCTCCGCCGCCAAGCCCAAAGCGCAGCCGTAAGATGTGGCTCTGGCGGGGGGTTAGCTCGCTCAGCACCTCTTCGATGGTTTCCTGTAGCAGGTGCTGCGTGGCGGCGTCTACTGGGCTGGGGGAATCCTCGTCTTCGATGAAATCACCAAACTCGCTGTCGCCGTCATCACCCACAGGGCGCTCCAGCGCGATTGCGTGCTGGCTGGCGTCCATCATGCCGCGCACCGCGTCCACGGGTAGCTCCATGTCATGGGCAATTTCTTCCGGCGTAGGGCGTCGCCCCAGCGTTTGTTCTAAGCGTTGTGCCGTACGGTACATCTGGCGGATGCGCTCGGTCATGTGGAGGGGAATGCGGATGGTGCGGGTCTTCTGGGCGAGGGCACGAGTGATTGCTTGGCGAATCCACCAGGTGGCATAGGTGCTAAAGCGGTTGCCGCGCTTGTAGTCGTATTTGTCAACGGCACGCATTAGCCCCACGTTGCCCTCCTGGATCAGGTCTGGGAAGGGTAGCCCCTGCCCCATGTAGCGCTTGGCAATGCTGACGACGAGGCGCGTATTTGCCCTGCCAAGGTGCTCGCGTGCTGCCTGCCCATCAGCAGATCTCTTCCGCAGCAGCGCGACAAGCTGCTCATCGCTGCGGGCAATCACCCCTAGTGCATCCAGCCGATCTTGTGCCGATTTGCCGTCTTCAATGCGCTTGGCGAGGTCGATCTCTTCCTCAGCGGTGAGCAGCGGCTCTTGTGCCATCTGCCGAAAGTAAAGCCCCACCGGGTCATCGGCAGAGACAGCGTTGATGTCCCCCACGTTCGGGTCGCTCACGCTTTCCTGCCCCTCGAACTCGTCATCGTCAACGCGCTGGTTGTCGCTGTCGCTGTCCTGTCGCATCTCCACACCCAGTTCATCCAGCTCGTACAAAATGGACTCCAGGGTGCCTACATCTTCCCCATCTTCGTCCAAGACTTCCAGAACGTCATCGTAGGTGATGTAGCCGCGTTGATCGGCTCGGTTCAGAAGTTCTTGTATCACGTTTCTCTGTTCTCCAAAACTTGGTTCCCCTACAGCGGGTTCGGTTGGCTAGCTATGGTATATAGTATTGCAGGGCACGAAGGTGCCTAGCAGAACCGCTTGTTCGGCGGTATGCTGTGATGAGTTATCAACCTGTATGTCGGTGGTACTGGATCCTGGCTGCTGCCCCAGTGCTCGTTTGCAAGCACGCGCGGCATCCATCTCTTCCAGTTGCACAACCTCCTTGCATGTGTGTGCGGCGAAGAAGCAAAATAAGTCAGCAGTTTTGTTTTGAAATGTTATCAACTCTCTCATTGTAGCATAAGTTTTTTATCAGTGAGTGTTAACCCTGGATGAGTTCAGCACCTAATTACCGATATCTTCTCACGACGGCGTGCATTTTGCTGGGCGTGGGGCTTGGCACCTGGCAACTCACCCGCGATGCCCTTTGGTACGACGAAATCGCCACATACTATTTTGTAGGCGCGGCACAGTACGAACCGCTGCTTTCCCCACTCCCGCTGCTAGAGCGCATCATGCTCACCGATCGCTGGCCACCGTTGTTTTACTTTATGCTGGTTGGCTGGAGCAAACTAACAGGTTGGAACGCCTATACCGGGCGGGTACTGTCGCTATTCTTCGGCGCAATGATAATCGCGTGCACGTATCGGCTTGCTGTGGACACAGCAAACACAGGTGATTCAACCGCTTACGGTAAAGGGGTTACTGCCGCGCTCCTGTTAAGTACGTCCGCTTTCTTTGTGTACTACCTGCACGAACTGCGCACCTACACACTGTATCCTCTGCTAGTCCTGCTAAGTATGATTACGTACTGGCATGTGCTGCACCGTATCACAT
>CAYVGI010000146.1:0-12045 GCA_964451095.1 uncultured Anaerolineaceae bacterium
CGCCCCATTCCCGAACATTTCCGACCAAACCTTTGTTCAGTGTCCGGTGGCTAGTTGTTGTAATACATGGATAGGTGGAGGCATCATGGAACACAGGCAGATCGCTAAAATCAACAATTTCGATAATGTTTTTTGTTAATAACCATTTTCGTAAATCCTTGCCATAATTTGCTCTAAGCCACTTATTCGCCACAATAATTGAGAAGATGCCATCTTCCTTTAGTAAGGTTACACCTCTTTCCATGAAATATGCGTACAAATCTGCTGTACCTGCATAGGTATCGAATTTCCCTTTAGCGTATTTCTTAAACTCTTGCCCTAATATTTCCTGCCGCACATACGGCGGGTTCCCAATCACAGCATCAAAGCCACCTGCCGCCATAATCTCCCCAAAGCCGTCGTCGGGGTCGTCCCAGTCAAACACTTTCACGCGCAGCAGGTCTTCCTCGTCAAACATGCCCATCTGCCGGTTGTCGTAAAAATCACTCCCTATCAGGCTGTTGCCCCACTTAATGTTGTCGCTCAGGTCGGGCAGCATCGGCTCCCGGGACTTCTCGAACTGCTGTGTCGTCGTGCTGTCGTTCTCGCCCTCCAGCACCTTCAGCAGCAGGCTCAGCTTGGTCACTTCCACCGCTTGCTGGTCTAAGTCCACCCCGTAAATGTTGTTGGTGAGGATGCGCTTCTTCTCGTTCAGCGTCAGCACGAGCTTGCCGCGCTCATCATCCCGTGTGCGATCTTTACGGTGTTTTTGGGTGCCCTTCTCCGTGTAATAGCGCAGGTGCCAATCCATCAAATATTGGTACGCCCCCAACAAAAAAGACCCACTCCCACACGCCGGGTCAAGCACGCGCAGGGTCGCCACATCGTCCGGTGTTTTGCCGTCTAGCAGCTTGCCTACCGTGTTCTGCACGATGTAGTCCACGATATAGGTAGGGGTGTAGTACACACCGCCCGCCTTGCGCACCTCCGGCTTTTCTTCGATGGTCGCGCCGCCCGTGTCGCTCAGCGTAATGACCTTGCCCAAAAAGCGCTCGTAAATCTGCCCCAGCATGTCCGCCGGGAACACCTCAAACGCATAGGGGCTTGCCGGGTAGTACAGCCGATCAATGATGGTGCGCAGCACATCATCGCTCACGGTAATCTGCGGGGAGAGCGTGTCCGGCATGTCGTCGCGCCCGTGCGGGTCGGGGTCGCCCTTTGCCCGTGGGAAGTGAAACAGTCCGGAGTTGTACGTTTCGTCTGCCTGCCGGAACAGTTGCATCAGGTTGCCGTACACATCGCTGCCCTTAAAGCGCGCCAGCCGCCCATAGCCCTCCACGCCCCGGTCTTCTGCAATGCGCAAAAACACAATCCGGTCGAGCGTTGCCTGCACAATCTGGTTCAGTTGGCGTTGGGTCAGGCGCATCTCCGTGTTTTGCATGGCGATGTCCTTCGCCAGCAGTTCGCGCCAGTCCTCCAACTCTCTCAGGAAAACGGCATCTACTGTTTGCTGCCCGCGCAGTTTTTTCTCATCTGGTGCCCACTCAAACAGCCGTCCATTCAGCACCGCCTCAGGACTCAAATAGCTAACGATCTCATCCCACTTGTCCGCATACTCCCCATACTCACAGTAGAAAATCCGCGCCTTGTGTGCAGGATCATTCTGGTCAGGTTGTAGGCGGGTGTTATAAACGGCAAACTCCTGGAAGTCCGTTAGCACGCTAATAGGCAACTGCGCACTCCAGCCATAGCGCCGCACCTGGAACGCCGGATCAGGGTCAGTCTTCAGCTTGACGGCGGGTAATTTCGTCTCCAAAAAGAAGCGCAGCTTGCCCCCCTTGTAAAAGGCGTAGTCCGGGTGCTTCACGCGCTTTTTCCCGGCCTCGTCCACCTTTACGTTTGCCTCCAGTCGCACATCGGCGTCTTTGGGGTCGTTCACGCGCCAGCCCATCGCCTCAAAAAAGTGGTCTACAAACTGCTGGCGCACCTCGGCTTCTTTGTAGGTGGGGGCGGTCACTTCTGCTTCGCGTGCTTTGAACGCATCCATCAGGACTTGTACGCGAGAGGGCATTGGCATGGGGCACTCCTTAATCATTAACGTAGCTCATTGGATTATACCCCGCGTTTGCGGGTTGCCAAATGTTTGTGTGCGGGCAATAACCTGCTCTTGCCCCCGCCCACACCGACTGCAATAGCAAACCCGCTTTTGCGTGTGCTATAGTATGGGTAACCGAACACAACATGCAGGGTACCCGCCTTGATAAGCGCCTTCCAGCAGTTGCTACTGGCACCCGCCAACCCATCCGCAGACGCCGAAGGAACAATCGCCGGATTACTGTTCTACATCACCGTTGCGCTGGGCTTCTCGTTCTTGTGCTCCATGTGGGAGGCAGGGCTGCTCTCTAGCTCGCCATCCTACGTCGAAACACTCGCCAGCGAGGGCAACAACGCCGCCGGGGTGATGAAACGCCTCAAAGAAAACGTTGACCGTCCCATCGCTGCCATCCTCACGCTGAACACCATCGCGCACACCGTCGGCGCGGCAGGTGCTGGTGCCCAGGCAACAGCGGTGTTCGGCAGCCAGTGGTTTGGCGTCATCTCCGCCGTGCTCACGCTGCTCATTCTCGTCTTCTCGGAAATCATCCCGAAGACGCTGGGCGCGGTCTACTGGCGGCAACTGCTGGCGTTCAACGCCTATTCCATCCGTGGGCTGGTGTTTGTGCTCTCCCCGCTGGTGTGGATATTCCAGCGCATGACGAGCGGCATCGCGCACGGCGAAGAAACCGTGACGATCACGCGCAGCGAGCTAGAAATGATGGCGCAGATGGGCAGCACCAGCGGCACCATCGCGGAAAGCGACTATCTCATCCTCAGCAACTTGCTGCGCCTGGACGACGTGCAGATCAGCACGATCATGACGCCGCGCCCGGTCGTGCTGGCGTTCCAGCAAGACACCACCGTGGACGAGGTGATGCAGAAGACCAACCGCATCCCCTATGCCCGCATCCCCATCTACGATGAAAACGCAGACGACATCGTGGCATTTGTGCTGCGCCTAGACATCCTAGCTGCCGCTGCCCGCGACGAAGACCACCGCCCGCTGAAGGACTTCAAGCGCGAGATGATCTCCGTGCCGGAGACGATTTCCGTAGCGCGGCTGATGAACGAACTGGTCGAGAAGAAAGAGCACATCGCGCTCGTGTTCGATGAGTACGGCGGCACTGCCGGTATCATCACCATGGAAGACGCGCTGGAGTCGCTGCTGGGCGTGGAGATCACGGACGAGAGCGACTTGGTCGAGGATTTGCGCTTGCTGGCACAGCAGCGCTTTGAGCGGCAGCGCGAGATCCTGGGCATTGTCACCGGGGGCTACAACAACGGCACCGAGGCAGAAAAAACTGAAGAAGCCCCCACCGAATGACCCAAACCCTGACCGCCACCGGGCAGCGCGTGAGTGTCATGCTGGGCGTGCTGCTGGCGCTGCTGACGGTCGGCAGTCTGCTGGGGCGCTGGCACTGGGCACTGGATGTGCTCTCGCACTTCACGATTGCCTATGCGTGGGGGCTGGCGGGGTGTTTGCTGCTGGGCGCATTGCTGCGCGTGAACTGGCGCTATCTGCTGGTTATTGCCGCCGGGTTAGTGCCCAATCTGCTGATTTTGCTGCCGTACTACCTGCCCCCAAGCGTGAGCGCCGCGCCCACCGACGATACACAGGTACTCTCGCTGCTGACGATCAACCTGGGTACCACAGGCGATAACTACCAGCAGGTCACCGATTATGTACAGGCAGCAGACGCAGATTTGCTGCTGTTCACAGAGGTGCGGCAGGACTTCCTGGAGCACATGGGCGCAACGCTGGCAGCAGACTACCCGCATGTATTCGCAGAGCCATCCCGCTATACGCTGGGGTTGGCGTGGGTGAGCAAAACCCCATTCCAGCAGACGGAAGTCGTCCGCATCAGCGAGTGGCGGCGCTTTCTGTCTGTGACGCTGGACGTGCAGGGGCAACCCGTGACGCTGTTTAGCGTGCATCCGCTGCCGCCGCTAAACGGGCGGTGGGCACAGTCCCGCAACGATGAGTTTGAGGTGTTCGCTGCCGAGGCGAACGCCGTGGATACCCCGCTTATCTTGCTGGGGGACTTCAACGCGGCACCGTGGGCGTACCCGGTGCGTCGCCTGAACGCGGCGGCGAACTTGCGTCCGGGTGGGCATGGGCATGGCGTTCGCCCGACGTGGTTCTACGCCGGGGTGGTACAGGCACCGTTAGATTACATGCTGGTCTCGCCGGAATGGGATGTGCTGGATTACGCATCAGTCGGCAATGTCGGCTCCGACCATGCGCCTGTGGTCGCACAGGTGGCGCTGCGCCCAGATTAAATCATCACAAACATTACAAAAATGAAATTTTTGGGGCTGGTCAATACTGCCACCCATTTGCTATCATGCTAAGCGTTAAGGTGTAGCGTTAGCGTGTTGGGAAATTCATGAAAACTTTATCTGGCACAAATTTCCAGCTAAAAAAAGCGGTGCAGCTTGCCACCAGCGGGCAGCAAGCACAGGCGCGGGGCATCCTGCGGGCGATGGTGGCGTTGGAACCGACGAATTACCAGGCGTGGCTGTGGCTGGCATACGCCGCAGAAACAGTTGAGGAAAAGCGGGCGGCACTGTTCCACGCGCTGGAACTGAACGAGAAGCCTACAGTCCGCCAAGAGTTCCAGAAGACCTATCACCCCGATCACATCCTGGACGCAGCAAGCTACGGGGCTTTTATGTGTTACAGCCGCACCGACGAGCTTTTCGCCGTCGAGTTCGCAGAGCACCTCAAGCGGCGCAGCCTGCCCGTGTGGATTGATATGCTAGATGTGCCAGAAGATGCAGACTGGAACGAGGCAGTTACCGATGCGCTGGAGGCAAGCGGCGTGGTGCTGGTGGTTTTGTCCCCAAATTTGCTGCGCAACGAGGAAGCACACGCGGAGATCGACTACAGCCTGCGCCGGGGCAAGATTGTGCTGCCCGTGCTGTACCGGGATTGCAACTGGGAGCCGCTGCACCTGCCGCACTCGCCAATTGACTTCCGCAAGAACCCGGCAAGCGCCCTGCGCATGATCTACGCCTTGCTGGGCATCCTCAACAGCCGCAGCCGATGAGGCGCTTGGGCACGCTGCGACCCCAAGCGCCCTACGACCTCCACCGCAGCGCCTGGCTGCTTAACCGCTACCACGGCGTGCTGGATATTTACGACGGCACGCACTACCTGCGTGCAGTACGCCTCAACAACCAAACCGCGCTCATCCGTGCCGCACAGACTGGCACCCCAGAACATGCCCAACTCGACATCGACCTGCTAGCGGGTGAATCGCACGACGACCCCATGCTGCTGGCACACGTCCGGTGCATCCTCGCGGTAGACTACCCGGTGGCACCGTTTTATGCGTTTGCGCAGGAGCACCCGCGCCTGTTGCATGTCCTCGAACCGTTGGTGGGCTTGCGTCACTTCCAGGCGGAAACACTGTTCGAGGCGGTGATGATGGTGGTGATTGAGCAGCAAATCTCGCTTAAGGGTGCACTGCGGGCACAGCGGGCGCTCGCAGAGTGGGGTGGGGCGCACATCCAGCACGCAGGCACAGACTACTACACTTTCCCCAGCGCGGCGCACATCGCCACAGCAGACCACGACACGCTGCACGGAATCCTGAAGATTACACACCGCCGCGTTGACCTGATGCAGCGTATTGCAAGTGCGGTTGTGGGCGGGGAGTTGCCACTTGAAGCACTGCGCGATGCCCCCTGCGCCGACGCCTACGAGCGGCTGATGGCAATTAAGGGGGTGGGGCACTGGACGGCGGCGTGGTCGCTCATTCGTGGGGCGGGCTGCTACGACTACGTGGGGCACAATGATGTGGCGCTGCGGGACGCTGTTGCCTATTACTATTTCGACAGTGAGGAGCGCGTCCCCGCCGCGCAGGTGGCAGCGACGTTCGCTGCCTTTGCGCCCTACAGTGGCATCGCGGCGTTTTACACGCTCATGCGCTGGGCAGTTGATCGCTATTAGCTACGCCGTGTGCCAGCGCGTGATGTTGGCGTCGATGGCAATTTTGCCCAGCGCTTTCGCGGCGGAAACACGGTGGTGCCCGTCGCTAATGTAGTACACGTCGCCTACCTGGATCACGTCAATGGGCGGCACCTGCGTAATATCGCCCATGATGGCAGTCGCCACGCCGACCCAGCGGTTACGGTCGCGGCGGTGCACCGGGTAAAAGTGCTTGTCGAAGCGGTCGTTGCGCCCCTCGGTGCCGCGCACCGCATCCAGGTCAATCGGCGTGCGTTCCAGGCGCTGCACGGACGTAGGTTTTACGCCCAGGTCGCTGAGGAAGAGCAGGTGATTGCTGCTGTGGGTGAGCGTTGCCCACAGCGCGGCAAGCTTGCCGAAAAACCACCAGCGGTCAAATAGGGCGGTTGCGTGGTCGCGCATGGCGCGGTTGCGGTCTGGCAGTGAAGTTGCGTACATGGTTATGTTACCTCTCTGGCGGTTGCCTCCTGGCATGTGCCGCTGCGTGGATTAACAAAGTGTAATGCTACAGCGCGGATATTGGCGCTACAATGGCAGCACGATAGAAAAGCGTCAATTCGCGGAGAGCAATGGATGAGCACGAGCAGCGATATTTACTGGATTGTTATCACGGGGGCAAACAACAGCGGGCAGACGACCTTCGTGCAAACGGCGGCAGAACGCGCCGCCTACCGCGACCGCCGTAACATGAGCCTGATCCCGCAGGCAGAGTACAACGCCGCCCGCGATGCCATGCAGTCGTGGAGCGCCCGCTTTCTCTCCACGGGCGACGAGGGCGACCCCACCGAGCGCGACATGATCGACCGCTACCAGAACAGCCTGCTTGTCGGCGAACTCACCGTCGACCGGGGCACCTACGTGTGCCTGTACGAGTCGTCGCCGTCCACGCGCTTTGACGCCAGTTGGGAGAGCTTGCAGTCCGGGTTGTTGGGCGTGGTCATCATGATGGACAGCACCACGACCGAGACGTTTAACGAGGTACAGCGCGTCGTCGAGACGATCCAGGAGAGCGAAGTGCCGTACGTCGTCGCTGCGAACAAACAAGACCTGCCCGACGCCGTGCCCGCCGACGACATCCGCGTATTGCTGAACCTGCAAACGGTGCCCATCGTGCCGTGCATCGCCAACGAGCGCGACTCGGTCAAACAGGTGCTCATCACGCTGCTGCATCGGCTGCAAGCGTCCGCGTCGGCGTAGCGTGCCAAACCCTACGCCGGGTCGTGTCCGTCGGCGGATAAATCCGTTTCAGTAGACCATGAAAGTGCTTGACCCCCATCCCCCGCCGCCTCCCCCCAGGTGCTAACGCTGCGCCACGGTGACGGGCAGAAAACCATACTCACAAAAAATCTACTCCCCATAGGGGACTTAGGGCGGGGCACTGATTTGCAACGGTACTCCTGCGGCGCTTGCCCTACGCTGCGGCACGCTAACCAACGAACAACTTTGCACCGCTGTGTTTGGTGCTACAATAGCATGGTTAAAATACTGTTACGTTGCCCAGGAGTGCTGTGCATGACCTTTAAAATGTCGATCACACCCAAGCTGCCCCCGGTCCCCCCGCTGGACATTGAGGCGCAACAGCACACGCTAGATCGGCAGGCGATGCTTGCCAAGCCCAAGGGTGCCCTGGGGCGGCTGGAGATTTTGTCTGTGCGGTTGGCGGGCATCACGGGCGATGTCAACTGGCTGCCCCACAACCCGGTCGTCATCGTGTGCGCGGGCGACCACGGTGTTGCCGAGCAGAACGTGAGTGTGTATCGGCGCAAGGCGACCAAACAAATGGTGATGAATGTGCTTAAGGGCGGCGCGGCAGTGAACATCATCGCGGCGCAGCACAACGCCCGTGTGGTCGTGGTAGACGCAGGCGTGGCGGGCATTTTACCCAAGCACGATATGCTCATTGCGGGCAAGGTCAACTACGGCACGGCGGATTTTAGTGCAGGTGCCGCCATGACTCCAGGACAGGCAGACAAAGCGATCCAGCTAGGGTTAAAGGTTGCAACTGAGCAAATTGACGGGGGCGCGGGCATTTTGTTCGTCGGCGGGCTGGGCATCGGCAGTACAACCGCTGCCGCCGCTGTGACCGCTGCCATCACGGGTGCCTCCGCAGAGCAAGTGACCGGGCGCGGAACGGGCATCACTACAGAGCAGCTACAGCATAAAACACAAGTCGTTGACGACGCACTTGCGACGCACTTGCCCCTGGACGAAGATACCTTGCCCAAGCTGGGCGGCTATGAAATTGCAACCATGGTGGGGGTTATCATTGGTGCAGCGGCGCGGCGGGTTCCTGTCGTGCTAGACGGCTACCCCTCGGCGGCGGCAGCGCTGGTGGCGGCATGCATCGACGCGAACGCCGTCAACTACTGTATTGCGGGGCACCGCACGGCGGAAAGCGGTCACGCGCTGGCACTGCAAACGCTGGGGCTAACGCCCGTTTTGGAACTGAGTATGCGCCTGG
Source organism: uncultured Anaerolineaceae bacterium (assembly GCA_964451095.1). Lineage (GTDB taxonomy): Bacteria > Chloroflexota > Anaerolineae > Aggregatilineales > Phototrophicaceae > DAOTTY01. Next base: position 8,511 of record CAYVGI010000146.1, read on the forward strand.
GCGAGGGCACGGGTGCCATACTCGCGCTGCCGCTGATCGACGCGGCTATGCGTACCATGCAAAACATGGCAACGCTGGACGAAGCGGGCATCTCGTTGATGAGGTAGCGCCGCTACACTCCGGCGTGCGCTTGCAAGCTTGCTTCCAGCGCACTGAGGATGTCCCTGGGCATACATGGCTTTTGCACGGCACCATCCGCCCGGATCCTGTCCATGTAGACGGGGTCGAGGATGCGGTCGTTGGCGCTGAACATGACGATGGCGATGTTCTCTGTTTCCCGGTCGTGCTTCAGGCGGTAACACAGGTCGCCGCCGCTCATCCCGGGCATATCATCGTCCAAAATCAACGCCGCCGGGCTGTGCTTTTCCACCAGTTCCAGGGCAGTGCTTGCATCCCCAGCGAGGATCGGTTCGTAGCCTGCACGCTGTAAGATGAGGTGCACAAGCTGCAAAAAGACCTGTTCATCATCTACCACCAGCACCTTCTGTTTTGCCATGGGGTGTATATCCTCGCCATTTGGTTATTTCGTCTTGTACAAAAGCCCGGCGGAACGCACGTTCCACCGGGAGTGTTTGCACAGTATGGATTATCCGCTGTGTTTTTCAGCGGGCTTAATGTTTTGAAAGTATAGCACCGAAACCGTAACGGCGGGATAAATAAGTCGTAAAAGTTAGGTGCTGGCGGAGGTAATAACCCGCTTGAGGTCTTTAGCGGTGAACGGCTTCGGCAGCCATACATCCACTTGCGGCTCTTGCTGGGGGACAAAGCCATGGTTCGCGTCTAGCGCGACGATGAGCGGGGTTACGGGGTTTGCATGGCGGATCGCAGTCATATTTTCCGGCGTAAACAGCCCGTGGGCGCGGTCTAGCATGACGATGTTCGGGTGGGCGCTGGAGATGTCCTCCAGGGTGTGCGCAACCGTCACGCGGATGCCCTCACGCTCCAACAGGAGCACGAGCATCTGGCGTATATCCGCGTCGGCTTCGGTTATCGTTGCCCGCATCTGTTTGTTACACCCGTTTCGATAGTTGGTATATTCTAACCGGAATAATACACGCCAGTCACGATTTACGCAATTCATGAGCACGTAGCACAGTCACTCAAGTTCGTTATAATACCTTAGAAGCGCAGATGCTCACACACCCGTGCCGTAAACGCCTCGGTAGAGACTGCGCTGTCCTCGAAGATATCCGATGTGTGCAGCCCCTCCGTGAGGGTAGCCCGCACAGCATCTTCCACCACATTTGCCTCGCGGTGCATCTTCCAGTAGTGGCGCATGAGCATGGCAACACTGAGAATACTCGCCGTCGGGTTGGCGATGCCACGCCCGGCAATATCCGGGGCGGAGCCGTGCACAGGTTCGGCAATGGCAACCCCCTCACCCATGTTGATGGACGGTGCTAACCCTAAACCGCCGCCCCACGCCGCCGCCATGTCGGATAGGATGTCCCCGTATAGGTTCGGCGTCAGGATAATGTCGTAGCGCGTGGGGTCTTTCACCATCCAGTAGGCGGCGGTGTCTACCAGCAGTTCGTCCGTTTCGATCTCCGGGTAGTTCGCGGCGACTTCCATCGCCACCCGGCGGAACAGCCCATCAGACTGCGGCAGCACATTTGCCTTGGTCACGATGGTAACTCTTTTGCGCCCGCTGGTAATCGCCAGGTCGTAGGCAAGCTCTGCCACACGCTGGGTTGCCCCGCGCGTGATGATCTTTTGGGCAACGATGCGGTTGCCTTTGTCTTCTCGCGTTTCTTTACCCACGTATAGGTCTTCGGTGTTCTCCCGCACCACAACCAAGTCAACACCGGGGCGGGATGTGGGCACAGGCAGGTAGCGGGCAGGGCGCAGGTTCGCAAATGCTTGCAGCTCCCGGCGCAGGCGCACAATGGGCGACCGATAGCCGTTTACATGATAGGAGGGGGATGCCGCCGCCCCAAAGATGACCGCGCCAGCTTCGCGTGCCCGCTCGATCGTTTCTGTAGGCAGCGCCTCCCCCCCAGACTCAAATGTTTCCCAACCTGCTTCTGCTGTGGTAATTTCAATATGGGGGAGCACCGTTTTTAGCACTCGTATCGCCGCAGGGACAACCTCATGCCCAATTCCGTCTCCATGGATTACACAAACTTTCATGGTGCCCGTCCTCAATTGTCGCTAATATTGTAAATCAACCTTTAATAAGCTTATTGAGAAGTGTCTATTTCGCCTTAAAGCGACAGGCAGGACGTGGAAAAGTTATATATGGCTTGTGGCTCGTTATTTTGGCAGATTGCCGTGCTTTTGTCGAGAATTGTTCAAAATGGTGCAACAGCACACAGCAAAACACCCGCACCCAGTGGAAATTAATCATTATGCAAACAAAAATCCCCGCCCTACAACCACCCGACCCGACGCTGCGCATCCGCCCGGTGCAGCAAAGCGACCTGGAACCGCTGCTGCGCACTGCCTGGGCAGATCGCTCCCGTGATGTGGGGCGCTGGCTGATGAGCCGCGTGCTGCGTAACCGCCAGGACGGGCGGGGCACGGCGGTGGTCGCGCTGGACGCGGGCAGCCGCATTATCGGCTATGGGCAGTTTACACGGTGGCCCCGCTGTGCGGAGATTAGCGATTTGTTCGTCTTGGAACAACACCGCTCACAGGGGTACGGCACGGCGATTATCCAAACGCTGATGCACGAGGCAGCACGCCTGGGTGCGTCTTGCGTGGAGATCGGCGCGGCGCAGAGCAACGTCGGGGCGGTGCGGCTGTATCATCGGCTTGGCTTCGAGGATCATCGGGAAATTACGATGAACACGGGCGACGCCCGGCGCGAGCGTGTGATTTACATGAAGATTGTGCTACCACAGACAGGCTAGCCCGTTGCTGTGCTTGCCTTTAGAATGCGGGCGCGCGTTTTACGGATTTGCAATCGCTACGGATGGAGACCCCATGACCGACACCACCGCCCCCTCACCGCTTGTCGCCTTTGGCACCATCGCCGATGTGTACACCGTGCCGATTCGGGTGTTTGGCGACGACCGTGGCACCTTCTGCGAGAGCTTCCGCTGGGAGTGGTTCCCGTTTGTAGACTGGACTGATATGCAGATGAACCGCTCTGTGAGCAAGGCGGGGGTGCTGCGCGGGCTGCACTATCACCTGAACCAGATTGACTACTGGTTCCTGATGGCGGGCAAAATCCGTGTGGGGCTGGCAGACCTGCGCCCCGGCTCGCCCACGTACAAGGTGGGTGCGACGCTGGAGATGGACGCAGATGAACCCGTTGGGCTGTACATTCCCATCGGCGTTGCCCACGGCTTTTACGCCCATACAGACATCATCCTGACGTATGTGGTGAACCAGTACTACAACGGCGGCGTAGACGAGCGCGGTGTCGCCTGGGATGACCCGGCGTTTGGTGTGCGCTGGGGCGTAGACGCGCCGATTCTCTCCGGGCGTGACCAGCAAAACCGCCGCCTTGCGGACATCCCCGCCGATGAACTGCCTCGCTAGTGCAGGTTCGGAGCTAAATTGTTGAGAATAGGCTCGGTGTCAAAATAAG
>CAYVGI010000147.1:0-12029 GCA_964451095.1 uncultured Anaerolineaceae bacterium
GCCATAGCCCGTCAATCATCTTCGTGGATGAAATCGACGCAGTGGGACGGCAGCGTGGCGCCGGGCTGGGTGGCAGCCACGACGAGCGCGAACAAACCCTCAACCAGATTCTGGTTGAGATGGACGGCTTCGACACGGACACGAACGTCATCGTGATCGCCGCCACCAACCGCCCAGACATTCTCGACCCGGCACTCATGCGCCCCGGTCGCTTTGACCGCCGCGTAGTCATCGACCGCCCAGACGTGAAAGGGCGCGAGGAAATCCTCAAGGTGCATGTGCGTGGCAAGCCACTCGCCTCCGATGTTGACCTGATTCGGCTGGCACGGGCAACACCCGGTTTCGTCGGCGCAGACCTGGAAAACATGGTCAACGAGGGGGCAATCCTCGCCGCCCGCAAGAACAAGAAAACCATCAGCGAGATCGACCTGCAAGAGGCAATCGAGCGCGTGGTGATGGGACCGGAACGCAAGAGCCGCATCATTACCCCGCAGGACAAGCGCATCACCGCCTACCACGAGGCGGGGCACGCCGTTGTGGGTTACTTCGTAGAGAACTACGACCCGGTGAACAAAGTCACGATCATTCCGCGCGGCATGGCGGCGGGGCTAACGTACTTCCTGCCCGATGAAGACCTCTCACACGTGTCACGCTCTCGCCTGCGAGATATGATCATCGTCGCGCTTGCCGGGCGCGCCGCCGAGGAAATCGTGTTCAACGAGATTACCACAGGTGCATCGAACGACATCCAGCGCGTAACGCAAATCGCCCGCGCGATGGTCGCCCGCTACGGCATGAGTGAAAAACTCGGTCCGATGATGTTCGGGCAAAAAGAGGAGATGGTTTTTCTCGGTCGGGAGATCTCCGAGCAGCGCGACTACAGTGAGGCAGTTGCTGAGGAAATCGACGAGGAAGTCCGCAACATTGTGGAGTGGGCGTTTAACGAGGCACACCGCATCCTCAATGAGAATCAGGACAAGCTCATTGCCGTGGCGGAGCGTCTGCTTGAAGTGGAAACAATTGACCGTGCGGACTTTGAAGCGCTCATGAGCGGCGTAGAACTGCCGCCCGTCAACCATGCACCGCCCCCGTCCCGCCAGGATCGCGGCGTGGAAGGAGAGCAGCCCCGCGACGACGATAGCCGTCCAACGCTCGGCAAGCCATCACCAAGCCCGGCATAAGCCATCACCAGCATCTGAGGGTGCGCAAATGCACCCTCAGCCGATTGTTGCCCACCCTCGTGCAGCAACCTCTGTCAGCAGTTTTTCTTCAGGGTGCGTTGCTGTGGCGTGCTGTGCAAAAGCCAGCAGCGGCACATCGGAGAAGCTGTCTGCATAGGCGTGTGTTTCCGCATTACGGGGGTCAATCCCATGCGCCCGCAGCGTTTCCTCTGCCACCAATGGCTTGCGCTCACCCGCACACACCGCCCCGACAATTTCGCCCGTGCACATCCCCACCGCATCGAACGCCAGCTCCGTGCCAACACCCGCATCCGCGCCCACAGCATCAGCAAACGCCTGCGTCAGCGGCGTGAACATCCCACTGACCAGCAGCACAAAGTCACCGTTTTGTTTGTGCTCTCGCAGCCGTGCCACCACATCCTCCTGATAGCAATCTGCCATGAAATCTTCCGCAATCCAGCGGAACAGCTCATCAGTTCGCTCACGATGCATCCCGCGCAGCAACGCAGCCATCTCGCGCACCCAAATCTGCCGGAAACGCACATCGCTCATCAGACCTACCTTTTTTGCCCAGTACGGCGGCGCGAACACCGGGTAACGGCGGTAAACCCGCCACTTATCCATCCCGTCATACGCCAAAAAGCCCCGCCATGGATTGCCGCTTACCACAGTGCCCGCCACGTCAAACAATGCAACCCGCGTCATGGGGCGACCCCACACACGCCCTCCACGCCTTCGGCAAACTGCCATTCGGCATCTGCGCTCTCTCGTGTATAGATGGTGCAGTAGCTCAATGCTTCGTTCTCGCCCTCCCACAACAGGTAACGCACGTTGGTCTGCACTTGCAGCTCAAGCGCATCCTGCGCAGCGACGGTCGGCGCACTGTACGCAATCCCGCGCTCACGCGGTTCCATCACCATCCACACCCGCAGTTGATTGTCCGGTGCTTCTCCCGGCAGCGTAACCGAGAACTCACCGCGTACGGCAAGCATGACGATAAAAAACGGGATGAGCAGCACAACTACCCACGCCGCAATCCCCAACCAGAACAGAACTCGCCGCCGTCGTACCTCTCGCCGCGTGTATAACCGTGGCTGCTCCTCCGGAGGTAGGTCAACAACACCGGGCAGTGGATTTCTCTCTTCGCTCATGATAATTCCTACTCGTCCGCAAACCTAATTTGTAACGCATCGCCGTCATCATAGCTCAGATGGGCAGAAAATGGGGGTGTGGTGTCGTCTGCACGCAGCACCCGTGGCAATATCGCCGGCAAGTCCTCAACCAGATCAAGCGCTTGCACCTCATCATGCGGAACCCAATGCAGTGTGCCTTCGTCCGTTGTGACCGTGAGGGTTTTGGTGTCACTCACCGCCGTGTAGATGTACAGCACAATGCCTGTCGCCTCTCCCGCGTCAATGTTGTACACCCCGCGCAGGCGCAGGTCATGCACACTTAGCCCTGTTTCCTCCAGGATCTCGCGCCGTGCCCCACTTGCCGGGTCTTCGTCGCGCTCGATGTGCCCGCCCACACCGTTGTACCGATTGGGGAACACCCGCCGATGCGCTGCTCGCTTCATCAACAGCACGTCATCGCCGTGCAGCACAAAACACAGCGTGCGTGGGATCACCAGCCAACGTCCACTCGTGGCATCGGCACCCTGTTCTTTCGCTCCCATATCTCAAATGCTCCTACCTGTGTTGCGTGTCTCAGGGGGAGTATGCTACTCTCTTTTGCAAATTTGTGAATCCGACAACGAGTTGTTTATGTCCGCCCAACCCAGCGTTCCTACACCTGACCTGCGCATCATCCCGACGACAGCACCCCAACCGCATGAAGAACACGATGAACAACGCTCCCTGCCGCTCATGGAAGTAATCCAGCAAGCAGCGCACTTCACCAACCCGCCCATCGTGACGCAAATTGAGGACGATTATATCGTGCTAGACGGTGCTAATCGCTGCCACACGTTTGCCGCGCTCCAGTTCCCCTACATTCTCGTTCAGGTCGTGTCCTACTACAGCGGGCAGGTCGAACTGCAAACGTGGAATCATGTGGTCAGTCGCTGGACAGAGGGGGCTTTCTTGACCGAGCTGGAAGCACTACCCGATGTGAACATCAGCGAAGGGCAAGACAAACACGCCATTGCCCATGTGTGCTTGCACGATGACACCGTGCTCGCGCTCAATGCGCCCGTGCAGTCCGTCCACGAGCGTAACGCCGCCCTACGCGATGTCGTGCGCGTGTACCAGCAAAACGCCGTGCTCAGCCGCACCCCGCTCACAGAGCCAACCGAGGTGTGGAAGCTCTACCCCGAAGCAAACGCGCTAGTCATCTTCCCCGGCTATGAACCGAAGGACATCATCGAAGCAGCACGCTACCACGCCTACCTGCCCCCCGGCATCAGTCGGCACATCGTGCACGGACGGGCATTGCAACTTAACTACCCACTTGCACACCTGCGCGATACAACCGAAGACCTGGAAACGAAAAATCGACATCTCCGCATCTGGCTTACCGAGAAATTGCTCAACCGGGAAGTGCGCTACTACGCCGAATCCACCTATCAGTTCAGCGAATAAGAGTTAAACATGCCCCAAACCGCCAATGACGCCATTAAAGCGGCAACCTTCATCACGGACGAACACCCCTATCGGCTCATCAAGCTGCCTGCACGCGCCATCAGCGCAGCGGCGGGCGTTGTCGCCTCCATCGGGGAGCCGTTCTGTGTGCTCATCGCAGACCAACACGAGGTGTCGTTAGTCCTGCCAGATGAAGCAGTCAGCGAATTCGCCGCACGCTTGCCAGATCACGAAATTGGTGAGGTCTACCGCCTCATCACCGTGGACGCCGTTCTCTCGCCAGACCTCATTGGGCTAATGGCACGGCTTAGCGCCGCACTGGCAAACGCAGAGGTGGGCGTGTTCCCCTATGCTGCCTACACCCGCGACCATATCCTTGTGCCGGCTGCCCAGCTTGACCGCGCATTAGAAGCACTACGTGCACTGCAAGCATCCATCAGTTAAGGCGTTGCATTGTGGCACACGCAGTTTATAATCTCCCTTATGGATATTCAATTTTTCGACAACGGCAACCAGACCCCACAACCGAGAGAAGACGTTCGTATTGAGTCCGTGAACGTGACACCCTACCCAGAGGGCTTACGGGTGCACGTTGCGGTACAAGTGACCCCATTCCGAGAACGACCAAACCTCATGCTCGTGATTCACGACGATGACGACCTCGTCGTAAGCGAGCTAAACATCATCGAAACCATGCACGCCCACATGGAATTCACCATGCACCTGCGCGGTGTAGAAGACCCAACAGGTGCCTATTCGCTAACAGTCGAGCTGTTCTACGAGACGCGCAACCCACCGCAAGATCAGCACCTCAAGGGCTTTACGATAGAGCCATCCACCGAAGCGTAAATGCACCTCTGGCTCACGTCTCAACAGGCAGCGCAACTAGTTCGCCACGCTCGCGCCCAGGCACCCCAGGAAGCGTGTGGCATCATTGGTGGGCGGGATGGACGTGCGATTGAGATCATCCCGATCGAAAATGTCGCACCTGTGCCCACCACACACTACCAATTGCACCCGGCGCAGCAAGCAAACGCCATGGCACGGCTACACACAAACGGGCTGCACGTCACGGCGCTGTACCACAGCCACCCGAACACCCCGCCCATCCCATCGCAAACCGATGTGCGCAGCGCAGCCTATCCAGACAGCGTTTACCTGATAATCGGGCTTGAGCACAACCACGCCGACCTCGCCGCATGGCAAATCCGTTACGGCGAGGTCACACGGGTCCCGCTGTACATTGGCGACGACCCACCCGCCGCACATAACGATACTGTAAACCTATCACCATTCCAGCGTGTCGCCGTGGTCATTGCGGCGGTGCTGGCAATGCTCTTTGTTATCGCCTATTCCATCTATCTACTGCCGCCTGCGCCGCCGATTCCTACCCCCGGTGGCTAGAGGAGAAAGCAACCGTACTCATGACGACCCTCATCGCCGCATCTATCGCAGCTATTGTCGGCATCTTCGTTGGCGGGCTGCTCAACGCCCTGGCAGACGACCTGCCCCACTACAACATACCCCGTCGCCCGCACTACCCTGACGGCACGCCGCGTCCGGTGGTCGCCTGGCTGGGCATCACGGCGTTCTTGTTCGGCAAGCGCTGCCCAACCACGCCCACCGATGATGACGCGCCAACCAAAAACTGCCTCACCTGGCGCTATCCAATCACAGAGCTTGCCACTGCCGCCGCATTCTTCATCACCGTTACACGCGCAGCGGCGATTACAGCGGGCAATGGCTTTTTGCCCCAGCCCGTGAACACCACCCAAACGCTGTTCTGGCTGTTTTACATGGCGATGTTTGTGCTGGTTGTCGTTATTGATGTGGAACATCACCTGATCTTGTTCGCCGTCATGATTCCGTCCGGCATTATCGCGCTCATCGACACTGCGATCAGCCCGGCACCCGGCACCCCCATCCAGTGGTGGATGGCAAGCTCGCCCCCTATCCTGCGCAACGGGTTACTGGGGGCGTTCACGGGCTTCGCAACCTTTTTTGTGTTTTACCTGGGCGGATTCCTATACCAGCGTGCCAGCGCGGAACTACGCGGCTGGGCACCGTCAGAGGTGCCATTCGGCTACGGGGATGTGATGCTGATTACCGTATGCGGCTTGATTTTGGGCTGGCGGGCGCTCATCTTTGCTATGTTCATCACCGTGTTTTTGGGTGCCGCCGGAGCGCTGTTGTTCATCACACTACAAAAGCTGCGCCGCAAGCGTAACAGTATGCTCGCGGCGCTGCCCTACGGACCGTACATCGTCGTCGGCACCGTGATTATGCTGCTGTACTACAACGAGGTGCTGGCGTGGTTCACGGGGACGCTCTACGGCTGACGTTCGATTAGCCCCCCGCCCAGGCACACGTCGCCCTGGTACATCACCGCACCCTGCCCCGGCGTGATGTCGCGCAGTGTGTCCTCAAACGCGATGTGCACACGGTCGTCGCCCAGCGGCGTGACGGTGGCGGGCACCGGTTGCGCCTTGTAGCGAATTTTCACCTCTGCCTGGAACGGTTCCGCTGGCACCTCACCGCGCACCCAATTGACGCGCTTCGCCGTTAGTTCTGTCTTGCCAAGCTCATCCCGTGTTCCCACGATGAGCGCGTTTTGTTCGGCATTTTTGCCCAGCACATACAACGGCTCCGCGTACGTCACACCTAGCCCTCTACGCTGCCCAATGGTGTAGTTTGCTAGCCCGGTATGTGTGCCCACCACCTCGCCACTGCGCATCACAATCTCGCCCGCGTCCATGATCTGTGGCGCATGATCGCGCAGGAAACGCCGATAATCGCCATCACCCAGGAAGCACAAGTCCTGGCTGTCCTTCTTGCTATGCACAGACAGTCCAATTCGCTCGGCAATCGCCCGTACCTCGGTCTTCTCGTACTCCCCAATCGGGAACAGTGCGTGCGCTAGTTCTTCCTGCCCCATCACGCTCAGCACATAACTCTGATCTTTGCGCGGGTCTAGCCCCTTCTTCAGTTGGAACTTGTCGTCCTCACCACGGGCGATGCGAGCATAGTGCCCGGTCGCCAGGTAATCTGCACCGAGTGCCAGCGCATTTTCTTGCAGGAACGTGAAGCGAATCTGCCGATTGCATTCAATGCACGGGTTGGGTGTGTAACCCTGTGCGTGCTGGTCAATAAAATACTGCACAACCGTGTTGCGGAACGTTGCTTTGGTGTCCAGCACATAAAAGGGAATACCCAGCCCATCTGCAATGCGCCGCGCATCCGCCATTTGTTCCGGCGTGCAGCAGCGGTTGTGTGCGCCGCCCTCAGTCGTCTCCTCAGACCACAACCGCATCATCATGCCGATGACGTTGTAGCCCGCTTCCACCATCAGCGCCGCCGCCACAGAGCTATCCACGCCGCCGCTCATCGCTACGACCACGGTTGTATCTGCGTTGTTTCTCACAGGTCGTTCTCTCTCAACAATTACAGCAATCCGCTTGCCTTCAGCATCCTTATTTAGCAGAAAAAATCATACTAAACTACTCAGCCGCTGCACCTTCGGCACCGCCTGCGCAATCACATCCACCACATACGCAATCTCCGCCTCTGTTGTATCCTTGCCCACCGTCAGGCGCAGGCTGCCCATTGCTGTGTTGCGGTCATAGCCCAGCGCCAGCAGCACACCAGACGGCTCCGGGTTGCCCACCTTACACGCAGACGCACTGCTTGCCGCCACACCGCGCATATCCAGATGCATCACCAGCATGTTCGCGTCCAGCCCAGGAAACACAAAGCTCGCATGTGATGGCAAGCGCTCAGTCGGGTGCCCGGTAGCGACTGCACTCGGCACGCGCTTTAGCACACCGTCAGTCAGCATATCGCGCAGGTGTGTGTAGTGAGCAACACGAACATCGTGCTCCTCGTGCGCAAGCTCTAGCGCCTTCGCCAACCCCACAATGAACGGCGTGTTGTGCGTCCCCGCGCGTCGACCGTTCTCGTGGCTGCCACCGGTCTGGCTGCTCACAAAATCGATGCCGTCACGGATGTACAGCGCCCCTACACCCTTCGGACCGTAGAACTTGTGCGCGGACATGCTGAGCATGTCCACACCCAGCACCTGCACATCCATCGGGAGCTGCCCCGCCCCCTGCACCGCATCCGTGTGGAACAACGCGCCGTTTTCATGCGCAATTGCTGCCAGTTCCGCAATGGGCTGTACCGTACCCACTTCATTGTTGGCATACATTACGCTGGCAAATGTGGTGTTCTCGTTGCAGGTTGCTGCAAAGCCCTCAGTACTCACCATACCTTGACGATCAACGGGCAAAATCGTTTCCTCAAAGCCCTGTACATCCGCAAGCTGGTGGATCGTTTTCACCACAGCGCTGTGCTCAATTGGCGTCGTGATGAGATGCAGTCCGCGCCCCCGCTGGCGTGCCGCCCATGCTGCCCCGCGCACCGCCATGTTATCGCTTTCGCTGCCCCCGCTGGTGAACACCACTTCCTGCGGTTTGCAGTTGAGCACTTTCGCAACCGTCTCACGGGCACGCTCAATCGCACTTTCCGCCTTGCGCCCAAACGCATGGGCAGACGAAGCGTTGCCGTAAACTTCTGTGAAGTAGGGCATCATCGCCTCAACGACACGCGGGTCGGTTGGGGTTGTGGCGGAATAGTCTAGGTAAACACTGCGCTTTGCCAGCATGGATTTTTCTCTCTTCAAACGTCACTTTGTGTATTTTATCTGACCGAAGTTGTGCAGTCAGTGGTATTTTCAACGAGATTTAACATGAGATGAGGGCAAGATAAGTTGAGCTTGTTATAATGTGCCCGTTACAGTGACGTGGCTGCCAGGGCTATTCTTCCTTGGCAGCGTAGTCCCATGACTGAAGGAGACAGAGATGACGATTATCGACCACATTCACGCACGCGAAATTTTAGACAGCCGTGGCAACCCTACAGTTGAGGTTGACGTTCAGCTAGCAGACGGTGCCTTCGGGCGTGCTGCGGTACCCAGTGGGGCATCCACTGGCGAACACGAGGCAATCGAACTGCGCGACGGTGATAAAGGGCGCTACGGCGGCAAGGGTACCCAGAAGGCAGTCAACGCGGTAAATGGTCCAATTGCTGATGCGCTGCGCGGTGCCTACGCCATGAATCAGGTCGCCATAGACAACGCCATGATCCAGCTAGACAGCACCCCGAACAAGGCAGAACTCGGTGCCAACGCAATACTGGGTGTATCCATGGCAGTAGCAAAAGCAGCAGCGAACAGCGCTAACCTGCCGCTTTACGCCTACCTTGGCGGCATCCACGCCCATGTGCTGCCCGTGCCCATGATGAACATTATGAACGGCGGCAAGCACGCCCTCAACAGCACGGACTTTCAAGAGTTCATGGTGATGCCCGTCGGCGCATCTTCGTTTGCAGAGGCGCTGCGCTGGGGTGTAGAAATCTACCAGGCGCTCAAGAAGGTACTGCACGACAAAGGGCATGGCACCACCGTGGGTGACGAGGGCGGCTTCGCGCCCTCCGGTCTTGGTTCCAACTCCATCGCCCTGGACTACATCATGGAGGCAATTGAGAAGGCGGGCTACACCCCCGGTGAGCAAATTTTCATCGCGCTAGACCCGGCAACATCGGAAATCTACGAAGACAACAAATACAAGCTCACCATTGAGGGCAAAGAACTCACCGGCGCGGAGATGGTCGACTACTGGGTTGACTGGATGGACAAGTACCCCATTATCTCCCTGGAGGACGGCTTGGCGGAAAACGACTGGGAGAACTGGTCGCTGCTCATGGAGAAGGTGGGCGACCGCGTGCAAATCGTCGGCGACGACCTGCTCGTAACCAACGTTGAGCGCGTGCGCCGTGGCATCAAGGAAAAAGCATCCAACGCGCTGCTGTTCAAGGTCAACCAGATCGGCTCGCTAACGGAAGCAATCGCCGCCGCACAGCTTTCACAGCGCCACGGATGGTCTGTCGTCACCAGCCACCGCAGCGGCGAGACCGAGGACAACACCATCAGTGACCTTGCCGTCGCCATGAACGCCGGGCAGATCAAAACCGGTGCCCCCGCCCGCAGCGACCGCACCGCGAAGTACAACCAGCTTCTTCGCATCGAAGAACAACTCGGCGACGCTGCCGTCTACGCGGGCAAGTCCGCCTTTAAAAACCTGGGGCTAGACCTCGACTAATACGCTAGGGAATTCACTCTTATGGCACTTTATGGCATTGACGGAAAAAAGACGAAGATCGTCGCGACCCTCGGACCCGCCTCCTGGGAAAAGGAAACCATTCGCAGCATGATCCGTGCCGGGCTGAATGTTGCCCGCATCAACTTCTCCCACGGCGACCACGAAACACACGCCCGCACTATCGACACCGTGCGGCAAGTTGCCAAAGAAGAGAATACGGTTGTCTCAATCCTTGCGGACATCCAAGGACCCAAAATCCGGCTGGGCAAAGTGGAGCAACCTATAGAAATCCATGCTGGTGAGGAAGTCGAGTTTACGCTCGATGAGGCAAATGGCAGCGGCTACCGCGTGCAACTGCCCCACCCAGAGTTCATGAAGGATGTTCAGGCAGGGATGCCGCTGCTGTATGGTGACGGCGAACTGCAATTCGACGTGGTAGAAAAGCGACCGCGCAGCTTGCTAACACGCGCCGCTGTTGACGGGCTGATCGAGTCTCGCAAGGGCATGATGGCACCCACTGCCCGGCTCACCCTGTCCGCAATCACCGACAAAGACCAGCGCGACATTGAGTTTGTGCTCACCAAACAGCCGGACTACATCGCCCTGTCGTTTGTGCGTAGCGCAGAAGACATCCGCCAACTGCGCTGGATGATGAACCTGTTTGGCGGTGAGCAGCGTGTGGGCATCATCGCCAAAATCGAGAAGCACGAAGCATTGGACACCATTGAGGACATTATCTCCGTTTGCGATGGCATCATGGTCGCCCGTGGCGACCTTGGCTTGGAAATCCCACCGCAAAACGTGCCCCGGGAGCAAAAGCGCATCATCCGCCTGTGCAACGAGCGTAGCAAGCCCGTCATCACCGCCACGCAGATGCTCAGCTCCATGGTCAAATCCCCCCGCCCCACACGTGCAGAGGCGAGCGACGTGTACAATGCCATTGTGGATGGCACCGACGCGGTCATGCTGAGCAACGAAACAGCAACAGGTGACTACCCTGTGGAGGCGGTCAAGATTATGGCGGACATCGCCATGACTGCCGAAGATCGCAGGTGGCCCGTCCGTCCAGAAATTAACCGCATCATGAACGAGCTAGACCCGATTTCAGATGCAATCAGCGCTGCGACCTACGAGCTTTCGAATGCCCTCCAACCACGGGCAATCGTTACATCCACCCTATCCGGCTACACCGCCCGCAAAGTCGCGGCAGAGCGGGCACGGGTTCCCATCATCTGCGTGACGCCCAACGAAACGACATACCGTTTGATGACACTGGTGTGGGGGGTCACCCCTGTGATGATTCCGGAGTTCAGCACAATTGACGAGATGATTGCCCTCATCGAGAAAACTACCAAAGAAAAAGGCTACGTCCATGTGGATGATACGCTGATTATCATCGCAGGTATGCCTTTTGGCGTGGGGGGGCAAACCAACTTTTTGAAGGTACACCGCGTAGAGTAGTGCGCCGTCCGTTGGGTGGCACAATGTGCCGCCCGCCCTTTCTGCATCAACTATGACCTTAGTAGTCCTCGTCGATGAACTCTAGCTCTCCCGGCTGGCGTTGCGGTGGGCGGTAGGGCGTATCCGGTGATGGTTGTGGCTCCGTGCTTCGTGCACTCCCCCCACGCACCCGCCGCGACACATGCGCCTGGCTGTTCGCTGCGCCTGTCGTCTGTGGCACAGCACAGTGCGGGCACAAGTCCCATGCTAGGTGCAGCATCTGCCCGCAGTTGATGCACGGCTTCTTCAGCCGCGTGTGACAGTTCGGGCACGCCTGCCAGTTGGTTTCCACGCGCATTCCGCAGCCTGGGCAGTTGGGCTTTTCCTCAATCTCTTGCAGCAGCGCTTCCTCTTCGAGCGAGCGCTCATACGCCTCTGCCAGGGTTTCCCTGGGGCGCAGGAAAATGTAAATCAGCAGCCCCGGCAGGTTGAGCAACAGCACGACCGCCGCCACCAACACCTGCACCCACAGGTCACGGCTGCGGGCACGCATGTCTCGCCATGCCCAAATCACCATCGCCAGCCACGCAGCAACCAGCACCGCCACACCATACACAGCAACCCACACAAACACATCTTGCGAGAACTGTGGCAACATCTGTCCATCGCCCATA
>CAYVGI010000148.1:0-11925 GCA_964451095.1 uncultured Anaerolineaceae bacterium
AAGCACAACCCGGAGTTCACGCAGCTTGAGTTCTACAAGGCGTACATCGACTACAGCAGTGTGATGGACATCACCGAGCGCATGGTGGCGCATGTGGCACAGCAGGTTAACGGCACGCTCAAAGCGACATACCAGGGCGAGGAGATCGACTTCACACCGCCGTGGAAGCGGATCACGCTGCGCGATGCGATTAAGGTGTACAGCGGCATCGATTACATGGACTACCGTGAGCGCGACGCGCTGGCGGGTGCCATGCGCGACAAGGGCATGAAGTTCAAGGACAACGCGGCGTGGGGGCAGTTGATTGACGACCTGCTGAGCGAGTTCGTGGAGCCGCAACTGCGCCAGCCCACGTTCCTGATGGACTACCCGCGTGACATCTCTCCGTTTGCCAAGCGCGTGGACTACGACGACTTCCACACGGAGCGGTTCGAGGGCTTTATCGCCGGGATGGAGATGTGCAACGCCTTCACAGAGCTGAACGATCCGCTGGACCAGGAGCAGCGCTTTTTGGATATGGCGGCGCTGTACAGCGCGGGCAGCGACGAGGAAACGCCGCTGGACGAGGATTACCTGCGGGCGATGCGCTACGGGATGCCGCCTAACGGGGGCTTTGGCATGGGCATAGACCGTCTGGTGATGCTGCTGACCGACCAGCGTAACATCCGGGATGTGCTGCTGTACCCGCACCTGCGCGAAGAGCAGAAGTAGCGGGTTTTCAAAGCGACATTGTTGGTGAGCGCGTTTGGGTAGGGGTTCAGCGTACTGAACCCCAGGCGTAGCAGCGCTACAGTCGATCTATTCTACGTACCAGTCCGTGGACTGAGGGATACAGGTGGTGTCCAGCGTGGCGGATGGATCGTCGAAGAACTGGCGCGTGATGTCTGCGCCGCAGCCCGGATTACCGGTTTCGCTGTGCCCGCCTGCGGGGAACACAACGTGCTGACCGTTCGGCAGTCCTTCTAGTGCGCTGTCCGCGTAGGATGGTGGCGTGACCGGGTCATACCCACCGGAGATTGCCAACACAGGCAGGTCACTGGACACACGCTCGTTTTCCAGCGCGGGGCGGGCGGCGACAGCGAAGATCTCACAGTCGGTGAGTAGCCCCTCGCCGCTCTCGATGAGCCATGCTTGTAATTCCTCAGGTGCCTGCTCTGCTGCCTCTAGTGCAACGTCCGGGTCGTTGAAAACAACCTCCTCGGAGCACTCGACTGCGCTGTACATGCCTTCGCTGTCGCTGATGTCCCCGAATTCGTCCAGGTAATCCAGCACCATATCGGACTCAAACACGCTCTCCGGGAACGTCGTCTCAATCCCCTGCCAACTCTCCGGCGTATAAAAGCCCTGCAAGATGTCGTAGCCGTCCTGAAGGTCGAAGTCATCCCGTGGGTTCACCAGCAGGTTGATGCCGTAGGGCAGCATCGGGATCACGTTGCTGTCGTACAATGCCAGGAACAACGCATTGACCACATCGTCCCCAATGAGTTCGAATTCAGATACCTCAAAGCCGTCATCATATTCGAACACTGCCGGGTTCGCGTTCAACTCGTCCACCAGCGCATAAAAATCCGCCTGTAGGTTCGGGTAGGCGGCGCTGCACGCGGCGTCATTGGCACACGCGGCAAAAAACGCATCAAACGCAGCGACAGAGTCCAGCCCTCCTTGTTCCACGCTGTTTACCTCCGGCGGATACACCGAGTCGATCACAACGGCGCGTATGCCCTCTGGGTAGTCACGGATGGTGGTGAGTGCCAGCCGTGTGCCGTAGGAGATGCC
Organism: uncultured Anaerolineaceae bacterium; assembly: GCA_964451095.1. Taxonomy (GTDB): domain Bacteria; phylum Chloroflexota; class Anaerolineae; order Aggregatilineales; family Phototrophicaceae; genus DAOTTY01. Next base: position 1,777 of record CAYVGI010000148.1, read on the forward strand.
CCATAGGTTCACTTGCTCGTAGCCCAGGGCAATCCGCAGGTCGTTCACATCGGCGGCGCTGGCAGCACTGTTGTACATATCCAGGTCGATTCCCTCGTCAATCAGGCGCTCGTAGCACGCCAGCACCGGGTCATCGACTTCATCTTCTTCAATTTCCGGGCAGTTCAGGCTGGGGAAGCTAAAGCCCGTGCCGCGCTGGTCGAACAGGATGAGGTCACGGTTTTCTCGCAGCGGGTGCTCCAGGTAATCTTGCACGGCGAACAGCGCACTGCCGCCCGGTCCGCCTTCCAGGTAGATGACGGGGTCTGGCAGCGGGTTGCCGTTCTCCGCCGCGATGATGGCAACGGCGAGTTCAATCTCAAAGCTATCCGGGTTGCTGCGGTCTTCCGGCACGATGAGCACACCACATGTGACGTCGGGCAGGTCTGGGAAGAAGCAGTCGGTTTCTTCAAAGAAAAAGTCATAATCCTGTGCGAGGGCGGGGGGCACCAGAGCTGCACATAAAATCAGCACGCAAAACAGCGTTCTTTTCACCATCCAGGGGTCTCCTTTGTTATGATGGCACTGAGCAATGTTACAGATTATAGCGCTTTTGCGAACCCAGCGGGCACCAATCGGTGAGGAGAAGGGGATAGGTCATGAACGACGAGTTGAGCGGTCAGTTAGCGGCGGCAGGGTACACGCTGCCAGGCTATGCGCAGGGCAAGCTCGCGCTGCACACCGAACATGACGAGGTCATGGTGGAGGGCGAGCAGGGGTTGTTTACACTGACGGTGCCTGCACCGGAACTGCGGGTGGTGCTCGGCAGCGGAGAAAGCGCCCTGCCGTTAGCCACCCTGCGCTGGCAACCGGACAACCTGGACTGGCGCGGGCAGGCGGGCATTGGCGGCAGCGTGGAGGCACTGACGGTGCTTGAGGTGGGCGGGCTGCCCGTGACCGTGCTCACCGTGCTGGGGGCACCGCTGCTGCCGGATGTCACGCCCTACCCGGTGCCCGGCACCCCCGCCGGAGCCATACCGCCCGCATTCGCGGACGGCGTTAGCGACGGCGAGGAGCACTACTACACATTCCTGGCACCAGAGGACAGCGCTCTGGTGCCCCTGGCAGAAAACGCGCTCATGAATCGGCTGAATATGTGGCTGCACGGTCGGCTAGCCGCTGATGAGGCGGGTTGGCACACGTTGGTGGCGCTGCCGCTCCTGCTAGAACGGGGCACCTTGTTCGCAGCACTGTGAGCACTACTCCGCCTCAAACTGCCATACATCAGGCTGCCAGTAGACCGCCTGCGCACCGCCCATGCCGGGCGCGACGTTGGGCAGGTCAATTGGCGTGATGGGGAAAACAAAAGCGCCCAGCGCAAAGCCCAGGTCAGCACCGTCCACATGATACAGCAGTCCGCCAAGCGAGAGTTCGCTGTATTCGATCACAAACATGCGGGTGCCGTCCGGGTCGGCTGCGAAGTCGTAGCGGTTATGGTAGCGCTTGCTGAGCAAACCGACCTCAACGCGCTGCCCCAGGAACGCCGCGTTGGATTGGGGCGAGGTGATGTCGTGCTGGATGGGTTCTGGTCCGCTGGATTCCGTTTGTATCGGCGTCTTCGTCGGGTTGCCAGTGATCGTCTCGACGGCACCCGTTGTCGGGTTTAGCACCGCGTAGTTGTCCCCTGCTCTACTGTCAGATGGCTCCACGCTGAGCATATACACAGGTTGTTCGCGGAGCAGTGCCCACTCATACACCGCATTTGCCGGACGCGCCGTGTGTTCGGTGCTGGCAAGCAGCTCGCCTGTAGCAGTGTAGATGTCAATCGTCGCGTTGGTTTGGGTGAAATCCGGGTGCCAGTTGACCGCAATACCGCCCGCACCCCAGTCCACCCAACTATCGGTGATGCCGAGCATGGGCACTGTATCCAGCGTGGCAATTACTGTCTCCGTCGCAGACACGACATCGTACACCACCACCTGGGACTGTAACGTGCCTTCATCATCGACTGTCACAACGCGCAGCCATGCAAGCTGTGTGCCGTCCGGTGAGAAGGACGGAGAACTGTCGAGAATGGACTCGGTCGGCAGGGAAAGGCGTGCTGCCTCCCCGGTGGCGAGATCACAGTGATAGATGAAGCTGTTCTGCTGTGTGGGCAAGAAAGTAAAATCTGCGATGAAAAACTGCCCGGTGAACAACGTCAGTGCCAGCGCACGCCCGTCCGGTGAGGGTGCCGGGCGTCTATTGGTGAGCGTGTGCCCGTCCACGGCGCACACGTCGGTGAGTTGGAACGTGTCGCGGTCGAGCGTGGCAACTTTGTAGTCAAACGGTTCGGTGGTGTAGTACACAGCGGGGATTGGCGCGTCGGGTTGGGCGTGTGCGGCGGGCAGCACCGCCAGGCTCATTACCAGCAGCACGATGGTTAGCCGAATGGGCACTGTAGTCACTCCTCATCTTTTTTTATCTTCTTATGCGAAACAGCGAGACACCCATCTATCTTCTCACATCTTAGCGGGGAGTGGTGCATACGCTTGCCCAACGCCACGCCAACGGCACAAACCATGGTGTTCACATTTACTTTGTGATACCATGCCCGTGTGAACGACATGCCCAGCGGAGTGAACCCCATGCGTGACTTCTGGGAAATGGTGCTACCTTATCATGTGCGCTACCAGCTACTATCCCCACAGGTGCAACAGATGTGGCTCGCCATCCAGCCACACCGCAATGTGTACGACCCCAGCAGACAGTTGCGGGTGGCATACCACATCGGCGATCCATACCAGCAGCCGTTCAATGCCCTGCTGCGCGGCGAACTGCCCCCACGCTACCGCTATCGACACTTCACCATAGCGAAGAAGGACGGCACCCGCCGCCATCTGGCGGAGCCGGGAATCGACCTGAAAGCAATGCAGCACGCCATCCTGGCGCAATTTCTCGAAGAGGAGCGCCCGCACCCCGCCGCTGTAGGCTACCGCAAAGGGCTGTCGATAGCCGATCATGCCTGGGCGCACGCGGGTGCCCGTACGGTCGTCACGGCGGACATCCAAGACTTTTTCCCGTCCACTACGCGCTACCGGGTACGGCAGTTCTGGCGGCGCTTTACCCACTGGCGGCTGTACCCGCCCACGCTCAACGATAATGAAGTGCAACTGCTCACCAACCTGACGACGTACCTGGGTGCGCTGCCGCAGGGTGCCCCCACCAGCCCTGCACTGAGCAACCTCGTCAACCGCGAGCTGGACGCCCGGCTGCATCAACTGGCGACGGAAAGCGGCGGGCACTACACCCGCTACGCCGATGACCTGGTGTTTAGCTGGCAAACCCGCCCGCGCCCCCCAACCGATTTTGCGTTTGTTGTGCGGCGCACCCTGCGGGAGCACGGCTACCGGCTGCACCCGCGCAAGGGGTGGGGGGTGTTCTCCCGTGCCGATGAGCCAGAAATCACAGGGGTGGTGCTGACCCGCGATGGTGGTGTGGATGTGCCACGCGCCATGCGCCGCCTGATGGACGAGCTAGCCCGCAGCGACGATCTGTACGATAGGGCACGGTTAGCGGGCTACCGGGGCTATCGCCAGATGGTGCGCCGCCCATAACACAATGTTGATGTTGACACGGTTCGATGCGCGTTATAATGCGCTTTGCAAGTTGTAACTCAGTCAAGACGAGAGGAAAGGGCACACCCATGGCAGACGCACAAAATCGCGTTCGGAAACAGGCACAACGCGCCGAGCACGACATCCAAGATTTAACCGGGCGCATTCAAAGTCAGGTGAACGAACTTGTAGACCGCGTAACCGGCGTGCGCGAGGCACGCCGCCAGGCGCTAACCACCGGGCTAGCAATCGGGGCGCTGCTGGGTGTGTTCATTGGCGTGGCGATTGGCATCGCACTCAATGAGCTTAATGAGCAGAGTGAACAGCGCCGGGCAAACCAGGGCTAATGCACCGCCTGAAAACTGTGTTCTTGCTGGTGGCGCTGCTCACTGCTGCTGCGATTGCTACCGCCCAAACCATGACCGAGGAACCCACAGAGGACGCCGCGCCCGCAGACGACTTCGCCGCCTATGCCGACCGTGACATCATGTTTCGCTACCCGGCAGATTGGGCGATTAACGACGGTGCCGCCACAGACGCGCCTTCGGTTGCGCTGGGGACTACGGCGAATGCACTGGACGCCACCACATTCGAGGAGTTTGACCCCGGCGATGTACAGGTGCTCATCGTGAAGAATGCTGAACCCTTCTTCGCGCAGCGGTTGGGCATCCAACTGATGCCCGGCGTCACGGCGACCGAAGCGTTGGTTGCCGTCGTGCCGGAGGAGCTAGAGGTGCTCAGCTTTGCGTTTGATGACGGACGTGAGGCAGCGGAGGTCATCTTTAGCGACCCAGACGCCGATGCAGACACGGTCATCTGGCTGGTAGACCTGGGCGGCGGCGACCGGGGGGCGATGTTGATTACCGGACGTGCCGAAGACGTTGATGCGATTCAAGATGACCTGCTGGCAATCGCGGAGTCATTCGTCGCTGCCGAAGTAACCGTTGCGGGCATCACAGAGGACGGCGTAGTGCTGGACCTCACCTACACCAACACCCCCCGCAACCGCCAGCTTAGCTACCCGGACGGCTGGCTGATTGTGGAAAACCAGCGCGGTGCCATCTTCGTGGCGACCTCCGGTGAGGCGCTTAACACGGATGTGGTTAGCGAGCTAGAGCGCGGCGAGGTGGTTGCGCTGCTGTACCCGTCCTACGTGCTCATCCCGGAGTACCCGCCCGGCAGCCGCGAACCCTCCCCGGCAGATGTGGTTACGTTTTTTACCGCGCTGGGGCTGAGCGGTGGCTATGAACCGGTGGGCATCATGGAACCCCTGCCGCAGGGCGACGCCGAGAGCGCGGTTAGCCTGTCGGTCAACCGGGCACAAGCACACGAGCGGCTTATCATTTCCATAGATACAGGTGATGACGTCGCCACCATACTGGCGTATACCCGCGTGGGCGGCATGGGCGAGGTGCGCCCGGTGCTAGAGGCGATTAGCACGTCGATTGTTGAGGGTGATTTCGCCGTTCCGACGGAAGAAGCACCCACCACCACCGAGGAACCCGCAGCGACCGAAGACGCGCCGTAGCTGCTCCGTCTACCCTCATCAATGGGGAGTGCAGCAGATTGCACTCCCCGCACCAAAACACCACCTGTTTCGTCATATATTACTAAACAACACCCACGAGAATTTCCCGCGGCATTTAAAAACGATGTATCATTACGGCATCGCAACGCAACATTACATTGGGACGCAAAAATGCCGTACAAAAGACAGTTTTCAAGTGATGCAGAGATTTTAGGTATGGTGCTGGTTGGGATAGAGGAAGCAGTGAGCGCGACCTCTAACGATTTGAAGCCGCTGCTGGCAAAGTATGGTTTCCGCAACATCAACCCGCAGAGGTGGTACAGCGTGAAGGATCTGGTCAACTTCTTTGAGGAGTTGGATTCTATGCCCTCGGGTGTGTTTGACTTGGCAGCGGTGGGCAAGTATGTTGCCATGCACCTGGACATCCCCAGCAATGTTCGCACGTTTGACCAATACCTCCAGTTTTCGGTTCCGCTGTACAACCAGGTGCACCGTGGCGGGGATGTGGGCAGCCTTGAGTACGTGAGGCGTGGCAACACCTACCACGTTACCGCCGATGTCCCCTACCCGCCCAACTACATGTACGGGCTGTACTTCGGGTTGGCGCAGCGCTTCCTGGATACAGGCTTCACCATTGACCACCAGGTACTGCGCAACGAGCAAAAGCTGTCCATCATCGGGGACTAGTGTTTGACCGCAAGCGTGAGGAGTAGAACCGAGCCGAGGGACACGGCACCCATGCCAAATTCACCCACAGGTCAACGGGCACTCATCCGCGTGTGGCAGGCTAGCGGACAAGACCACTGACCACACAGGATGAACCATGCCCCAAACCTACACCCTCACCGTGCTCACCCACGGAGAAACCCACACGCTCACGGTGCCGCACGGCGCGAACTTACGCCGCACGCTGCTGGATAACGGGTTCTCGCCATATGCCCCGCTGACGAAACGCGCCAACTGCGGCGGGCGGGGCATCTGCGCGACGTGCGGTGTGTTGATTGAGACGAACGAGCCTGCCCCGCAGCACTGGCACGATAAGCTCGCCGCGCAGTTTGGCTACCCGCGCCTTTCCTGCCAGATTACGATCACGGAAGACATAACAATACGCATCCTGGACGACAAGCGCATTTGGGGTGACCGTGACCCGGCGCGCGTGTATGACCCCAGCTAGCAGGTTAAACAAATTCTCCTGTGCGGTTCACACAACGTTAGCCTGCTATTTATTGGTTTTTATACACAAAAACACGAATTCGGGTGTATGATGCTGCATGTCTCAGATATGAACAAGCGATGGAGAACAAGAGACATGAACTTCTATAGCCTACAAACTGAAGCAGAGCAGCGTGCCCGCGAGCTGCAAATCGAAGCAGATGCACAGCGCATTGGTCGCAAGCGTGATGTCGACATCGACACCCGCAACATTGATGCACACTCCCAATACCTGGGGCGCCTGATCGCCAAGGCAATCAACAAGCGCTAACCCGTACCGTTACCGAAACCAGACCCAAAGGGGGTCGCCGATGTACTCGGCGACCCCTTTTTGCTTGCGTGTTTTTGCTTCTGGTGGGGTTTACCGTCCGGTGAGATGCCCCTAGTCGCGTTCGCCCAAGGTATCGCCCTGGTTGCTGTTGTTCTCGTGCGCGACGGTGTCCATCACGGCACTGTCGTCGCTTTCTGGCGGAACCGGGCGCATAGACGCAGTTGCGGGCGCACTATAGCCGGATACCGCTTGCAGGTTCTCTTGTGTTTCTACGGCGGCGCTAACCGGGCGCTGCCCCTGCTGTGTGGGCGCGGCGGGTGGCGGTGCTGGCGGGGTACACAGCAGCATTTCCGCCAGCAGATACGTCAGTTCGTCGCGCAGGCGACCGCGAAAGTCGCGCATGGTTTCCTCTGGCAGCAAACCGTGAACAGTGTAGGTGTACGAATCGTGAATCGCCTTGCCTGTGACGACCATTTCGGGCTGCCAGCCGTCTAGCAAGCGCCACGCCCCAAGCTGGAACTGGTACAACTCAAACACGATGTTCACTTCGCCGTGCTCCCCCCGGAACTTCACATCCAGGGCGATGGGCAGCCCTGCCCCCCGCTTTTTAATGCGTCGGTTCAGCCGCCGCGCCAGGAACCGTGCCACGGGTTTTGCCCGGCGGTTTGCCGCCTGTGGCGTGAGGTCGGGTGCTTTGCGCATGGCGCGGTTCAGCCGCCGCAGTACCCCGCGCGGTGCCACAACCTGTGTGCGTGCAACCCGACCGTAGGTGTCGTACTGCCCGGCACGCAGCCCCACCGCCCGCCACCCGGAATAGCGCACATCGTTGGTATCTAGCAGCAGCTTGCGGGCGTGCAAATTGCCCTCGCTTAGCTCCGCCAGCATGGAGCCGTTCTGCGCTACCTGCTGCCACATCTGCCGCCTGCCCCCCAACGAATCCGGGTTGAGCGCGGGCATGCCGGCATAGGGCGGCGGGTTCGCCGGGAACGCGGGTTTGGGCGTAAACAGAAGCCGCATAATCACTGCCAGCAGCCACACGAGCACCAACACAAACAACACCACGCCTAATAAAGACGCGAACTGCACCGGGTCTTCCAGGTCAACATCAAACGGCAAAAACGCCAGCCAGCCCTCGATGGTCGTCAGCATTTGCACCCGCAGGCCGTCCCCTGTGCCACCTGTATCCTCCGATGAGGTAGGCGCGGGTGTGTTCTGCGCGGCGGGTTGCCCTGGCGCTGCCGGAATCGTGAACTCTGCTAGCAGGCGCTCTCGCCCGAACTCCGGCGAGGTAATCACCAGCTCGAACACGACATTTTCGGTTTCCGGCTCCACGCTGTCGAATTCGCTGAGCGGGAACGCCAGCAGGAGTTGTGCCGTCCCCCCGGCGGCGAGCGGTTCCACCTCGCCGCGTGCCAGCAGCGCGGTACCCCCCAACTGGCGCAGCTCAACCTGGGCGGTTTCGGTAGCGTCGCCGCCGACATTGCTCACCAAGAACTCCGCCTCAATCTGCGTGCCATCGTCAGACAACAACCGCGCAATCGAGAAGGCAGTGTATTCCGGTGGGGGGGGCTGCTGCTCCTGCTGGGCATAGACGGGCACCGCCAACGCGCCTAACGCCAGGCACAACCACACAATCCATTTTCCGCGCATGGGGGTCACTCGCTTTACTACCGTTACAGTTACTCGTCCTACCACTATATGACGAAAGCCGAAACATGCCAAGCGGCGCGAACCCCACGCTTGCTGCACGCTGTGCCCGCAATCACAAACGTGTCCGAAACATGTCCGTTGGTTGTCCGCTTTTCCTCAAGAAAGACCTCCATTTTGCGACCCTAGAAGCATCGCAAACAACTCCTATGGAGGTTTACACATGGCAAACGTTATTCGTTTCCAGGATCCAGGCTACCCGCCGCCCATCGTACCCAACGCCGCAGTAGACCCAGGCTACCCGCCGCCCATCGTACCCAACGCCGCAGTAGACCCAGGCTACCCGCCGCCCATCGTGCCCTAATTGTGTGACCGGGTTTGGGGCGCTGTATGACGCCCCACCCACCAGCTACTGTTGCCCCGGTTTTCCCCGAAGGTTACTTAAGTCTTCCAGGTTCTTCTGCATCCGCTGTAGCAAAAGCTGCCGAATGTGTTCATCTGGAATTTGCGACACTGTCGCTTGCGCCTTCCCAAGCCAAAAGCCTGCCATGCCCTCGTCTTTAACCTGAAGATACAGATAACCCAGTGCGTGCTCTGCACGGGTTTTATTCGGAAGATGCTGCGTGCCACGCCAGGTCTCGTGTGCGCTTAGCAACATGTCTTCAGCTTCCTTGTAACGCCCCAGCTTAACCAGGTTCAAGCCAGCACCATAGGCAGCAAATGCAGCAAATGTGTGGCGCTCGTTGTTCTGCGCAGCAAAGAAGTCATACGTTCTCTGGAAGTTCGCCAGTGCCTCTCGATGACGCCCGTGCATGGCGTGCAGCACACCATGCTCATAGCTAACCATTACTACATTTTGCTTGTATGGCAGTTTGTCCAGGAATGTTGTCGCAAGGTCAAGGTACCTCTGCGCCAATGCGTAGCTGCCTAGCAATCTTGCCGCAACACCCATAATGAATAATGCAGAACCTATATGACGGTGATCCTCTTGTGTGGGTTCGGGACGTTGCTTCATTGCTTGCCGCCACACGCTGTAGGCAATTTGAGCGTAGGCATATGCCATTTCGGGGCGCTCCCTGCTGGTGTGGTACTGTGCCGCCGCCTCATAGATTAGCCCACGGGTGTAGAGCGTCTTGCAGTCACGGGCATAACGCAACAAGAAGTCGTAAGCAGGTTCGTTTGTAATGCCCGCAGATTGCAGCGCCATTGCCTTGAGCAGCGCAATGTATGCCTCCACGCGCTCCTGATCCTGTTGGGCCAGCTCACCTGCCTTTTGGAAAGCTGTGACTGCCGCGTTGGGTCGCCTGCCTACCAGGTGAAAATGGCCCATCTGGTAGTATGCCTCGTGCTGCCGGGCGTTATCGCGGGCATTCATAAGGGGGAGGAGCGCATCCTCGAACAGGTATATCCACCGCTCTGAGTTCGATTCATACCAGAAGTGCTGCGCGACCAGCGTTAGCGCCGTGAACGCCTGTTGGATGGTATGTGGACGCAAATGGCGTTGAATTTGGTCATACAGTGCATCGCTGTGTTTGTCCATCCACTGCGGGTCGTTCTGGTTCTCGCGTATCGTTGGGATAATGGTGTCAAGTTCACTCATCGTTTTGGTCACTTGTATTAGCCAGATTCGCAGTTAATTAAAAGCACAGGTGGCTTTTATGTTTCCTTATTGGTAGTGTAACACATAGAACACGTTGCATCATCAGACACATGCTTACCCTGATTGCTAGTCCCGCTTTTCGGTCAGACCTCACCCCCTCAGTCCCCCTCGCCGTAAACGGATGAGGATGAGGATTGCGAGAAAGTCCCCACCTCGCACGCGGGGAGGGGATTTAGCGGTGGGGTACGTTGCGAAACCGCTTGAGGCGTGTCTCGTTTTTGGCAACTAGCAATCAGGGTGTGCTTGGTGTGAAAGA
>CAYVGI010000149.1:0-11835 GCA_964451095.1 uncultured Anaerolineaceae bacterium
GCTTATTTTGACACCGAGCCTATTCTCAACAATTTAGCTCCGAACCTGCACTAGCTCATCCCTGGCAGGCGAACAATGAACTTGCTGCCCAGGTTCGGGGCACTCTCTACCTCTACGCTACCACCCAGCAGTTCGATGATGCCATAGGCGATTGCCACACCCAAACCACTGCCCTTGAACGCCCGCACGGTGTCGTTATCGCCGCGCCAGTAGAGCGTGCCCAGCATCGCCTGCTCGTCTTCGCTCATGCCGATGCCGTTGTCCACCACTTCCGCAACAAGTGTGCTGCCATCGGCGTAGGCACGTACTGTCACAGCACCGTCGCCGCCGCTGTAGCGCAGCCCGTTTTCCGCCAGTTTGCGAATCGCCTTGGCGAAGTACTCACCGTCGGTGTTCAGCAGCGGCAGCCCCTGCGGGATGTCCAGCGTGAGGGTTTTGCCGAGTTCTTCCGCCAGGGGCGCAAGGTCTTTTTCCACCGTCATGGCGATGTTCTTGAACATGTCCATCTTTTCGGTGATGTTCAGTGTGCCGCCCCGAATTTTGCTGATGTCGCTCACGTCTTGCAGCAGCCCTTCCATGCGGCGGGCATTGGTGCGGATGGTCGCCAGGAACTGCTTTTGCATGTCGTTTAGTTCGCCCATAGAAGGCGTGTTCAGCATGTCACTGTAGCCGCGAATGCTGGTCATGGGGGTGCGCAGTTCGTGCACAGCAGTAGAGATGAACTGGGCGTGGTCTTCCATCATGTCCATGTCGCCTGTGTCGCCCAGCGCATCCTCGCCCACAGACTTACCTGCCGCGCTTTGCACCGCAGGAGATTCCAGCAGCGCGGCGATTTCTTCTAACTGCCCCGGCAGCCGCACCGGAATAATGTTACCGGCATGGGCGTCCTCGATGAGTTGCGCTAGCTTTGTTTTTGCCTGCTGTAGCGATGCGTTCTCCATGCCCGGTCTCTTCCTTAGGGGTTCACCTGTGCCCGATGGTAGTGCTCTGCAGGGGTTTCGCCGCCGCGCAACAGTGCCGCCCGCACCCGCTCTCGCAGTGTGGTGTCATCCTGCCAGAAGGTGCTCACCTGCGAACGATACGCCTGCACGCCTTCAATCTTCGCAGCAATGTCGGTCTCTGTCAACAAAACGGCATAAGGTTGTAAGGTCACATCTGCTGGGAACTGCGCCAGGGCTGCCGAAACTGCGCCAGGGTCTTCGCTGTAGGGGAAGTCCTCATAGAATAGGATGTTAACCGCGCCTGCCTGCACCTGTGCTATTGCCCAGTTGCGCACAATCAGGTGGTCAACATGCCCGCCCGCACCCAGCGGCGCATATAACGTAGCGTTTGCCCTCTGCATAAACAATGATGTGGCGAACATTTGCCGTGCGGGGTCGCCTGGATGCACGCGGTACCAAAGGCTGTCTTCGTCCGGGTAGAGCGGTGTGCCGTCTTGCGCTGTGCGATACACACAGTCAGGGATGCTCATTTGGGTGCGTCTTGCTCCCAGCACGGCGGCAGCAGCGCGGTCTTCTAAAATGCGTGTAGCAATAGGTTTAGTGCCCGCCGCCCACCTTGCATGCAGGTCACGCACGATGGGCGTATCCGGCAGCGGGTCGGGTGGGTCGCCGCCCATCACCGTGAGCATGAGCACATCCTCTCCGCGCTGAGTTAGGTGGTGGATGGCACCGCCACAGCTATATACGGCATCATCGTAGTGAGGTGATAGGAAGATGTGCACGCCGCCCCCGTCTGTTAACCTATTTGCGGCAGCGGCTGCGTGTCGTCGGGGTCGTTTTTGCCTGTGGCAACCGCCACGCTAAAGCTAAACTGGCTGCCCTCCCCAACTTTGCTCTTGATGTCGATTTGGCTGCCCATCAGTTCCACCAGGCTGGACGTGATGGCAAAGCCCAGTCCGGTTCCCGGTTGGCTGCGCGTGTACTCGTCTTCCGCCCGCCAAAACTTGGTGCCCAGCTTGGCAATTTGCTCGTCCGTCAGCCCAATGCCCGTATCGCTCACGGTAAAACGGATGCGGTCATCATCGCGTTTGGCGGCGAGTGTGATGGTGCCGCCATCTGGCGTGTACTTGTAGGCGTTGCTAACCAAGTTGGTGAGCACTTGCAATAGGCGGTAGTAGTCCACATACATGTCCGGCAGGTCGGGTTCCACGTTTTCTGCAAGTGTGTGGTTGCGCTCCTGGATTTGGGTGAGTGTATTGTCCTTAACACTTTCGATAATGCGGCGCACGGTGACACGGATTTCGTCCATATAAAAGTGACCGCTCTCGATGCGGCTAATGTCGGACAGGTCGCTCACCAGCACCTCCATGCGGCGCACGGTGTCCGTAATCTTCTGCAAGAACTCGCCCTGCCGATCTACTAAATTGCTATGGTCGTCGCCAATCATCTTGACGAGGTTGGCATAGCCCAAAATGCTCGTCATCGGCACCTTCAGGTCGTGCGCCACCACGCCTACGAACTCGCTCTTGGCGCGGTTTGCCTCCTGCACAGCAGTGTACAGGCGGGCGTTTTCAATCGTGAACGAAGCACGGTTGACCACGCGCCCGGCAATGTCGATCTCGTGCTCGGTGTAGGGGTTTGTATCTGGCTTGTGCAGCACCACCACACCAAACACCTTGTTCTCCAGCCGGATGGGTACAATCAGCGTGCAGCGGTCTTCGCCTTGCACCGCGCATATCTCAGTGATGGGTTTACCAGTGCTGATGACGCCTTGCACCGAGTCATAGGCATCGTTTAGGTGCGTAGGCTTCTCCGCGCCCAGTTCACCGTACTGGCGCATGGTGGCGACGCGCCCGCCCTTGCCCTCCAGCAGTCCCAGGTAGCCAGACACAGAGTTGGACAGCCGTGCCGCCCACTCCAGCGTGATTGCCACTGCCTTGCTAGGGTTCAGTGTTTCGTTTAGCAGCCGATCCATGCGGCGCAACTGCGTCAGTTCGCTAACCGTGCTGGCAAGCTCCTGGTCCGTCTGCTCGAACAACTGCGCATTTTCGATGGCAATCGCCGCCTGCCCCGCAAGTGCCTCCAGCGCGTTCAAGTCCGCATCGTCGAACAGGTCGCTTACCACGCGGCTGTCCACATAGGCAACGCCGATCACATCCCCGCGTGCGTGCAGCGGCGTCGCCATGATGCTGCGCAGCGACTGCGACAGAATGCTCGCTTGCCCGGCGAAGCGTGGGTCTTCGGAGGCGTTGGTGGTCACGATTGCCTTGCCGGAGTCGAGAACTTCATTGGCAATGGTACGGCTGTAGTGGAACTGGTCGCCGTCCAGCGTTTGCTGGTCGAGGTTACGCGCCGCCTTCACCTCCAGCCCGCCGTCTTTGTCGCGCAGCATCAAAAAGCCGCGCTCTGCCCTGGTCAACTGTAGAATCGCGTCCATCACCTGGTCGAGCACCGTTTGCAGGTCGAGCGATGCCCCCAGGATGCGGCTCACATTGTACAGCGCCTCGAAGCGGGCACCCTGGCGTGCGTGCTGGCGCTCCACTTCCAAGCGGTCGAACAAGCTGCCCAGCTTTTCCACTTGCAGCGCCAGGAACTGCCCGTCCACGCGCCCGTTTTTCACCTGGCTGGCAAGCAGCTTCACGTTCTGGCGCATACTGTTGAATTCCTGCTGAGAAACGCTGTTGCCGTTAGGTTGTGGTGTCGGTGTCATCGTCTGCGCTCCCCTGATAGTAATCACACACGTGCGTTAGTGGGCACGCTTCACAGCGGGGCTTGCGTGCTTTGCACACTGCCCGCCCATGCTGGATCAACTGGATGTGAAAGGCGAAGTAGTCTTTGGGCGGCACAATTTCTTCCATGATGTAGTGTGCTTTGTCTGGTGTGGTGCCCGGCGGCGTGAAGCCGATGCGTTGGCTCACCCGGTTGACGTGTGTATCGACCGGGAAAGCATTGCCACCGAAACTGAAGCATACCACAATTGATGCGGTTTTCAGTCCGATTCCCTTCACATCAGTCAGCCACTCGCGTGCCTCATCAGCGTCCATTTCACCCAAAAACTCCAGGTCGAACGCGCCGCGCTCGTCGTATACCTTTTGCAGCGCCCGCTGGATGCGTGGTCCCTTCTGGTTGCCCAGCCCAGCAATGCGGATGACATCAATCAGTTCGTCTTCCGGCGCGTTGAGCACGGCATCATAATCGGGGTAGGCATCTTTGAGCTGCTGGAACGCACGTCCGCTGTTTTTGTCGGTTGTGTTCTGGCTAAGGATGGTGCCAATCAGCGAATCCAGTGCAGTACCGCGTTGGCGCCACTTACGCCGCCCATAGGACTGCTCTAGCAGTTTTGCCACTTCCGGGTATTTATCCCGGCGCTCATCCATGCGGTCTACCGCCTTAAGAACGGTTTCTCGGTTCATTCAGTTTCTATAATTTAACTAACCTTGTATCTGCGTATTGTACTCGAAGTGGCAACGACGCGATAGCACTACGGCGTTGCCAGCGTGCCGATGTACCCCGCTATAGCGACCTGCTCCAGCAGCCCGGTTTCCAGGTTTAGCTTCCACGTCCCCTCCCGGTTCACCCCCGTCATAATGACGGCGTCGTTGCCCTCGGTAAACGCGACCGGGCGCACGTACAACGTCTGCTGTTGGGTAAGCTGGCGCTGTGTGCCACCCGCAATATCTACCAGCACGAACACCGTCCGCACCACCTGCCCCGGCGAGCCAAACGCCTGCGCCTGCGCCATCGCATACAGCGCCGTGCTGCCATCCGGCGAGACGAGCAGGTCGCCGCCCTGGTTCAAACCCGGCAGCCGCACACTGTCAATGGTGGTGGTTACCTGCGCGGTAATGTCGTGCACGCGCACATCAAAGCCCTCCCCGCTTTCCGCTACCGCAAGCCGCACAAACTGCCCGCCGCCAAATCCCGCGCCACAGTAGCAGCCAGGTTCGCCGGGCAGCAGCCGGACGTTCTGCGTCTCGTCGGGGGGGTGGGGGTCGTCTTCTGTGGGCGGCTTGATGCTGAGCGTAAACAGCCCGGCGTATTCGTTGTAGGGGGTTACGGCACCCAGCGCGTCCGGCTGGTAGTCCATATACAGCGAGCCGCCATCCGCGCTGAACGCTACCGGGAACGCCCGCACACCCGCACGCGGACCGTCTTGCAGCACCGGACGGGGTTCGGTGCCGTCCAGGTTTGCCACGGTTGTGACGGTGACCAGCGCCTCGTTGGTACCTTCGGTCAGCGTCCAGGCAATGCGCCGTGCATCACTGCTAACCACCCAATCGAGGCGGCGGGTGGCACCGCTCGGCTGGATGAACGGGTGGGGGCGCACGGTGCCATCCGGTGCGATGAGCGCAACCCGATTGTTGACGAGGTCGTAGAACAGCACGTCCTGCCCCGCAATGGTGTAACGGTCGCCGAAGACCGTTGCGGTAGCGGTCGCCTGCCCGGTGAGCACATCCACAAACGACAGCGTGTGCTGCGGGGTGCCGTCTTCGGCGGTCTCCCTGGCAAGGAAGACTTGCAGCGGTGGGGGTGTTTGGGCAGCAGCGGTCACGGCACACAGGGCGAACAGCAACACAGCGAGTTGAGCAAGGGTTCGGGGCATAGGCGCGTCTATTCCGAGCTACCTGACACAAGAGACGGCGCTATTATACAGGCGCAGCCACCACAGGCTCAAAGCAAGAGGCTGTTGGGTTCCGCTAATCGGTCATGCCCAGCATCTTCGTGACTGTGCTCGCAACCGCAATCGTTCCCGGTAACGGACTCGTCCACAGCGTGGGGACGTGCACATGCAACTGCGGTAAGAGCGGTGTAGTGTAGGCATCGTCCCGGCTGAGGAGCTGCGCGTGATAGCGTGCATCTTCCCCCAACCTGTAAAACCGTGCCTCCACGCGCAGCGGGTCGATCAGCCAGTACTCGCGCACGCCGTGTGCCTCGTACTCATCGAACTTCATACCCCGGTCGCGGGCGCTGCTCTCCGGCGAGACAACTTCAATGCAGATGTCCGCCGCACCGTTCATCATCGTCTCGCTCAGTTCGTGCGGATTGTCGTCAAGCACCACCATCAGGTCAGGCTCGCGTGCCACGTCATCAGAGAGCTTAAGCACAAACGGTGATAACAGCGCCCGCCCACCCGCACGCAACTCAAAATAGGCGTCCAGCAGCTTCTTCAGGTAGGCGATGATCTCGTTGTGTGCTAAACCCGCTGGCGTCAACTGGATGACCTCCCCCCCGACCCACTCCCGGTGGTGGTGTGCGTGCTGTTCGAAGTAGTCCGTGAAGGTGACACCCGTGTCTAAAATCGCGCTGCCCGCTGTACCGTGCTGCGTGACCCTACCCACCTCACTTGTCCTTTTTGTTCGGCTTGAGCTTGGGGGCAGGCGCGTCGGACGGTTCGCCGAGCGAATTGTGGCGCAGGTCGCGCTCCACGCTGTCCATGCTGGCACCCTGGCTCAGCTTGTCCGCCGCGTTGAGGTAATCCTCGCCCAGCTTGCTCTGCGATGTCGTCTGCCCGACCTGTTTCATCATTTCGCCCACCGCACGCGAATCACCGCTCTCAAACACGCTGAGCATCTCCGTCGCGCTCATCTGGGTGTAGTCGTGGCGGGTGCTGCCGCTGCCAATCGCCACGCTGGTAATCGTGCGGGTCAGGTCGGCGCTGCCACAGTGAGTGCAGGTCGGCGTAGCGGCGTCGTACTGGCGATACGTTTTATAGAATAGCGTTAGATCACGCCCACAGTGGTTGCATTGGAAGTCATACGAAGGCATTGTGTGATACCATATCTCTGAAATCGCGTATACGTTGGTGCTGGGCACCGGAACCAACAAGCTACTGCGATGACCCACGCACCGAACAATTCCGTTAATCATAGCCGAACACAGACCTATGCTCAACGAGCCACCCGATAGAAACCCATCAGAAGCAGACAGCGCCAACCAACAACTCAAGCTGCGCATTCCGCTGGTACAGCCTGCGTTTATGCTGCTGATGCTGGCGACACTGGTTGCCTTCTTCCTGGTGCGCATCCCCACAGCACCAGAAAGCGACCCGCTGTTAATCCGGCTGGGCGCACAGGGCAGCGCCATCCTGGAGCGCACCCAGGTCTATCGGCTGTTTAGCGCCCAACTGCTGCTAGAGCAGCCCTACTGGGGCAGCGGTTTCGTGGCAGGGCTGCTGAGCGGATTGGTGAGCCTGTACACATTCTACATCGTGGGCACAGGTGCAGAGCGGCTGTGGGGGCACCTGCGCTTTGCGCTGGTGTTCCTGCTGGGTGGGCTGGCGGGCACCCTCCTGACGATGATCTTTATTGGGCTGAACCTTGTGCCCGCAGACGTGTTCCTGGCGACAGCGCCGAACGCGATTATGGCGGTGCTTGCCGGCGAAGTAGTGTATATGTACCGTCACCGTAAGCTGTGGGGGCTGCGCGGTGCCCAGCGGCGCATCTTCCTCGGCGGGCTGGCATCAATCAATCTGGTGCTGGGCGCGTTCGCATCACGGGTAGACCTGTTTGGTCTGCTGGGCGGGCTAATCGGCGGGGCGGTGCTGGCATGGTACGTCGCGCCGCTGCACCTGCCACGCCCTCACCCGGAGGAACCGGGCGCACTGCTGGGCGAGGACGTCAATCCGCTGCGATCACAGTGGGTGACGCTGGCGCTATACGTGACCGCACTGGTGGGGCTGCTGGCGCTGGGCGTCACGCTCACCCGCCAACTTTAGTCCGCCTCCTATTCCCCATTGCACCCCTGCACAGTCCCCCACTTTTGCCCATTCAATAACAAGCATGGAAACTGACGGAACGATACAAGACCATGAACAACCCGAACGATCCCCAAAACGACCCGCGTAAGCTGCACCCGCTGGAGCGAGGCTACCCCGGCGCAGACCCGACCGCACAAACGCAGCAACCCCGCGAGCAGTTGATCTTCCAGATGGACAGGCAGCAGCCTATCGTGACCTACGTGCTAATTGCGCTCAATATCGGCATTTTTGTGCTGGGGTCGCTGTCTGTTGACCTGCAACAGATGCTTTTTCAGGGCGGTTGGAACGACGCGATTGCCGTGTTTGAGGGCAACGAATACTACCGCCTGTTTAGCGCGATGTTCCTGCACGCGAACCTCGCGCACATCTTCTTCAACATGTACGCGCTGTACATTCTGGGCATCCAAACAGAGCAGATGTATGGACGCTGGCGTTACCTGTCCATTTACTTCCTCGGTGGCGTGACGGGTTCCGTGCTAAGTGCCGGGCTGGGCGACCCCCTGGTGCCGTCGGTGGGCGCGTCTGGGGCGGTGTTTGCGCTGCTGGGCGCACAGGTACTGTACTTCTACCGCTACCGCGAACCGCTGGGCGAGTTCGGGCGGGCGGCGCTGCGCCAATACCTGGTTCTGCTGGGCATAAACCTGCTGTTTGGCTTTGCCGTGCCACAAATCGACAACCTGGGGCACATCGGCGGGCTAATCGGCGGTGCGATTCTCGGTTGGCTGCTGGCACCGCACCTCACCGCACGGCGCACACTGGACTACACCGGGAACGCCGTGCGCGTCATCACCACAGAACAGCGTCCCGGCGCAGAGGCAATCTCGCTGGTGTACGCGCTGGGGTTGGTTGGCTTCCTGATGATTGTGGGGTTCGTGGTGTTTTAGCAGTGGGCGCTCATTCATCTGCTGCGGACTGCTCCATCCATCCGGGCAGTGCAAACACCGTAGACGTTTTCAGTTCCAACCCTACGAACAGCGGTGTGGTGTCACCTAAATCGTCACCGCGATAGGTTGTCACCACATCCGGGGCACTGGCACGGTAAGCGTGAAGCTCACGCTGGCGCGGGTAAACCACCCACACCGCCTGTGTGCCCGCGTTGAGGTAGTCCCGCACCCGGCGCAGCGTTTCCTCGGTAGTGTCGTTGGGGGACATTACCTCCACGGCAAGCGTGGGTGCCAGCGGATAGGGTTTGTCCCGGTCGAACTCGGCGAGAAAATCCTCCCGGCGGATGTAGGCGACATCGGGCACACGAGCACCTTTGATCCCCGCACTGTCTTTGTCCAGTAGGAAGAGCAATCCATCGGTAATCATCAGACCAAGCTGATTCGGGGTAACGTGTGCATCCAGTATGCGAAAGATGTTCCCAGCAATAAGCTGATGGTAAAACCCTGTCGGCGGCAAGTTGACTATCTCCCCGTCTACGACCTCAACACGGGCGTCACTGCCCAGGCGCATCAGGTCATCGAGCGTCACAGCGGTGGTTGTCGTTTCGAGCATCGGTTGCCCTCACGTCTACAATGCAATCATACCAACATTATACTGCCGCTGCGGTGCCGATGCTGACGCGACGGGTTACACTCACCGAAAAACGAAAAGGTGTAACCATGTCCCTGTCTCCACCGCCCCCCACCTCCACATTTGACCGCCGCTGGCACGATGTACAGCACACATGGCGCAACAATGCCTGGCTGTTTGGCGTATTCGGCTTCGTGCTGGGGATGCTCGCCATGCCCGCTGCCCGCCTGCTGCTCACTGACCTGGACGAACTGCTCGCCGGGCTAGTGCCGGAGACGTTCGGCATCGTGTTCACTGTGCTGATTATTGATCGGCTGTATCGCAACCGCGAACGGCGGCGGCATGTGCTCACCTATCAATCGCAGTTGGCACACGAGGCGGGCAGCACCGTAAACGACATCGCTGTGCGTGCTGTGGATGACCTGCGCAAGCGCGGCTGGCTGACGGACGACGACGGGCTGCTGCGTGGGCAAAACCTGGTGCGGGCGGCGCTCTCCCATGCCCAGTTGGTCAACGCGAACCTGTCTGGCGCGGCACTGCGGCAGGCGTCGCTAACGGGGGCGCGGCTCACGCAGGCGAACTTGCAGCAAGCAGACCTCACCCGCGCAGACCTGACCAACGCGCAGCTCCAGGCGGCAGACCTGCGGGAGAGCAAGCTGCACTTTGCGGCCTGTGCGGGCGCTCGCTTTGGCGCGGCAGATTTATCGAACGCGGATGCGTGGCACGCGGTGCTCACCCATTGTGATATGGTCAGGTGCACCGCAACGGGTACCAGCTTCCGCGCCGCAGACCTGACCGACACCGATCTCAGCCGCAGCAACCTCCAGCACGCCCGCTTTGACGATGCCAACCTGCACCGGGCAAATTTGCACAACAGCGACCTGCGCCACGCGAACTTTCGCCGGGCAGGACTGGAACAGGCAGACCTTACGTTTGCAGACCTGCGTGGCGCAGACCTGACCAACGCCGACCTGCACACTGCCGAACTCGACTATGCTAAGTGCGATGGAACGCTAACGCTGCCGGATGGCAGCGCGTGGCAACCCGGCGAGAACTTCGACCGCTTTACCGATCCTAACCACCCGGGCTACTGGCAACCCTCGAACGCAAACCGTGTATAATGCGGGTGCAACCGCATTGCCGACGGGAACAGGACGCATATGGCAACGCCCCAAGACAACTGGATTGGCGAGACGATCAACGGCTACCACATTACCGCGGTCATCGGGCGCGGCGGCATGGCGACCGTCTACCGGGCGACGCAGCTTTCGATGGATCGTACCGTTGCGATGAAGGTGCTGCCCCGCCAGTTCGTAGATGATGACACCTACTTGCAGCGCTTTAACCGCGAGGTGGCGATTATCTCCAAGCTGGAGCACCGCTGCATTGTGCCTGTGTACGACTACGGCGAGCACCAGCGCCAACCGTACATCGTCATGCGCTACATGCCCGACGGCTCCGTGGGCGAACTGGTGATGAACGGCGCAGTGCCGCTAGAACGCACCCACGACATCATCCGGCAGATTGCCCCCGCGCTGGACTACGCCCACAGCAAAAGTGTGCTGCACCGAGACCTGAAGCCCAGCAATATCCTGCTGGACGACGGCGGCGGCGCGTACATCACGGACTTTGGTATTGCTCGCATCCTCGGGGAGGCGGCAGGCAGCACGATTACCACACAGGGCGTTGTCGGCACCCCCGCGTATATGTCCCCGGAGCAAGCACAGGGTTACACACTGGACGGGCGCAGTGACCTATACTCGCTGGGCGTGATGCTGTTCGAGATGGCAACGGGCAAGCGACCGTTCGAGAGCGAAACCCCTTACGGCGTCGCAGTGATGCAAGTGACCACACCGCCACCCGGTCCGCGCAGCATTAACCCGGCACTGCCCGCCGCCGTAGAACAGGTGATTTACCGGGCGATGAGCAAGCAGCCCGAAGCACGTTACCGAACCGCCATCGCTATGGCGGAGGCACTGCGCGATGCACTCGACGGCAAAGTTAACGACACGCAACCGCGTCCCATCTTCAAGCAGAGCACCCCGCCGGAGAGTACCAGTGCCCCGCAGACGGTATCGCACTCTCCGCCGCAAACCTTCACACCACCGCCATACTCCCACCCGGCGAACCAAACCACAGCACACGCGGGCGAGTCCGCGTATATGCCGCCCGTGCAGCAACCCACGCCCGCGCCGCGCCCCGCCAAACGACGCCGATTAAACTGGCTGGTCAACTTGATGCTGGGCAGCATGATTGGCTGTGCGCTGCTGGCGCTGCTGGTGGCAGGGCTTGCGGTCGTGCTGAACAACGTCAACGAGATTTTTGACGAACCGCTGGTGTCCCCCCTGCCGGGAACCCTCACCGCTGCGCCAGCAGGGGGCATTCGGCTAGACCCAACTACCGTCACGACTGAAGAAACGGTGCCCACAGACGAAAATGTGCGCGTCATCCCGTCCAATACACCCGCGCCCCCGCCCACAAGCGCCCCTGCCAGCGTGAACATCGCCACGCCGACGAACACGCCAGGGTTCCTGCCGCCAGGCGTGCGCGAGACGGGGTACGACCCGGACGCCGACCCAACAGGCGAGCTGGTGTACTTCACGCCGGGGGAAGGCGACAACG
>CAYVGI010000150.1:0-11775 GCA_964451095.1 uncultured Anaerolineaceae bacterium
ACCAGCGGGTTTACGTGGCAAGTCAAACAATCCTTTTTGCAGTAAGTCTCTTCAAAACAGGTTAATTTTCCCTGCATGATCTTATCAATCGGGATTATTAGCCGCAAGGCGAGACAGGCACCGGGTTCACAAACGGTGCTGCACTGCATACAATCCACCGTCGTTGTACGGGTGAACCGCTTTACCGATACCGAAGGGACACGCAAACCCCATGCAAGAGGCACCGCGCTGGCGCAGCTTTGACCTGATCTTTTTCGACTGTGACAGCACGCTTTCCACTATAGAGGGCATCGACGAACTAGCAAAGCTCGCGGGCAAAGAGGATGAAGTCGCCGCGCTGACGAACAAGGCAATGAACGGCGAGCTTGACCTGGCGGATGTGTACGGCGAGCGCCTGAAGGCAATCCAGCCCACAAAAGCACAGCTTAAGCAGGTGGAAGAACGTTACTGGGAAACCACCGTGCCCGATGCCGCCGCCGTGATCGACGCGCTGCACTACCTGGGCAAGTCCGTGTTTGTGATTAGCGGCGGGCTAGCCGCCCCGGTGCGCGGGTTTGCGCGGCGCTTAGGTGTGCCGCCGGAGCGCGTCCGGGCGGTGGAGCTTGAGTTTAACGAGCTTAGCGGCGCGTGGTGGCGCTACCACGACCCCACCCAACTGGCACAGCAGAAGTTCATGGACTTCTACGAGGGACCGCTGACGGTTTCTAGCGGTAAGCCCAAAGTGGTGGAGGAACTGGCGGACGGCATGTTTGGGCGGCGCTTGTTCGTAGGCGATGGTGCCAGCGACCTTGCCGCCCAGACCAACGTTGACCTGTTTGTGGGCTTTGGCGGTGTGGTAGCACGGGAGAACGTGCGCAGCGACGCCGCAGTGTGGCTGGAGGCGAAAACGCTGGCACCCATCCTGCCGCTGGCAGTGGGCGCAGGCGGCTATGCCCGCTGCGTGGGCACCCCGCACCAAAACGTTTTCGACAAGGGGCTGGCGATCACCCGCACCCGCATGTTTAGCATTCGTGACGAAGAGACCCAACACGCATTTACGGAGGCGTTTGCACTGCTATGACCAACTTCCCCTGCCCCCCGGCGGCAATCATCTTTGATATGGACGGGCTGCTCGTGGACAGCGAGCGCCTGTGGAAACAGGCAGAAACCGACCTGCTCGCAGCACGCGGCGTTGCCTACAGCGAGGAGAAACACGCCCCGTTCATCGGCATGGGCATGGGCGAGTTCATCCCGAACATTAAGCGGGTATACGAACTGCAAGACGATGCGGCTGTCATCAAAGATGAACTCATTGAGCGCATTCTGGTGATTATCCAGCAGGACACACAACCCATGCCCGGCGCGTTTGACATTGTGGATTGGGTGGTGGCGCAGGGGATGCCCTACGCGGTGGCGTCTAGCTCGCCGCTGAAGGTCATCGGCGCGACGCTTGGCAGCCAATCGCAGTGGGATGGGCTTTTCCCGGTGCGTGCCAGCGCAGAAGAAGTGCCCAACGGCAAGCCCGCCCCGGATGTGTACCTGCTGGCGGCGGAGCGGCTGGGCGTAGACCCAACGCAGTGTGTGGCACTGGAGGACAGCCCCAACGGCAGCAGGGCGGCGGTCGCAGCGGGCATGACGTGCTTCTCCGTGCCAGATACATCCCACAGCCAACCGGAGGCGTTCACGGGCATTACACCGCATGTGCTGGGCAACCTGCACGAGGCACTGGCGCGGCTGCGCGGCTGCTGATCGCCTGTGGGCGTTGCACGCAGCGCCCGCCATAGGTCTGGCACAGGTGCTATTGCTATAATGGGCGCGACGACGGCAAAGCGAGTTGCTGTATGGCGATTGACTACGTAATCAACTACTTGTGCGAGCCAAAAGACCAGTTCACCACCCAGGGCATCCTCGCCCGGCTGAAGGGGCGTGCCCAGGCAGAGCGCATCATTAAGGTGTACCGCGACGCGGGCGACAACCGCCCGCCGGAGGAAATGGGCTTTGAACTCACGCGCAGCGCCGCCGATGGCACCCAGGAAACCGAGACGGTGCGCCTCTCACAGATCATCGCCGCAGCAGACCAGCTTGACCCGCTGGCACACTTTTGTGAGGGCTGCCCGGCGAACGTGCGCGGCGAACCGTTCGGCTGCTTTAACACCATTAGCTACCCGCTGAGCGACCACGCCGAACGCTGGCTGCTGCTGCAACTGCCCCTGCCGGAAGAAGCACCGCTCGGCTGGACGCTGCTGCAACAGCATTTGCGTGACCTGAACCTGAACAGCGAACAGGTGCAGCAAATCCGAGAGGGCGGCACCTACTTTGAGAGCGAGCGCAACCCGCGCCGCCGCCTGGGAGAGATCGCGCTGAGCGGCAACAACCTGTTTTACTTCCTGTTTATGCAGGGGCACATCGCGCCGTCACGCGCTGCCATCACGCTGCTGCTGTTCGGGGCGATTCATCGCAACCTGGACGCGACGGATATGCTCAAGCTGGCACCCGCCCCCACAGACGCCGCCGAGCGCTACCCGTTCCTGCTGAAACCCGAACCGGACATCGACGACCCGACCATCACCGAGCTAAAGCGCTTCTTCCGGGCGTTGCACACCGCGTGGCTACTAAACGTGGACTTGCTGCTGGATGTGTAGGGGGGTAGCTGCTGCGGGTTGGCGGTGTGGCATCCGCCAATGCCCGCTCAGTAGGTGATCTTCACGCCGTCGTCAGGTGGGATTTCCGCGTCGGGGTCATTTTTTTGCAGGATGACAAAGCCCCACACCGGCGTGCCCGTGTGACCGCCCCCGCCTGCGGTGAGCACCTCCCAGCCGTCGTTCACCAACCGTGTGAGTTCTTTTTCTGCTGCGTCTCGCCCCACTTTGTCGTCCATGAACGTCGTGATTTTGATCAGCTTGGGCATGTTTGCCGTCCTGTTTGTGTGCTGCACTCGTGCCGTTGAGCATAGTCCCAGTTGGGGGAAAATGCCAGCACCGCACCTGTAGCGCCGCACGACCGTTTATGGCATAATAATTTCGTCACACACCGTAAGGCGGAGGGGAGCAACGGGCATGTTTTTGAACAAAGAGCAGTACAACCGCATTGTGGGCGTGCTGATGCCCTACATGGGCGACACCGAAACAGCGCGGCGTGCCCGCGTGCAAAGCGCCCTACACGACAGTGTAGTGCTCGATCACATTACCTACGACGGTGCCAACTACGAGTTTACACACGCGCTGATTGGTGCGGTTAACAAGCACTGCGACCCACCGGACTTGATCGCGCTGATTGAGGCGGTAAAGGCAACCGTAGGCGACACGAAAGCAGCGGCGTTTTTTGACCCGCTGGTTGACGAACTGCGCCCAAAACCCGTAACACCCGACGATCAGCCGGAGGCAGCGCCCACCGCGCTAGAACAATCCACCTATGTGCGCTCTGCGGATGCGGTGCTGGTGAAGCGCCCCCGCCGTGACCTGGACCTGCCCGACCGCGACGTGGGGTTGGTGGGGCGCGGCGAGCTGCAAACCCGAATTCGGGGGGCGCTGGACGCGTGCACAAACGTGCTGGTGCACGGCTTTAGCGGGCGCGGCAAGACCGCGCTGGCGTCGCAGGTTGCGGCGGACTGGTACGCTGACGGCAAGGGGATGGTGCTGGCAGTCCGTGCGGGCGATGCCGACCCCGCCCCGCTGCTAGAAGCAGTCGGCAATGCGTTTGGTGCGGGCAAGGCGGTGGCAAGCGCCCCCGACCTGAACACCAAGACGGACATCGTGTACGACCTGCTGGAAAAGCGCCGCGAGGTGACGCTGGTGCTGGTGGACGACGCCTGGAACGGGGCGGCGCTGCGCGTGCTGCTGGACGACGCGCTGCCGGACGATGTGCCCGCGCTGGTGACGGCGCGGCAGCGCTACCCGGTGGCGGGCGAGATGATCCCGCTGGACGATGTGGACGACGCGGCAGCACTGGATATGCTGCGCAGGTACGCCGGGGCGGATGTGGACGCGGGCGACGGCACCGCGCTGTGCCGCAAGCTGGGCAACCTGGCGTTTGGGCTGCGGGTGGTGGGGCGCACCATGAAGGCACAGGGGCGCAGCGCCCGCACCATGCTGGACAAGCTGGACGCGCCACACGCGATTAAAATTCCGCTGGACTTTAGCACAGCCGGGCGGGAGAGCCTGGCGGTGTTGATTGAGCAGAGCCTGGACACGCTGCCGGGGGACGCCCGCGATGTGTTTATGGCGCTGGGCGCGTTTTTCGCCCCGACGATCACAGCGGAACTGATGGCGCTGTACCTGCCCGGCGATGCTGATGCCCCCACCGACACCGACGACCCCAATTCATCCGTAGGGGCGACCCAACACGCGAATGCGATTGCAAAAACCGACGACATCCTCACGCAACTGGTGCAGGCAGGGCTGATGACCCGCATCCCCCCCACGGACACGGCAATTGCCCACTACCGCACCCACGACCTGGGGCACGCCTATGCCGCCGCACATGCAGATGACAGCGCCAAGCGCCGCGCCGTGCGCGCGTGCATCGCCTACACGTGGAATTACAACGAGCCGTCGCTGCCGAACTTTGCCGCGCTGACGCCGGAACTGGACAACTTTGAGGGGGCGAGCGCCTGGGCGTTTGCCGCCGGGATGGACGACGCGGTGGAGGACTTCGCGTGGAATTTGTACTTTTTCAGCAAAGTTTTGGACTACCGTGGGCTGTACACCCGTGCGGTTCCGCTGCTGGAGCGGGCGGCAGCTTGCGCCGAGCGTGCCGGAAACCGATACAATCAGGGTGCCCACCTGGGTAACCTGGCGCTGGCGCACCGCTCACTGGGGCAGGTGCAGCGGGCGATTCGCATCTATGAGAAGATTGTGGTGATTTTCCGCGAGATAGACGACAAACGGGCGGTGGGCATCACCCTGGGCAACCTGGGGGTTGCGTACGACTCCCTGGGGCAATATGAGCAGGCAATAGACTACTACAAGCAGGCGCTGGCGATTTCCCGCGACATCGGCGACCGCCGGAATGAGGGGAACTGGCTGGGCAACCTGGGCAATGCGTACCGCAACCTGGGGCAATACGAGCAGGCAATCGACACCTACCAACAGGCGCTGGCGATTTCCCGCGAGATCGGCGACCGGGTGGGCGAAAGCAACGACCTGAACAACCTGGGCACCGCCTACGAGGACCTGGAACAGTACGCCCGCGCCCTGGACTACTACCAGCAGGCACTTGCCATCTTCCAGGCGCTTAATCTGCCGCACCTCATTGAACATGTGGAGCGCAACATCGCCCGCGTGCGCGGTAAAATGTCCGGCGCGTGACCGCCCCTGCACCGCCGCGCCCGGTCCCTACTCCGGGCGCACCCACTCTGCGTCCGCGTTGCCGTGCTCCCGGATGTAAGCGCGGATGTCCTCCGCGTCGTAGATGTCTGCATAGCGAATGCCGTGTATCCACACGGTGTGCAGCGGCTCCGCACTGTCGAACACAGGTGCCGTCCACTGGTCGCGCTGGCGGTAGCTAATCGTGCGCACAATGTAGTACGCGTTGCCCAGCACATCCACCTGCATCCGCTGCAAGCGCACGATGTTCGCGCCCGGCAGGTTGTACACCAAGTTATCGCCGTAGCGCGTGTACACATACTGCCCGGTGCCGTCCTCAGCACCGCTCACTGCCTCCAGCGCGGTCGCCACCTTGTCCATGCCCTCGCCGCCCGGCGCGATGAGCAGCACATGCGCGGCGCGGTCTGCGCCGACCATCGGGTTGGTGTAGGCGTAGTCGTCCGGGTAAAACCACAGCCCATAGCCCACCAGCAGGGCAATCCCCGCCGCCCACGCCACACGCGCGTTCGCCAACGTGCCCAGGCGCGGTGCCAGCACCCCCACCAGCCACACCCACCCGAACGCCGCCATCAGGTGCAGCGCGGGGAACACGGGCAGCACGTAGCGGTCGAACTTCTTCGCTTGCACGCTCATCACCAGCGTGTACACGGCGATGTACACCAGCACCGCCGCCCACAAGCGCCACTGCGGGCGCACCCCCCCGGCGAACGCTGCCACAACCGCCAGCGCCACGCCCAGCACGGTAAACGGCGTCAGGCGGATGAGCAGCGCCCACAGGTAGAAGTCCGCGCCGGGCGCATCAACGGGGGCACCCATGTAGTAGTTGCCTTCCTCGTGCGGGCTGGTGGCGTTTTCCAGCCCGTGTACCGTCTCGATGTAGACCTCGGCGGGGTCTGCCCACATGCCGGGGTACAGCGCCACCCACGTCACCACCAGCACCGCTGTGAACACCAGCACGGGCGCAGCAATCCCACGCAGGAACGCCCGCACGGTCACGCGGCGGCGGTATGCCGCCCAGTTCAGCAGCACCAGCACGCCAATCATGCCGACGAGGTACACCGCCGTAAAGCGCGTTAGCCCGGCAAGCCCCCCCACGAACCCCGCCAGCACCAGCAGTCCCCAGCGCACCGGGGCGGGTGTTTCGCTCTCTGTTGTGGGGATGTGCACGCGGAGCGCGAGCAGTTGCAGCAGGAACGCGAGGAACATCAGCGTGGTGCTCATGCCGTCAATGTGCAGCAGGCGCATGTACCAGCGCAAAATGGGGGATGCCGCCCACAAAATCGCCGCCAGCAGCGCCACGCGCCCATCTACCAGCCTGCGCAGCACCAGGAACGCACCCGTGAGCACCAGCGCATTCAGCAAAATCACCGGGGCACGCACCGCATACATGGTCGGCAGTTGCTGCGGACCGCTCTCCGGCGCGAACACATCACGCAGCCACAGCCCCACCGCGCCCAGCGCCATCGTCGTTACGCCGGGGTGCTCCGTGCGGACGGTGGCGGCGTAGTCGCCCGCCAACATCGCCTCCCGGAAGCCAGTTGCCCGGTCTAGCCAGTTGGAGACCTCATCAATGTGTAGGGCGGGGTTGGGCACCGCCATCGGCACCCACAACAGCAAAAACACCAGCCCTGCGACCACCCACTCGCGTTCCAGCACGCGCATAATCCACCTTCTCCGGTACCTCGTGCAATCGACCGGGAAGTATAGGCACGCTGCCCCGCTGCTCACAGGGCAAGTTTGGTGGGCAGCGCTCTATGCGCCGTACGTGGTGGTGCCGCCCAGCTTGCCCAGCGCCTGACGGTCGAGCATGATGCGGATGGCGTCGTCAAGCCGGGTCATCAGCCGCAGGCAAACCTCGTCGCGCTGTGGGTAAGTAGAGAGGATTTCGCGTGCCAGCTTGAGGTGGGCACGCCGCGCCACCAGAATAGTCATGCCCGTTTGCGAGCAGATGGGCGAGGTAACCATGCGCCCGAACGCAACCGGGTCTAGTGTGGTGGTGGCGCTCAGGTTCAGCAGCACGTAAATGGGTTCCTGTGCCGCTCGAATGTGGCTTGTGAGTGTGTCCTGCACTTGCTCCCACGTTTCGGCGTCCCAGTCGCCCCGGTTGGTGATTTGAACAATGCCGTGTGCCAGTTCCTCAATCAGAATCATTGCCACTACCCCATAAAATTAACATAAATTACGTCAATGCCAATGATTGTATCACAAAGCAAACCTTAATGGGGCAGCAGTTAATAGTTTTTTATCAATTTTTCACCAAAGGATAACCGATCAGCAGCGCTCGTTAATCCACGCCGTAATTTCATCCAGTGCTTGTTGCCGCACCAGGTCGTTGATGATCTCGTGGTAGCCGCCCTCGTACTCGCGGCGGGTTTTGTCCTCGGCGGCAAGCTGCTGGAACATGTCTCGGCTGATGTGCGGCGGCACGAGGTTGTCTGCACTGCCATAAACCAGCAGCAGCGGGTAGTGAACCCCGTCCAGGTTCGCCAGCACGAACTGCTGTGCTGCGGGCATCTCCGTCGCAAAGCGGGCGGAGGCAAGGTCGTGCCCCAGCGGGTCGTCGCGGTAGCTGGCAACCACCGCCGGGTCACGGGAGACGGTGTTGGGGTCTGTGCCGGGGTTCAGGCTGAACGCAGGTGCGATGCGGGACAGCAGCGTGCCAAGCTGCCGCAGCGCCGGGTTCACGTTGGGGGGTGCCAGCAGCGGCGCGGAGAGCACCAGCCCGCGCATGGGTTTTGTGGGGTGATGAATAGCGTAGTCTATGACGACAAGCCCCCCCAGGCTGTGCCCAAACACAAAAAGCGGCACATCGGGGTAGCGTGCTGCCAGCGTGCCCACCAGCGTATCCACGTCGTGGCGGTATTCATCCCAGCACATGATGTGCCCGCGTGCCCCGTCGCTGCGCCCATGCCCGCGCAAGTCCAGCGCAAACGTGGCAAACCCCTCCGGCAGCAGGCGATTAACCAGATTCATGTAGCGCCCACCGTGGTCACTCCAGCCGGGGATGATACCGACGACTGCGCGGGCGGGTTGCTCTGGCGTCCAGGTGTAGAGATGCAGCCGCGTGCCGTCGCTGCTGGTGAGGGTTTCTGTTGCGTGGTTCACCGCTTTTGTCCTCATCTTGCGCTAGCGCTTGGAGGTGGTTGGTATGGCTATCATTCAGGAGATGATGGGCAGGGCAGCATCTACCCTATTTGCCGCGATGGTCGTACCACACGGGTACGTTCAGCGCCTTGGCAATGTACGCGCCTGCTGCCTGTAGATCGGTCTGCACATCGTTGGTTGCCAGCGGCATGATGCCCGCGCTGCCATTGAGCCGCAGGTCTTCATCCAGGGGCACCAGGTCTTCCTGGTTCAGCAGGTGATAGTAATCGCCTGTGGTCAGGCGCAGGTTGATCTCACCATACTGCACGATGGGCTTTTGCTTCTGATACTTGACGACCTGGCTAACGTAAACCGAGTCGATGTTCTCTCGCCCCATGCGCCACAGCGGTTTGTCGGCGTCATTGGCGGGGGCACCCCAAATCTGCCGTGTCTGTGGGTCTACCACGATGCGGCGCGGCTTGCGGCGCAGTTCATATACGCGGTACACCACAATGCCCAGCAGCAGCACCGCCGTTGCCAAACCCAGGTACGGCAAGAACTCCGGTCGGGGCAGGGCAATATCGCTCACCAGCGTGCCAATTGCCAGCACCAGGTACACAATGATCCAGAACAGATATTGGAACACACTGCGTACCCGTTCCCGCGCCCAGGATCTATCTCGCACGAACGCGAACCAGCCGTTGTTTTGCCGCTCGAACAGCCAGCCTTGCAACTGCACCGGCAGCGACGGCAGCGGGCGCTGCATCGTCTTTTCTTTGACGACACGCTCTTGCACGGGGATGATGTTAAACGGGCGACCGACATGCTGTGCCAGCACCTGCCCACACTCTACTGCCATCTCCCGGAACACATCTCGTTCGGGGTCGGGCCACTTTACTAGCTCGCACCAGCGGCTGCCGCGTGCATCTGCGAGTGCAGGTTCGAACAGAAAGCCCAGGTGCCACGCCTCGTCCTCCCAGCTCCAGCCCAGTACCACCCGCTGGATGTAGCGCGTGGCGAGGGAACCACTTTTGGGCAGGCGGCGGCTGCGGGCAAAGGCGGTTGTGTAGCGCAGCGGTTCGCCAGCGCGTGCTTCTAGCAGCACGCCGTCCCCCTGCACCTGATCGACAAAATCGGTGTTGACGAGCATCTGCCAGCGATCTGGCTCGGCGTGAATGATAATGTTACCAGCGGCGGAAATACGGGTCATAGAATGAAAATGAATCGTGTGACGGTATTAGAGAAAATGTGCACGAACAACGCGCCAGTTTACCGCGCAATATAGCATGAAACCAGTGTACGACCTGAGAAATCCCACATGCTGTGGGAAAATCAAACCAATCCCACACAGATTCTAGCCGTTCGGTCAGATGTTCTATTGTAGAATAGAATCGTCACACAATGACCCAAAAACATATCCATACCAGAGTATTCAACAGGGGAACTGCTCACCATGATACGACCCTACATCGGGATCGAGGGACCGATAGGCGTTGGCAAAACCACGCTTGCCACCTACCTTAGCGATAAGCTGAACGGGGAGCTTATGCTAGAAGTCTTCGAGGAAAATCCGTTCCTGGCAAAGTTCTATGAGGACCCGAAGTGTTATGCGCTGCAAACGCAACTGTTCTTCCTCATGAGCCGCTACCGCCAGCATGAGGCGCTGCGCGATGACGGCACCGTGCTGCTTAGCGACTACATCTTTGCCAAAAACGACCTGTTCGCCCGTTACACACTGAGCGGGCAAGAACACAAGCTGTACCAGCAGATTAGCAGTACGCTGGCTGCGCGGTTGGTCGTGCCCACGCTGGTTGTGCTGCTGCGTGCAGACCTGGACACGCTGATGGAGCGCATCACCCGGCGCGGGCGCGAGTACGAGCAAAAAGCATCTATGCGGGACTACATGGAGAACCTGATTGACCAGTACGACGCTTTTTTTGCAGACTACACCGCCGCGCCCGTGCTGGTGCTCAATACCTCACAGGTCAACATCGTTGACGATGTAGACGCCCGCCAGAAGCTGATGACACGCATCCTGACGGAGTTCAACCAGATCCTTGCCGAGCAACCGCTGCAAGTTCCCCTGCTGTGATGTGATCTTTTACCCCAGGGGCAGCACTGCCCCTGGGCGGCACCTAACCCGGTAACTTAATTCCCGATACGGTAATACGTGCTCACTCGGTGTAACAAATGGGTTTCATCTACAGCAATGCCACACCTCACATGGGGGGCGTTCGCTGCCCCCAGCGCGTGATCTTGGCAATCTCATAAGAACTTTGCTAGAAATCTTGACGGTGAGTACGGTGGGTGCTATATTTCCGCCTGTGAATTAGCAGACAAGCTGTGTAGCTGCTAAAGTGATGGCGGATTCATCAAGAGGCACGCATAGGAGGAATTTGGATATGTCCAACATCAAACCGCTCGGCGACCGCGTACTGGTTAAGCCACTGGAGCAGGAAAGCGAAACATCCAGCGGGATTCTACTACCGCAAACGGCGAAAGAGAAGCCGCAGGAGGGTGAGGTTGTCGCTGTAGGCGCTGGCAAGCGCGACGACGAGGGTGAGCGCATCGCCCTGGACGTTGAAGTCGGCAATCGCGTTATCTTCGCCAAGTACGCTGGCACCGAGATCAAGCTCGACGGCGACAAGATGCTCATCATGAAGGAAAGCGACATCCTGGGCATCATCGAGAGCTAAACCCGCACGCGGCGCTGTGCCCACACCCCGCACACCCGCCCCACCCACTAGTCAATCACTAACTAAACCACCGGAGGAACAACAACCATGGCAAAGCAACTGGTATTCCGTGAGGAAGCACGCGCTGGTTTGCAGCGCGGTGTAGACAAGCTCGCTAGCGCAGTGAGCACCACGCTGGGACCGAAGGGGCGCAACGTTGCCCTGGACAAGAAGTTCGGCGCACCCACCGTTACCCACGACGGCGTAACCGTCGCTAAGGAGATCGAACTGGAAGACCCGTTCGAGAACATGGGCGCCCAACTGCTGAAGGAAGCCGCAACCAAGACCAACGACATCGCTGGTGACGGCACCACCACGGCAACCGTACTGGCTCAGGCAATCGTGAACGAGGGGCTGAAGAACGTCGCTGCTGGCGCAAACCCCATGCTGCTGAAGCGCGGCATTATGGCGGCAAGCGAGGCAGTCGCCCAGAACATCCTGGAGCAGGCTACCCCCATCAGCACCAAGGAAGAAATCGCCAGCGTTGCTAGCGTTAGCGCCCAGGACGAGGAAATCGGCAACTTCGCGTCCGCCCCGGCCCTGACGGAGGCCGCCACCTCGGGGGCGCAGCTGGGCATGACCTATGAACCGGCGCTGGAGACCGGCGACCTTGCCGGCGCGCGGAAGGGGTCTGCCATTTTCGATGTCGTGCT
>CAYVGI010000151.1:0-11738 GCA_964451095.1 uncultured Anaerolineaceae bacterium
GACTTTCAGTCGCAGATGATTCCACCCACTTTCAGTGGGTGGTGCGTTCAATTCATTTATAACACTTTATGGGAATCTTCCCACTGCGGAAGCCCCGTGCCATCTGCGGTAAGGGGCACATTCAGCCGGAAGCAACTGCCGACGCCGGGGGTGCTCTCTACCGTGACGGTGCCGCCGTGTGTCTCCATCACCCGCTGCACGATGGACAGCCCCACACCCATGCCGCCTGTATCGGTGCTGCGGGCACCATCTGCCCGGTAGAAGCGCTCGAACAGGTGCGGCAGCTCATCCGGGTGGATGCCAATGCCGTCGTCTTGCACGCAAACACTAACAACCGATGGGGTGTGCTCAAAATACACCTCAATGCGCCCGCCCGGTTCGGTGTATTTAATGGCGTTCGTCAGCAGTTGGCGCACCGCACGGGCGAACTCGGTGGGGTTCACGCTTGCCTGCCATGTCGCCTCCGGCGCGGTGTAGACAATTGTGCGCCCCTGCTGGGCGGCAAGCTCCTGCGCGTTGTGCACCTCTTCCGCTACCAATGCATCCAGCGGATGGGGTTCCAGGGGCAGCGTTTGGTTGCTGCGATCCAGGTTGCTAAGCGACAACAAATCGTCAAACATGCTGGTCATGTAGGTAATGTGACGTTGGATGGACTGAGCGTGACGGTTGCCCTCCGGGACACCGGCTGTGCGGCACAGCAAGTACAGGCTGGTTTGCATTACGGTGAGCGGTGTTCGCAGGTCGTGCGAGGCGTCTCCGATAAAGTCGCGCATCAGGCGCACGCGCTCCCGCTCCAGTTCCAACTGAAAACGGGTTTCCTCACTCTGCCGAAAGATGGTCAGGTCTCGGATGCTGACGAGGAAGCGCTTGCCGCTGTCGTCAATGCGGGAAACAGTCACGCTGGCGGGGAAGCTTTGCCCTGTTTGGGGTGCCATCTCGATCTCAATCGGGTCTTCGTTGCCCGTTTGCATCAACTCACGGATTGCGCCCGTGTGCTGCCCAAATACCGCTTCTAACGTGAGGTTTGGGTGGCGCGGAACCGGACTCATGCGCTCTTGATAGGCAGGGTTCACCTCCGCGATGCGCTCGTTTTCCACAATCGCCAGGGCGCTGCGGCTGCTGGTGAAAAGCCGCTCGTACTTCTGGTCGGTGACCATGCGAGCGGTTTGCACACGGTAGTGGTACCAGTTGACCGCATGGATGATCACCGTCATGCCGACAATGAACTGCACTACACCCGCGAGCACATCGACAGTAGCTGCGCCCCCCAGCACATGGTGCCACGTAAAAATACCGATGACATTGAGGCACGCCAACAGCAGCAGGTAGCGTGCAGGCAGCAGTACCCCTGCAAGGTACAGGGTCGCCAATATGACGGGCAGTGTGAACCCGGAGAACACATTGGGCAGGACGAGCAGGTATCCCATAGCATTGACCGTCGACAGCAGCAGCATCGCGCTGGCGTTGACGCGGCGACGACGGTACAGCTCGTATGCAATTGCAAGCACCGCTAGCGTGACCAGATAAACGGACACCTCGAAGGCGAGTGAGATAATGTAACTGGGACGGAACGCGATTGAGGAAATAAACGCGACCATGGTTGACACAATCGTGATGCGCAGGATGATGCCCAGCAGCACAAGGCGATAGGTCACCTCGGGGTTTTGTGGCGGCGATGTCTTTGGGCTGAAGCTGTAGTCGGTCACGGGTGGTTCACTCAACCTGGGATGTGGTGCTCTACTTTAGAACAATAATACTCGAAACTGACGCAAAACAGACGGTTTTTGTACACCAATTTTTCGACCATGCGGACATAAAGATTCGATGATTTCCCAGTTACACACGCCGCCCCACACGCTATGATCGTCAGCATCACATCAGCAACAAGCGCAAGACATCCACCACACCACAGGAGAGAGCAAACATGGCAGTACGCAGCGCAACCGCAAAATGGGCAGGCACACTCAAAGAGGGTACAGGCAACCTGAAACTGGGCAGCGGTGCCTACGAAGGGCAATATTCGTTTTCCACACGCTTTGAAGATGGCACGGGCACCAACCCGGAAGAAATGCTGGGCGCGGCACACGCCGCCTGCTACGCAATGGCACTTAACGTGGGCATGGAGCGCGAGGGCATCACGGCGGAAAGCGTCGAGACGACCGCCCGTGTGCACCTGACGCCAAAAGACGGCGGCGGCTTTGAGATCAGCAAGATTGAACTGCACGTAGACGCGACCGTGCCCGGCATGGACGAGGCAAAGTTCATGGAGATGGCAGAGGCAACAAAAGATGCCTGCATCGTTAGCGTGGCGCTTAGCGCCGTGCCGATGGAACTGCACGCCAAGCTGAACAGCTAGGCGATTACCGCAGAGGCGGGGCGGTTTGCTGCCGCCCCCACACCATGCAAAATCCCCGCACCATACACCGTGCCCGCCTGGTTTTCTTTGCTGTGCTGGTCATGGTACTGAACTTCTCGCGGCTGCCGGGTGCACGGGGCGCGGCTCAGCGCTGGATTGCCCACAGTGAGAACCGCACAGCGCTCACAATCAGCGATGCAGGCAGCGCTACAGGCAGCATCACCTCCCAGCTCAAGCGCAGCAGCGGTGCCATGGGTGCTGCCAGCGGCACAAACAGCAGCAAATAGTAGAACACCATGCCCCCCAGCACCGTCACCACGACCGTAGCGCGTGTGGGCAGCACAATACCCAGCGCCACCGCCAGCGCCGCAAACATGAACGGCTCCAGCACGACGCGCAGCGGCAACGCCACAATCGCCAACAGCGTAATCGCACGCATCCACAGCGTCACATCGCCGGGCGCAGCGCCCCCAGTGTAGCGAATCAGCAAAAACGGTAGGCTAAACAGCACGCCACCAATGAGCACCATATCAATATCCTCGACACGCTCCCACACACTGGCAGCGATCTTCCCCAGGATAATATGCTCCGGGGGCAGCAGGGTGATGCGCAGCAGGTCAAGCGTGTGATGCTGCGCGTCCGTGACGATGGCGGCGGCGGCGTTGTTCACCACGCCAAGCAGCACCCGCCCGTACAAAAACGCCAATACCGGGATCAGCACCACTGCCAGCATCGCCAGCGGCAGCGTGAGCGTGAGCAAGAACTGCACAGGCAGCACCAACAGCAGGCACTCCCCGGCGACGATTTTGGCAATAAGGGTGGCATCGGGCGGCAGGCGCTTCCAGAAGGGACCGAGTGCACGTTTAACAACGGGATTCGAACGGCGTGCCCACCCAGGGAGAAACGTATCCATCTCAACATCGGGTCTTGTGAGGATGTTCGCGGCGGATGGAGGGGGTTGCGTTTGTTGCATGGGCACTACCTGACGAAACAACAAGCTTTGGGGGGATGGCACCATTGTACACTGTGGCGGCACCGTGCCGGGACTATTGTACCAGTTGCTGTTGGGGCTTGTACGGAGATGGTAAGAATTCCGGTT
The DNA here is from genome assembly GCA_964451095.1 of uncultured Anaerolineaceae bacterium. GTDB lineage: Bacteria > Chloroflexota > Anaerolineae > Aggregatilineales > Phototrophicaceae > DAOTTY01. The sequence continues at coordinate 3,456 of CAYVGI010000151.1, forward strand.
AAATCGTTACTGTCTGTATTGCCTTGCGTGCCGAACGGATACCATAATAGAGGTAAGCGACAGGCTTATGGTCGCTGTTAAGGTAATGTGCCAACGAGGACACTTTTATGAACACCAAACGCTTTTTCATTTTCCTGCTGTTGGGGGTTTTCACCCTCTCCGTATTTGCATTCGTAGGTCGTCCCTACTCGGAACTAAGCATCGTCTCTGCGCAGTATGGCGGCGGCGGGGGTAGCGACGACGACGAGGATGATGGACTCGGCGGTCCAGACTTCTTCAGTGGGCAGGGCGTGCCTGCTTTCATCCAACTGGGGCAGGCAGCACCCGCACCCATCCCCGGTGACGGACGCCGCCGTGTGATTACCGGTTGCCCGCTGTTCGACGCACCGTTCGGCAACCGCATTCCGGGTCCGGGCTATGCTGGCGAGGCACCCACCGTTGGGCTAAGCGCTGACGGGCTGTGGGTACTCATCCCCACTGGCGGTAACCAGGGCGCCTGGGTCGAGGTCGCCTGCGCTCCGTAGCTCGCGCACGGCAGTTTGGCAGGATCAGACCTCGGGGGGCAGGGCAGCACCTTGCCCCCTACTGAGATATGACGTACCGAATGCCCCACGCTGACGCGGCGCTGTAAACCAGCCATCCCACCGCCTGCGCTGCAAACGACAGCGGCAACCAGTTAAAAATCGGCTCGTTGGTTTGCAAGCGCGGGATCGTCAGCCCGATGTTGACGCAGAAACTGCTCGAAATTGCCGCTTGCTCCGAGAGCAGCACCCACGTACTGAACAAGTCCACGCCAACTGCCCCACACACCAGTTGCAGCGCCACGCCCAGCAATGTGCCGCCTACGATGTTCATCAGTATCCAGCGCCCGGCGTGCAACCCTCTGCTGCGTAGCACAATCGCCTGTGCCGCTGCCAAGATGCCGAACAGCGCCGTGTACACAAACACCTCCAACGTCTTTATCACAAGCAGCGACAGCGATACGGATAGCTGTTGTGCCCTGCTAGCACTCAGCCACCCGATGCCGTACAACGTGCCGCCCGTCATAACCAGCGCGAGCACCCACCCCAACGCCGATGCAACGATCCAACGCCAGGCACCGGGCACACGCGCACGCAGCAGCACCCACTGAACGATCCCGACGGCAAGCCCCACAAACAGCAGCATCGGGAAGAAATAGAACCCGTGTGATGCGGGGATGGTCATCGCCGCGCCCACCAGCGCCGTTAGCAGCGCCCAGGTGATGAGAAAGCGGTTTCCTGCTGGTTCCTGTGTACGGTTGGTTGTGTCGGCTGCCATGTGTGAGATACCTTTTTTCGCAGACAGATTCGCATGCTATACTTCATCAGTACATACACCGTCACAAATAACCCGAAAACGAGGGCGATATGACGTTACCCGACCCACTGACCCAACGCATCCAGCGTATTGCAGAACGTGAAGGCAAATCTCCTGAAGCGCTCGTTGAACAGTTGCTGGATGCCTACGAAAATCGCACATCCCCGGCAGATGCAATAGAAGCGTTTATTGGTGCATTTGACGATGACATCCCCGACCTATCAACCACTGTTCGGCAAACCCTAAAGCAGAAATTCAACTAGAGGCGTAGCGCCGTTACGTCTGAGGTTCAGGACGCTAAACCTCTGCCGAAACCAGACCGACAACAGTGTTATACACAGAACCCACGCAGATTTTACGCCCGGCGCACGACCTCCCACGCCAGGTGATTGAGTTCTGGGATAATGAGCTTTTCCACGGCGGTTTTGACGGCATTGGTGCTGCCCGGCGTGGAGAACACCACTGTGTCGTGGTACACGCCCGCCGTCGCCCGGCTGAGCATTGCCGCCGCGCCCACTTCCTCCCAGCTTAACATGCGGAACAACTCGCCAAAGCCCGGCAAGGTCTTTTCCAGCTTACGGCTGATGACATCGTAGGTGGTATCACGCGGGGCGATGCCCGTGCCGCCGTTAAAGATGATAATGCGGGCGGTGGGGTGGTGCGCCATGGCATTAAGCGCCCGCTCAACCTGATCTGGCTCGTCCTTGATGATCTCGTAGGCGGCGATGAAGTGCCCTAGCCCCTCCAGCCGCTCGGATAGGTAGTGATAGTTGGCGTCGGTTTCCGGTGTGCGCGTGTCGCTCACGGTCACAATGCCGATGCCAATCGGGTCAGTGCCTGCTTTCTCGCGGTGGTCGTCTGCGCCCATGGTTCGGTATCCCCTGTGGCTAATGCGTTTTCCTAGAGGATACCATAACGTCGTCAGCGCTGTTCCCATTTGCTGTATAAAGTCACAGCGGGTCAGCCCACGCCAGTAAAAAAGCCACCGTCATCCTCATCCTAATCTTCTGGCGTAGGTGTAAAGGTAGCAGTGGGCGTAAAGGTATACGTCGGCGTAGGTGTAAAGGTAGCAGTGGGCGTAAAAGCAGTGGGCGTAAAGGTATACGTCGGCGTGGGCGTAAAGGTAGCAGTTGACTCGAAATCTGCCGTCATTGTCCGCGTGGGCGTAAAGGTAACAGTTGGTGTGCTGGTGTTCGTCGGGAAGAAAACCTGCGTTCCAGACGTGGGTGACGTGGGCACAATCGTTGGCGGCACCAGCGTGCCAATACCTGAAATAACCATGTTTACGTCCGCTATGTTGATGAAACCATCGCCGGTCACGTCCCGCGGGTCTCCAGCGAAGATCAGTTGCATGGACGCTGCGGCAAAACTGGCACTTGCCTGCTGCACCCACGGCAAAAAGCTAGGCAGCAGCGTCGGTGCGAGCACCAGCAGCACAAATCCAATGACTGCCAGCACTTCCATGTTGCGTTGGGGCTTGGGGTTGTTGTCCACGGGGTTATGTTGCCTCCATGTACCGGCTACGTTGTGTAGCTGTAGTGTACACCGAACGTTAGCAGGTGGGGGTTAAGGTTGTGTTTCCTCAGCGGATAGTCCCGCGCAATGTAGCCGCAGCTACATCCCCGCACGTCACTCGCTGATATGATGCAATTGGGTGAGAAATCACCAAACCAGACTGAGACTAGGGGACAACAACATCATGCGAAACTACCTGCTAGTTGCCGCGCTGCTCGCGGGCATCTCGCTCACCAGCGCGACACACAACGCATCTGCCCAAAGCAGCACACCCCACCTGCGCGACCGGGGACTCGCGCCAGAACTGCGCAACAACGTGTTCCTGAACACCGAAAAGCCCCTGCGCCTTGCCGACCTGCGCGGTAGTGTGGTGCTGCTGGAGTTCTGGACATTTGACTGCATCAACTGCATCCGCACGCTGCCATATGTGCAAAGCTGGCACGAAACCTACGCGGAAAACGGGCTGGTCGTCATTGGCGACCACTACCCGGAGTTCCGTTACGAGCGCGACCTCGGCAACGTGTCCGCTGCGATTGAGCGGCTCGGCATCACCTACCCGGTGGCGCAAGATAACAACCGCGCCACCTGGGGCGCGTACAACCAGCGCTACTGGCCCACCATGTACCTCATCGACAAGCAGGGGCACATACGGTATCTGCACATCGGGGAGGGCAAGTACGACGTGACCGAAAGTGCTATCCAAACGCTGCTGGCAGAGCCATACATCGCGCCAGAGGCTTCCGAGGCAAATGCCGTTGATGAAGTACCGCGCCGTTACCTGCAAGCAACCGAGCCGCTCAACGTCCGCACCGGACCGGGCACCAATCACAACCGGGTGGGGACCGTGGCAACCGATGTGGTGTTCGTGGTATTGGGCGAGCAAAACGGCTGGTATGAGATCGAATACGACGGCAAGCCGGGGCATTACGTCAGCGGGGACTATGCTGCCGTGAGCGAGTGGTAGGCACAGCCGCACCAACATGGGCACCTGCTTAATAGCATTTGGGCGGTGCCCATCCCCGGCGTTACACTCTGTGGGAATTCATCCACACAGGAGCAGCACACATGCAGTACAGACGACTAGGCGACGCTGGCATGAAAGTCAGCGTGGTGTCTTTGGGCGGATGGATCAACTACGGTGAGGGCAAGGTAGCAGAGGACACCGCCCGCACTGTGGTAGAAACCGCCTACGAGCACGGCATCAACTTCTTTGACCTGGCGGACGTTTACGGGCGCGGCGAGGCGGAAAAGCAGATGGGCGCGGTGCTGGCACAGTACCCCCGCAAGACGCTCGTCATCAGCAGCAAGGTGTTCGGTCCCATGAGCGACGACATCAACGACCGGGGGCTAAGCCGCAAGCACATTATGGAAAGCATCGACAAATCGCTGGATCGGCTGGGCACCGACTACATCGACATTTACTTCTGCCACCGCCCAGACCCACAAACACCCATCGAAGAGACTGCCGCCGCCATGAATGACATCATCAGCGCGGGCAAGGTGCACTACTGGGGCACCAGCGAGTGGGAAGGCGCACAGATCGTGGAGGCAGTGGAAATTTGCGAGCGCTACGGCTGGCACAAGCCCAAAACCGAGCAGCCACAGTATTCCATCCTGCATCGCCAGCGCGTAGAGCAGACCATCCTGCCGTACACACATCCGCGTGGCGTGGGGCTGGTGGTTTGGTCTCCGTTGGCAATGGGGATGCTCACCGGCAAGTACGACGACGGCATCCCGGAGGACAGCCGCTTCGGGCGGGAAAGCTGGGCAGCAGACCGCTACGTCCAGGAGGACAATGTGGAAAAGGTGCGCCAGCTCAAACCCATCGCCGATGAGCTTGGCTGCACACGGGCGCAGCTCGCACTGGCGTGGGTACTGCGTGACCCCGGCGTGAGCAGCGTTATCACCGGGGCAACCCGCCCAGAGCAGGTGATTGACAACGCAAAGGCAGCAGACGTCACGCTGAGCGACGAACACATCGCCCGCATTGACGAAATCTTCGGCTTACACACCGACGCCACCAGCGGCTAGGGCGGCACCGGGGGCAGCACCATGCCCCCTCCCCCCCACTATGGCGCGGGTGTAGCGCTCAGCGGGTCGCCAATCCCCAGCAGGTAAACGCCTACCAGCCCCAACAAACCCGCCGCCAGCACATAGTACAGCGTGGGGATCACGGTTTTGCGCAGCAGGGCACCCTCCCGCCCCAAAAGCCCGACCGTCGCTGCCGCCGCCACAATGTTGTGGATGGCGATCATGTTGCCTGCTGCCGCGCCCACCGCTTGCAGCGCCACCACCAGCGTACCGGATATAGACAGGCGCTCCGCTACACTGAACTGAAACAGGCTGAACATCAAGTTGCTGATGGTGTTGCTGCCCGCGATGAAGGCACCCAACGCGCCAATCGTCGGCGCGAACAGGGGCCACACCGCGCCCACATTCGCCGCTGTCCACTCCGCCATAGCAATCGGCATACTGGGCAGCGCAGCAGCATTCACCCCGGAGTTGATGTACACGCGCACCATCGGCACGGCGAACACCAGCACAAACCCGGCGCTCAGCAAGATGCTGCCTGCCTCTGAGAACGCAGCGCGAACCTGTGGCGGGCGCATCCGGTGCAGGAAAACGGTAATCAGCACCACCAGCACAAGCACCGCCGCTGGCAGGTACAGCGGCGTCGTGGAGGCGGAGATAGACGTGCCCAAAATCGCATTCCACTCCAGGCGCAGCGCGTTTTGCAGCCACACGCCGATCCCCAGCGCGGGCAGGCGCGTGATAACCAACCCCACCGCCAGCAGTCCGTAGGGGAGCCACGCCAACCACAACGGCAGCGCGTTTGTGCGCTCGATTGTCGGTGTTTCCGCAGCGATGCTGCCCTGCCAGTCGTCTTGCCACTGCTCTTGCGGCGGGAAGTCCCAGGTTTGTGCCGGGATGAGAAACCCACGCCGCGCCGCACTGATAACGATGAACAACCCCACCAGCGCCCCCAACAGCGACGGGAACTCAGGTCCTAGCAGCACCCCCGTGAGCATGTACGGCACGGTAAACGCCGCCCCACTGAACAACGCAAACGGCAAGATAGATAGCCCCTCCGTCCAGGAGCGTTTCTCCCCGAAGAAGCGCGTCATCATCACGACCATAAGCGTGGGCATGAGTACCCCCACAATGCCGTGGATAACCGCCGCCTGTGCGGTGATGATCTGCCGATAGTTGGCGAAGGTCAGCCCGGCGGCATCCAGGCGGCTGTCCAGTGCGGGGCTTTCCAGCCCACCCGTGATGCCAATGAGCACGGGCGTACCCACCGCACCGAACGTCACGGCGGTGCTTTGTACCATCAGCCCGATCATGACCGATGCCATCGGCGGAAAGCCCAGCGCGACCAGCAGCGGCGCGACAATCGCCGCCGGGGTACCAAAGCCAGAAGCGCCCTCCAGGAACGACCCAAACAGCCATGCGATGATGACCACCTGTATGCGTCGGTCTGGGCTGATGTCCACAAACATCTGCCGGATAACAGGAATTGCGCCAGATTGTTTGAGCGCAGCCAGCAGCAAAATCGCGCCAAACACAATCAGCAAAATGTCAAATGTGATGAAAAGCCCCTGTATTGTAGACGCGACAACCGTCACGAACGACATTTGCCACACCAGCAGCCCAACGACAACCGTCACCAAATAGACCAGCGGCATTACCCGCCGGGCGGGCCACCCCAACGCGACAAGCAGCCCTGCGGCCAGCAAAATCGGCAGTACGGCGAAAAGTGCCTGCAAGTAAAGCGGCATTGTTCTGCCCCCTGAAGGTCAACTTAAATTGTGTGAACTCCCCGCTTGTGAGGAGAATCACAAACCGATTTTAATGTCTGGGTCGCCATTGTGCTATCGTGTTTGCCTGAGAGTGCCCCCAGCGCATGAAAAATCATTCATAAACGTTGAAATCCCCTTGTAATCGTCTCCCATTCCGGCGCGAGTTGACTACAATGTGGGTAGTGGGTAGTTTCACAAATGCCATGTAAAATGAGCGACGGAGCGAGCAACTTGACGCAGCACTACAGCAAAGCAGACCTGCACATGCACAGCACCTACTCCGATGGGCTGATGACACCGGAGGCACTGGTGGAGTATGTAGCGGCAAACACCGACCTGAGCGTGATCGCCGTCACTGATCACGATACGATGGAGGGCAGCCGCGTTGCCCGTGCCTACGCCCAACACTTTGCCGACGAGTTTGGGGGGCTAGAAGTCCTTCTCGGCTCGGAGATTACATCTGCGGACTGTGACATTGTGGCGCTCTTCATCGAAGAAGATATTCCCAAGGGGCTAAGCGCCGCAGAAACTGTTGAGCGCATCCACGCGCAGGGCGGGCTGGCAATTGCCGTACACCCCTATTCGTTTGTGCTGGAGCTGCTGGGCGACGATGGCATGCGCGGTGCACGTGAACACATCCGCGATGTGCCGTTCGACGCCGTGGAAGTGGTCAACGGCACACCCACAGAGTTATTCATGAACCCGCTCACGCGCTACAACAACCGCCGCTGGGCAAACCGCCCGGAAACCGCCGGCAGCGACGCGCACTACATCCGCAGCCTGGGCTGTGCCTACACGCTGTTCCCCGGCAGCACTGCCGCAGACCTGCGCCATGCTATTGAAAACGCGGAAATCATCCCGCAGGGCAGCATCTACAACCCGCTGCTGGCGCTGAACCTCGCCTGGGACGGACTGACGCGCCGGATTCCGGTCCACACGCTGCCGCCCACCCGTGCCGCAGAGTGGGAACACGTCAGAGAGACAGTGCTGGGCAACGCAACGCAGCCGGAAGACCGCACGCCAGACCGGGTTGTTGTGGGCTAGCGCACACCCAGCAGCAGCTCGTTCGTCAATTGATCCAACTGCTCATATGGCAGGTTACGAGCGCCCAACGCCGCCCGGTTAAACGCGGTATCGCGCAGGCGGGCGGCGGCATCCGCGCTGTAGCCGCTGCTGAGGTAGCTATAGGTGCCGTCATCCGCATTGATTTCCTGCAACAGCGCCTGGATTTCGCTGTCCGCGTTGAAATGCTCTGCCTTTTCCTTCAGGATGACATACGTCCGCATACAGCCACGTGCGAACGCCTTCACATCGTCCCAGGTGGCGGTACGGTAGGCGTGGGCGTCGAAGTGGCGGCTGCCGTCATAGCCCACATCTTCCAAGAACTTCACCAGGAAGAACGCCTGCTTGAGCATATCCGCGCCGAAGCGGAAGTCTTGGTCATAGCGCCCGAATAGCTGGTCGTTCAGGTCGATATGGAACAGCTTGCCCGCGTCCCATGCCTGTGCAACCGCGTGCGTGAAGTTTAGCCCCGCCATGTGCTCGTGCGCCACTTCCGGGTTCAGCCCAACCATGTCCGGGTCGTCCAGCGTGTAGATGAACGCCAGCATGTGCCCCACTGTGGGGAAGT
>CAYVGI010000152.1:0-11621 GCA_964451095.1 uncultured Anaerolineaceae bacterium
TCACCCCGCACAAGAAGTTCCGCAGCGAGGTCTACATCCTCAAGAAGGACGAGGGGGGGCGTCACAAGGCGTTCTTCAGTGGCTACCGCCCGCAGTTCTACATCCGCACGATGGACGTAACGGGCACCATCACCCTGCCAGACGGCGTAGAGATGGTGATGCCGGGCGACAACGTGAACCTGGACGTGGAACTCATCACGCAGGTTGCTTTGGAAAAGGGTTCTAAGTTTGCTATCCGTGAGGGCGGCTTGACCGTTGGCGCGGGTATCATTACGGAAATCCTGGAGTAAGTTGGCGCTATCAACCGGGCAGGTTCACCCTGCCCGCCATAACGTATGTAACGTCTGATGCCGGGGGACGTACCCGTACCCCGGTATCATTTTGCCAAAAACCCGGTTTGCACGCGGTACGCGGCACGCCAGTGAAGACAAAACCTGCAAGAAACAACCGCTGGCGTAACCAGCAACGAGGAACGATTTATGGTGAAGAGCAAAATTCGCATCCGCTTGAAGGCATACGACCATCGTGTGCTGGATGAGTCCGCTAAGCGGATTGTAGAAACGGCAGAGCGCACCGGGGCACGGGTGGTCGGTCCCGTCCCGCTGCCCACACGGGTAGAGCGGTTCACGGTGCGGCGCAGCCCGTTTATCGACAAGGACTCGCAAGAGCACTTCGAGATCCGCACACACAAGCGGCTGATAGATGTGCTAGAGCCGGACAGCAAGACCACCGACGCGCTTATGCGCCTGAACCTGCCCGCCGGGGTAGACATCGAAATCAAGATATAACAAGTAGACAGTCATCAGTGGGCAGTTATCAGTAGGCACTTATTTGAACGGCAAGCGTAGGTGCACAACCACCAACCCGTTAGCTGGCAACTGAATACTGACAACGAAAAACTGACAACTGCTAAAGGCACGAGGTAGACACGATGAAGGGTATCATCGGCAAAAAAGTGGGCATGACCCAGATATTTGACGAAAACGGGCGTGTGGTTCCCGTCACCGTCATCGAAGCAGGTCCCTGCTTCGTCACGCAGGTGCGCGATGCAGAGCGCGACGGCTACACGGCAATCCAGCTTGGCTTCGACGCGACCAAACCCCAACGCCTGACGAACGGGCAGCTTGGGCACCTGAAGCGCAACAACCTGCCGGCCCTGCGCTACCTGCGAGAGTTCCGCACGCGGGACGAACAGGTAGACGTGGAAGAGGGGCAGGAGATTAAAGTCGATGTGTTCGACGTAGGCGAAATGGTTGATGTCGTTGGCGTGAGCAAGGGGCGTGGCTTCGCGGGTACCATCAAGCGCCACAACTTCAATCGCGGCCCGAAAACACACGGTCAGTCCGACCGCGAGCGCTCTCCCGGTTCCATCGGCATGTGCGCCACACCGGGGCGCACACTGAAGGGGCAGCGCATGGGTGGGCGCATGGGTAACGACCGCATCACGGTGCAAAACCTGCGCGTAGAAGTGATCGACGCGGAGAAGAACCTGCTCGCCGTGCGCGGCAGCGTGCCCGGTCACAAGGGCGGCATCGTGCTCATCCGGCGTGCCCACAAGGCGAAGCCCGTATAGCAGCACGCCGAAGAGCGAAAGTATAGAGGACGCGAACACACGATGAAATTCCCAGTGATTGACGTAAACGGCAGCCCGATCAATGAGATCGACCTGCCGGAGGAGATCTTCGGCGCGGAGATCAATGTGGGGCTAATGCACCAGGCATACGTGCGCCAGATGGCGAACCGCCGCCGGGGCACCCACAAGACGAAAACGCGCTACGAAGTGAAGCTAAGCAAAAGCAAGATTTACCGCCAGAAGGGCACCGGGCGTGCGCGTCACGGTTCTCGCAACGCGCCGATCTTCGTCGGGGGGGGTATCGCACACGGTCCCAAGCCCCGCAGCTACGTGAAGTCCATGCCGAAGAAGATGCGCCGCCAGGCAATGCGCAGTGCGCTAAGCGCACTCGTGCGTGACGAACAGCTTGTGCTGGTGGACGACCTGACGCTAGACGAGCCGAAGACCAAGCTGATGGCACAGTTGTTGCAGGCAGTCGCCGGCACGCAAAGCGCTTGCATTGTGCTGCCGCGTGAGGCACGCGACGGTGCGGTTTACCGCAGCGCCCGCAACCTGCCAGATGTAACCGTCATTGACGCGCAGTACCTCAACATCCGCGACCTGTTCAACCACGACAAGGTGGTTATGCCGCTGGCAGCGCTAGAAGTGGTCACGAGCATTTGGGGCGATGCCCAACCTGTACAGGAGGCTGAGTAATGGCGAAAGACATCCACATTTACGACATCCTGCGCCGCCCGGTCATCACGGAAAAAAGCACCGTGCAGGCAGACGACCTCAACCAGTACGTGTTCGAGGTACACCCGCGCGCGAACAAGATTCAAATCAAAGAAGCGGTCGAAATCATCTTCGAGAAGCGCGTGAAGAAGGTGCGCACCATGGTGATGCCGGCAAAGCGCGGGCGGCGCGGGCGCAACTGGTACATGCGTACCAAACAATGGAAGAAGGCTATCGTCACCCTACAGGATGGCGAGGGCGAGATCGAGTTGTTTAACGTTTAAGAGGAAGCGAACCGATGGCAGTCAAAGTTTACAAGCCCACCAGCGCCGGGCGGCGCGATATGACCGGGCACTCGTTCGACGAAATCACCAAGAGCAAGCCCGAACGTTCGCTGACCGAGCCACTGCGCAAGAAGGGCGGGCGTAACAACTACGGTCGTGTGACGGTGCGCCACCGTGGTGGCGGGCACAAGCGCCGCTACCGCATTATCGACTTCAAGCGCAACAAGTTCGACTGCACCGCAGAGGTGCTTGCGATTGAATACGACCCGAACCGCACCGCCCGCATCGCGCTGTTGCAGTACGAAGACGGCGAAAAGCGCTACATCATCGCGCCCATTGGCGTAACGGTTGGCGACGTGCTGGGCAACGGTGAGCTTGCTCGCCTGCGCCCCGGCAACGCGCTCAAGGTGAAGGACATCCCGCTCGGTACGGCGATTCACAACATCGAACTAACACCGGGCAAGGGCGGGCAAATCGCTCGTTCCGCTGGTGCGTCCGCACAGTTGGTTGCTAAAGAAGGCAAGTACGCGCAAGTGCGCCTGCCCTCCGGTGAGGTGCGGCTCATCCATGAGGAGTGCATGGCGACAATCGGGCAGGTCGGCAACACAGAGCACGGCAACATCAAGCTGGGTAAGGCGGGTCGCCGCCGCTGGATGGGCTGGCGTCCGTCTGTGCGCGGTACCGCGATGGACCCCGGCAGCCACCCTCATGGTGGTGGTGAAGGTCGTACGGGGATCGGCATGAAGGCACCCAAGACGCCTTGGGGTAAGCCAGCGCTGGGCAAGCGCACCCGCCGCAACAAGCGCACGACCCGTTTCATTGTGCGCCGCCGTGGTAGCCGCCGTGGCGGTCGCCGCTAGCCGCGTTTTCCGCCGATAACAGGCGGAAGACCCGGAAAGTTAGAGAAGAAAGGACAGTACACACATGTCACGTTCGCTTAAGAAGGGTCCCTTTGTAGACCCGAAACTGCTGGCGAAAGTAGAAAAGATGAACGAGGGCGGGAAGAAGAGCGTGATCCGTACATGGAGCCGCGCCAGCACCATCTTCCCGCAAATGGTGGGGCACACCATTGCCATTCACGACGGGCGCAAGCACGTGCCCATCTACATCAGTGAAAACATGGTGGGGCACAAGCTGGGGGAGTTCGTCCCGACGCGCACCTTTAAGGGGCACGATTTTGAAGAGAAGAAGAAGAGACGGTAACGAGGAGCACTACTGATGGAAGTACGGGCAGTCACCAAACACTTGCCGATCTCTTCGCAAAAGCTGCGCCTAGTGTGCGACCAGGTGCGCGGCATGGATGCAGACCAGGCGCTTACTGTGCTCAAGTTCATGCCACAAAAAGGCTCAGACTTGGTCTACAAGACGCTGCACAGCGCCGTTTCTAACGCGGTAAACAACTTCGACTTGGACCGCGCGGACTTATACGTATACCGCATCTTCGCGGACGAAGGTCCTTCTATGAAGCGGTACAAGGCAGGCGCACGCGGGCGCTACAAGCCGCGCATCAAGCGCACTGCTCACCTCACGGTGATACTCGAAGAACGAGGCGAGGAATAGAACATTATGGGACGTAAAGTACACCCGATCGGGTTCCGGCTAAAGGTAAACCGCGATTGGGACGCACGCTGGTATGCGGAGGGCAACCGCTACGTGGAATTGCTCCACGAAGACCGCATGATCCGCGATTACATTGTAGAAGACGCATCCCAGGCGGGGATCGCTCGCATCGAGATCGAGCGCTTCCCGAACCAGGTTGTCGTCTACATCCACACCGCCCGCCCCGGCATTGTCATCGGGCGCAAGGGCGAAAGCGTGAAGAATATGCGTGCCGTGCTGGAGCGCAAGACGGGCAAGAAGGTCAAGATCGAAGTGCAAGAGATCGAAAAGCCTGACCTAGACCCCACGCTCGTGGCAGAAAGCATCGCAGACCAGCTCCAGCGGCGCATCGGGCACAGCCGTGCCATCAAGCGTGCCATCGGGCAGGCAATGCGCCAGGGCGCGAAGGGCATCCGCATTGAGGTTGGCGGGCGCTTGGGCGGGTCAGATATGGCACGCCGCGAGTGGCAAAGCGAGGGGCGCATCCCCCGCAACACCCTGCGCGCCAACGTAGAGTTCGGCACGGCAGAGGCACTCACCACCTTCGGGCGCATTGGCATCAAGGTGTGGATCTACAAGGGCGACATCCTGCCAGACGACCAGAACGAGGGCGAAGACGGCGCTTACGTCAGTAGGTAGCCTGCCGCCACAAGTTTGAGGAGAAACCAAGCATGTTAATGCCAAAGCGCATGAAATACCGCAAGCAGTTCCGTGGGCGCATGACGGGCAAAGCGTACCGTGGCTCTAGCGTCCAGTTTGGCGAGTACGGCTTGCAGGCGCTGGAACCCGCGTGGATCACCAGCCGCCAGATCGAAGCGTGCCGCCGTGCGATGGTGCGTTACATCCGCCGTCGCGGCAAAATCTGGATTCGCATCTTCCCGGACAAGCCGATTAGTAAAAAAGCGGCAGAAACCCGCATGGGTAAGGGTAAGGGTTCGGTCGAATTCTACGTTGCCGTGGTGAAGCCGGGGCGCATTCTGTTCGAGATGGGCGGTACCGACGAGGAAATCGCACGCGAAGCGCTGCGCCTTGCCGCTGCCAAGCTGCCCATCCGCACCAAGTTTGTCAAGCGTATTGACCCGATCTCCGGTCAGGAGGTGTCTTAGTTATGGTGATGAAAATCGACGAAGTTCGCGCCATGAGCAATGAATCGCTGATGGACGAACTGGAGGACCTGCGCGAAGAACTCTATCGGCTGCGCTTCCAAAAGGCGACCGGACAACTAGAAGACGTAAACCTTCTGCGCTACAACAAGCGCACCATCGCCCGCATCAAAACGGTGATACGCGAGCGGGAGCTTGCAGAGCAGCTAGCGGCGCAGGAACAGGAACAGGACGAGGCAGATGGCGAATAATCGTAAGCGGCTGCAAGGTCGCGTCGTGAGTGACAAAATGCAGAAGACGGTTGTGGTGGAGATCGAACAGCGTAAGCGCCACCGCATCTACGAGAAAATCTTGATTTCTACCAAAAAGGTGCTGGCGCACGATGAAACCGACGCCATCCCGATTGGCGCGATTGTGCGCATTGTAGAAAGCAAGCCGATGAGCAAGCGCAAGCGCTGGGCAGTAGAAGAAGTGCTCGTGGACCCAGGCAACAAAGTGGTGGAGTCCATCTCCGACGAGGCGGAAATCCAGGCGGTAGAGCAAATCGGGATCGAGCAGACGGAGAACATCAACGCCGCCGCCGTGAGCAGCAGCAACGATGCAACCGATGACGACACACCTGCTGACGAGGCACCCGCCGACGACACGCCTGCCGACGAGGCAGACGCCGATGAGGAGAACGACGAGTCATGATCCAGACGGAATCTCGCCTGAAGGTGGCAGACAACACGGGCGCCAACGAACTGCTGGTCATCCGCGTGTTGGGCGGCAGCCGCAAAAAATATGGGCGCGTAGGCGATGTCGTCGTCGCCACGGTGAAGTCTGCCTCTCCGCAGGGCAGCGTGAAGAAGAGCCAGGTTGTGCGGGCGGTCATCGTGCGCACCAACAAGGAATACACCCGCCCGGACGGGAGCGCGATACGCTTCGAGGACAACGCCGCCGTCATCCTCAACGACGATGAAGGCAACCCGCGTGGCACCCGCGTGTTCGGTCCGGTAGCGCGTGAACTGCGCGAGAAGGGCTTCTTGAAGATTGTGTCGCTCGCGCCGGAAACGCTTTAACAAGAGGAACACATAACCATGCAACGAGTAAAAAGCGGCGATACGGTCGAGATTATCGCCGGCAAGGACAAAGGCTACCGGGGTGAAGTGCTTAAGGTCATCCCGAAGCAGGACAAAGTGGTCGTAGAGGGCATGAACATTGCCAAAAAGCACCAGAAGGAGCGCCAAGGCGCTGGTGGGCAGCGGGTTCCCGCGCAGATCGTGGACATCCCCGCCCCGCTGCACCTAAGCAACGTCATGGTGGTGTGCCCCTCTTGCGACCAGCGCACGCGCGTCGGCTTCCACAATAACGAAGACGGCTTCAAGGTGCGCTACTGTAAAAAATGTGACTCAGACATTGATAATCCGTAGGAGCGTGCGTGATGGCATTTAACCCCACCCACGAGAGGTACCAGGACGTTGTCGTCCCGACGCTGATGGACGAGTTCAAATACGCCAACGTCATGCAGGTGCCGCGCATCAGCAAGGTCGTTGTCAACATCGGCGCGGGCGAGGCAAATGAAGACCCCAAGATACTGGACGGTGCCAACACCGACCTGCGCCTGATTACCGGGCAACAGCCCGTCATCACACGGGCACGCAAGAGCATCGCAGGGTTTAAGCTGCGTGAAGGTCGTGCCATCGGCATCAAGGTGACGCTGCGCGGGGAGCGCATGTGGAGCCTGCTAGATCGGCTGATTAACATCGCACTGCCGCGTATCCGCGACTTCCGTGGCGTCTCGCCCGATACGTTCGACGGACGTGGCAACTACACCATCGGTCTGCGTGAGCAGTTGGTTTTCGCAGAAATCCAGATTGACCAGGTTGACCGTGTACTAGGCATGGAAATCAGCGTGGTCACCACGGCAGAAACCGACGAAGAAGGGCGCCGCCTGCTGAAGCTGCTGGGTATGCCCTTCCGGGACAAATAACAAAAGCGCCGCCGCCGGGCAGGGCAGCACACATGCCCCCGGCACACGGCAGGAAATAAGGAGCAATTATGGCTAAGACATCAATGATAGAGCGCGAGAAAAAGCGCAAATACGATGTACGGGTGCGCAACCGCTGCAAGAAGTGCGGGCGCCCACGCGGGTACTACCGCCGCTTCGGGCTGTGCCGCATTTGCCTGCGCGAAATGGCGCTAAAAGGCGAAATTCCTGGTTTAACGAAGTCAAGCTGGTAGGAGGTCGCCAGAAATGGTTACGAGCGATCCAATCGCAGATATGCTAACGCGCATTCGCAATGCGCTGATGATCGGGCGCAAGACGGTTGATATTCCGTCCTCCCGCCTAAAGGTAGACATCGCCCGCATCCTGAAGGAAGAGGGCTACGTTACCGACTATGAGGTGCAAGAGGGCGGCAGCTTCCCGATTATCACCATCACGCTGAAGTACTACGGTGACCGCCGCAACCGCCGCCCCGTGATTACCAACATCGAGCGCATCAGCAAGCCAGGGCGCCGCATCTATCGTGGGCGTAAGGAACTGCCGCGTGTGCTCGCAGGCGCGGGCATCGCCATCGTTACCACGCCCAAGGGCGTTATGACCGCAGACCAAGCACGGCGCCAGCGCGTCGGCGGTGAAGTGCTGTGCTACGTGTGGTAGCACGCGGCGCGGCTTAAGAAAGGGCAGGCAAATGTCTCGTATTGGCAACAAACCAATCGAAATTCCACAGAAGGTGGATGTCAAGGTAGACGGCAGCATCGTCAAAATCAAAGGACCCAAGGGCGAGCTAGAAATGAGCGCCCACCACGAGATGACCGTCGCCGTTGAAGACGGCAACATCGTGGTCAAGCGCCCCAGCGACGAAAAGCGCCACCGGGCACTGCACGGGCTAACCCGTGCGCTGGTAGCGAACATGGTCACGGGTGTAAGCGAGGGCTTCCGCATCACGCTGGAAATCGAAGGTGTGGGCTACCAGGCGGCGGTACAGGGCAGCAACCTGAACCTGAAGCTGGGCTTCTCTCACGAGGTGATCGTGGAGCCACCGCCGGGCAGCAACATCTCGTTCGATGTGCCGAAGGAAAGCCGTGGGCGCATGATCCACATTGACGGCATCGACAAGCAGATCGTCGGGCAGGTCGCAGCGAACATCCGTGAACTGCGCCCGCCGGAGCCGTACAAGGGCAAGGGCATCCGCTACCAGGGCGAGCGCATTATCCGCAAGGCGGGTAAAGCAGGTAAGAAGTAAGGTATTAGGCGATTTGCTGTTGGCAATGCGCGTCGGGGTTTTTTGGCATGGGCGCCACCCATCCCGCAGCGCCAACAGCATCACGGAGTGAAAAATGGCAGACATCAAAGGCAAGAAGAAATACGCAGCACGCAAACGCCGTCACCGCCGCGTTCGTGCAAAGGTGAGTGGTACCGCACAGCGCCCCCGCCTGCACGTTTACCGCAGCCTGACGAATATCTACGCCCAGGTCATCGACGACGAGGCGGGGCGCACGGTCGCCTCCGCGTCTACGATTGACCGCGAAGTGGCGAAGAAGATCACAGCGGAGATGGACAAGACCGAAGCAGCCAAGCTGGTCGGGCAGATCGTGGCAGAACGCGCCAAAGCAGCAGGGGTAGAACAAGTTGTGTTCGACCGCGGCGGCTTTATGTACCAGGGGCGCGTGGCAGCACTGGCAGACGCCGCCCGCGAGGCAGGGCTAAAGTTCTAGGAGATTTTTCATGGGTCGAGATCGTAATAGCAAGAACAACCGTAAGAAGCGCGACGAAGATCGCGAAGAGTTAGACGAGCGCGTCATCGACATCGCCCGCGTCGCCAAGGTGATTAAGGGGGGGCGTCGTTTCGCCTTCCGTACCGTCGTCGTCGTCGGAGACAACAACGGGCGCGTGGGCGTGGGCGTGGGCAAGGCACGTGGCGTGCCAGATAGCATTCGCAAGGCAGCAGACCGCGCCCGCCGCAACATGAAGCGCGTGGTAGTGACGGAAACGGGCACCGTGCCCTACCAAGTCACCGCCCGTTATGCCGGGGCACAGGTGCTGCTCAAGCCGGCATCGCCCGGTACCGGCACGATTGCCGGTGGTGCTGTGCGTGCTGTGCTGGAAACCGCCGGGGTCAACAACATCCTGACCAAGAGCCAGGGCAGCAACAACATGCTCAACGTGGCAATGGCAACGTTCGAGGCGCTGCAAATGCTGCGCTCCCCGCGTGAGATTGCGGAAATGCGCGGTAAAGATGTAGAAGACGTGCTACCATTTTGGGAGCGTGCCGCCCTGCACCAGCAGCGGGCGTCCATCGAGAACGTGAAGGAAAAGCAGCAGGCAGAGCGCGAAGAGCAGCAGGGTATGACTGCTGGTGAGGTCGCAGCGGAAGCCGCCGCCCGCAAACGTGGGGAGGATAGCTAATGGCAGAACGCAAGCTGCGCATCAAGCTGGTCAAAAGCCCCATCGGTTACAACAAGAAGCAGCGCCAACAGGCAGAAACACTGGGGCTGAAGAAGCTGCACTCAGAAGTGGTTCGCAGCGACACACCGATGATCCGGGGCATGGTGAACAAGATTCGCCACCTCGTTGAGGTCGAAGAGTTCGAAGAATAACGTGCTGGGGCGTTAGAAAATTGTGATAAAACGCACAATCCGTTTCTAAACCCCCATACACTACCATTACACGTCGAGAAGCGAGGCACAACGGGCAGCGCATATGCCCAGTGTGTCGATTAGGAGTGACGACAAACCATGCGATTACATGACCTGCGCCCGGCACCGGGCAGCAAAAAGAAGCGTGTCCGCGTGGCACGCGGTATCTCGGGTAAGCGCGGTAAAACGGGCGGTCGTGGTACCAAGGGCACGGGCGCACGCAGCGGCGGCGGCAAGGGACCATACTTCGAGGGGGGTCAGCTACCGTTGGTACGCCGCCTGCCGTTCAAGCGCGGCTTTAACAACCCCTTCCGCCAAGACTACCAGGAAGTCAATGTTTGGCTGCTGGAGCGCACATTTG
Organism: uncultured Anaerolineaceae bacterium; assembly: GCA_964451095.1. GTDB lineage: Bacteria > Chloroflexota > Anaerolineae > Aggregatilineales > Phototrophicaceae > DAOTTY01. Next base: position 10,258 of record CAYVGI010000152.1, read on the forward strand.
AGGACGGTGAGGAAGTGTCCCCCGTCAGCTTGCAGGCACGCGGTCTCATCCGAGAGTCCGGCAACCCGGTTGTGATCTTGGGCAATGGCGAGCTAAGCAAGAAGCTAACGGTGAAGGCAAACCGCTTTACCAAGAGCGCCCGCGCAAAGATCGAAGCAAAGGGCGGCACCGTAACGGAACTGCCGCTGCGCATCACCGGGCTACACGCGACCATCCGCCGACTGCCGAAAGAGCAGGAGATGGAACGCTACCCACCCATGGCAGAGTAATCTCGCCTCCATATTTCAGACCGAGTTTTGTGGTACACTCGGTCTGCATTGTTTAAAGACAGTTAACATGCTGAGGTGTATTCCCACATGATACAGGCAGTTCGCAATGCCGTTCGCGTGCCGGACGTGCGAAACAAGCTCATTTTCACATTTCTGATTTTGGTGATTTACCAGTTTGCGGCGCATGTGCCTGTCATCGGCGTAGACCGCAGCGCACTACAACAGTTGCTGAACAGTTCTGCGGGGGGGGGTCTCATCGGCGTGCTGAACCTGCTTTCTGGCGGGGCAGTAGCGAACTTTAGCGTGATCGCCAACGGGGTGTACCCCTACATCACCGCGTCGATTATCTTCCAGTTGCTGGTACCCGTTATCCCGCAGCTAGAGGCAATCCAGCGTGAGCCGGGCGGTCAGGAAAAAATCCAGCGCTGGACGTACTACCTCGCCATCCCGATGGCAGTGTTGCAGTCCGTCGCGCAGATCAACATCTTCAACATCCTTGCAGGTGACGGCGGTCAGCCTGTTGAGATCATCCCCGGCTTTGGGCGTGAACCCCTGCTGACGATCACGGTTATCGTCACCATGACGGCGGGCACCATGTTCGCTATCTGGCTAGGAGAGCTGATTACCGAGCAGGGTATCGGCAACGGTATCTCCATCATCATCTTCGCGGGCATTGTGGCAGTCGCCCCGCAGCAGTTCATCAACCTGATGATCAACACCAGCGGCGCGTTCCGCTTCTACAACATCCTCATCTTCCTGGGGATTACCGCCATAAGCATCATCGCCATTGTGCTCGTGCAAGAAGGCGTGCGACGAATCCCCGTGCAGTACGGTAAGCGTGTGCGCGGGCGTAAACAGTATGGTGGTGCCAGCACCTACATCCCGCTCAAGGTAAACCCGGTGGGCATGATCCCGCTCATCTTTAGCCAGAGCGTGATTACCTTCCCGGCGATTATCTTCAGCTTGCTGCCCCAAAACGATTTCACTGCGGGGCTAACGCAGCAGTTCGGCAACCAGTCCGGCTTTACGTACTGGTTCGTGTTCTTCTGGCTGACGGTGGGCTTCACGTTCTTCTACAGTGACGTGATGGTGCAA
>CAYVGI010000153.1:0-3368 GCA_964451095.1 uncultured Anaerolineaceae bacterium
GAGACCAGCGACAAGAGCGATGCCCAGATTGAGCGCGAGTTGGGGATGTCGTCAGGCTTACTGAGCCGGTGGCGAGAGCGGTACCAGGTAAGCGAGGAGAGCAACGGGCTGGAGCTGAGCGAAGTGGAGCAGCTCAAGGTTGAGGGACGCCCTTTACAGTGTAAATTACACGCAACAGACACGGAAAAATGGGTGTACAGGAAGCATTATCATTGATTAATATTAAATAAAATACATAGGAGAGCATAGATCAAATAAAGCCGTACATTCGCGTGAAAGTCACGTCTTCGTGACCGCCCATGTCAGATTGGTAACACAGCGTAAAATATTCAGGAACACGAAGCACATATACTCAAACCAGTGAACCATCAGGCTCACAAACACCTTGAGGAAGAGGACACCATGCAAGAGAACAATCGCATCGTACGGATGCTGTCAGTTGTCGTGCTGCTGGGCGTTATCAGCAGTATCATTGCGTTTGCCGTGTTCCAACCGACGGCACAGGCCCAGGGGACTGTAGCCGGCTCGTCTCGAACAATCACAGTTAATGGCGTGGGGAGTGCATCCGGCGCGCCGGACCTCGCCAACATTCAACTTGGGGTGGATGTCGTGGATACGAACCCCGGCACCGCCTATGAGAACGCCAACACACAGATCGAAACCATCCGTGGGGCGCTAAACGAGCTTGATATCGCGAATGGTGACATCCAGACGTCAAGCTTTAACCTGTACTGGAGTGAGCAGTTCAATCGTGAGACTGGAATGCCCACGGGCGAGCGCGAATACCACGCGCAGCACTCGCTGAACGTGACCGTGCGTGAGATCGACCGGGCAGGAGAGGTCATCAACACGGCGGTCAATGCCGGGGCGAACAGCATTTACGGGCTGACCTTTGGCATTGCCAATGATGATGCCATGACTAACGAAGCACGGCTGGCAGCACTGGACGATGCCCGCGCTCGTGCCGAGCAGATCGCCGGGGCACTGGACGTTGAACTCGGTGAGGTAGTGAACATCGCCGAGGGTGTGAGCTTCGTGCCCGTCATGCAAAACGGCATTGGTGGCCTGGGCGGCGGAGCCGATTCCGCACCAATTGCGGAGGGCATGCTTTCCGTCGAGGTGCAGGTGACGGTCACCTACCTGATAGCGGAGTAGGACCAACCACAGGGGACATATTCAACGAACTGTGTCCCCCGGTTTGTGTTCAGGCGGTACAATTGAACCAGATAACTGCTACGGAAACACCGATGAGCGATACCAGACCGAAAATCCTGCTCGTGGATGATGACACCGCGATCACTGAAAACCTCGCACCGCTATTGGAGCGCTCCGGTTATGCGGTCGCAGTCGCAGGCGATGGCGAACGGGGGCTGTCAAAAGTTGCATCTTTCGCACCGGACATCGTCGTGTCTGATGTGGTGATGCCCCGACTCGACGGACGTGAGATGCTGCGACGGCTGCGACGAGAGGACAACTGGATTCCGGTCATATTGCTAACACAGGTTGGCACGTCGCTGGAACGGGCGATGGCACTGGAAGAAGGCGCGGACGATTACATCAACAAGCCCTTCGACCCCTACGAACTGGTGGCGCGGATTCGCAGTGTGCTGCGACGGGTGCAAGCCGGGAAGCCATCGCTGGTTGCTGTGCAGCGGCTCGTCTGTGGCGCGCTCGTGCTGGAACGGGAGGTGCGTCGCGTCAAATTGGCAGGGCAGCCGCTCTCCCTAACGCCCAAGGCGATCACGCTGTTGGAATACCTGATGACGCATCCCGACGAACTGATTACGCGCGGGCGGCTGCTGGACGTGGTGTGGGGCTGGGACTACCCGGCAGGTGAGCGTGCCGTCGATACGCGCATCGCGGAGCTGCGCAAGGCGCTGAACGACAATCCGGCCCAGCCCACGTACATCGAAACGGTGCCAGGTGAGGGCTATCGCTTTGTAGGGGAGGTCGAACGGTAGTTGTGAGACGAATCCGAGGTTATGTTCTTGCGCTTATCGCGATTGTGGGCGTATCCTTCGCGCTTAGAAAGTGGCTAGACGTGCTGCAACGACGCGCCGAAACCGAACAGGCGGACCGCTGGGCGAAGGAGCGCACCCGCTTTTTGCAGCGGCTGGACCACGAACTCAAAAATCCGCTGACCGCCTTGCAGGTCGCACTCGCGAACCTGGAGGCAGCGGAAGATATTGAGCAGCGCCGTGCCCTGCGCGATGGGCTGCGCGGGCAGGTGAACCGCATCGGGCAACTGGTGGGTGACCTGCGCAAGCTGGCTTTGCTGGAGCACGGCGAGATTGAGCGTATCCCGGTTGACCTGGCGGGTGTGCTGGAGGAGGCACTGCTCATCGTGCAGGACAACGGCGAAATAGAGGGGCGATATCTGGACTATCAACTGGTTCGCCTGCCGACCGTGCAGGGCGACCCGGATTTACTCGCGATGGCGGTCTATAACCTGCTGGACAACGCCATCAAGTTCACTATGACAGGCGACATGATTACGCTGCGTACCCGGCTTGACGGGGATACCGTGGTAATTGAGGTGCGAGATACCGGGCGGGGCGTGCCGTCAGAGGATTTACCGCATGTCTGGGAAGACCTCTACCGCAGCCGGACTGCCCGTGATGTCCCCGGCAGCGGCATCGGGCTGGCGCTGGTCAAGGGCATCATCGAGCGACACGGCGGCACGGTTGCCATACACAGCGTTGTGGGGCAGGGCACACAGGTCACGCTGCGCCTGGCCACCTCACCAAATCAATAACCCTTGTACTCCGGCGTCGATTCCTCAAACCGTTTGCGACGGACGTCACCAAGCTCTTTTTCAAATTGGCGAAGCGTCTCAAACAGCGGATCGTCGGTCAGTTTTGCCCGGCGCATCACCTCAATTAGCCCAATAACCTTGGTTTCCATGTCGTTCAGGTGCTTTTTCGAAACATTTTCGAATTTCATCACGTTCCTTTGTCTTCTGCTTTGAATCAGGGGGTTAGCACTCTTTTTTAGGCACGAATGTAACGCCGATGCATACCGCCAAATTGGATCATACCATAGCGCCACATCGCTTCACTCAAAATCACATGGACGAGTTCATCATGCGTCCAGCCCATGGCCTGCGCCTGCAGACACAGGTCACTGATGCCGGGGTTGAGTCCCGGCAGCGGGTTCACCTCCAGAATGTAGGGTCTGTTGCCGTTGGCGGCATCCAGCCGGTAGTCCACACGGGCCACGTCTTTGCAGCCCGTCACGCGGAACACAGCAGCAGTCAGCAGTTTTAACTCGTTTTCCAGGGCGTCGTCTAACGGTGCCGGGCAATAGTAGCGGTAGTCATCCGCCAGCACGGTTTTCATGCGGTTGGTGTACACACCCTTCTCGTCGGC
>CAYVGI010000153.1:3468-11494 GCA_964451095.1 uncultured Anaerolineaceae bacterium
TCGCTGGTGACGCCCATGCTGGTCCCTTCGCGGCTGGGCTTGACGAACAGCGGGTAGCGTAGTTCCCCGGCGTCGGTCAGCAGGTCACCATCTATGGGGTCGTCCGCCCGCTCGAACACCTGGAACTCCGGCGTCGGCAAGTCGTGATACCACAGCAGCCGCTTGGTCATCGGCTTGTCCAACGCTAGCGCCAGTGTGAGGACCTGGCTGCCGGTGTAGGGGATGTCGAGCATCTCCAGCAGCGCCGGGATTTGCGCCTCGCGTCCGTCCCCCCAGTGCCCCTCGGCGATGTTGAAGCAGATATCTGGGTCATACTCACGCAACCGGTCGATCAGGTTGTGGGGCGGGGCAAGGCTCGCCTCGAAGAACGCCGCCCGGTGTCCGCCGCGTTCCAGCGCACCAACAAGTGCCTCGACCGTGTCGGGGCTGTCCAGGTCATCCCAGGCGTCATCGGTGGTGCCCCGCGGCGGCGCGTTCACTTTTAGATTCGCCAATACAGCAATACGCATTTACTTTTCTCCTTGCGACGACGCCAGCAGATCGGCGACCAGCCGCTGTAGCGCGTCAATGTTCATCGGTTTCGTGATGTAGGCATCCACCAGCAGGGCGATGGCGCGCTTTTTTGTTTCGTCGTCTGTGCGCCCGGTGACAAGCACAAACGGAATGCTGGCGGTAGCTGGATTACCTTTAACGCACTTCAGCACCTCCAGCCCATCCATAACGGGCATGTCCAAGTCACACAGAATCAGGTCCGGGCGCTGCTGTTCGATCTGCGCCAGCGCTTCCTCACCATTCGCTGCCGAAACAACGTTGTAGCCCCACAGTTCAACGAGTTCGAGAACGTTGGCTCGGTAGTTTGTGTCATCGTCGGTAATCAGTATGGTTGGCATGTTGTCACCTCCTCCCGATGACCTGGCGTATCGTGTTAATCAGGTTCGGTGTGTCGAACGGCTTTGTGATATAGGCAGCCGCGCCCAGTTCCAGCGCCAATTCTTGATTTTCCAGTCCGCTGTACCCGGAGACGATCACATAGGGAACCTCGGTGGTTGCCGGCTCGCGCTTGAGCTGTTTCAGAACGGCATACCCCGTCATATCCGGCAGGGTCAGGTCAATCAGGACACAATCCGGCAGTAGCTCACGGGTTTTGTCGATGCCCTCGCGCCCGGTCGAGGCACCCAGCGCCGTGAGATTGTGAAGGGCGAGCAGTTCAACCAGGCTTTCCAGCAGGAGCGGGTCGTCCTCGATGACCAGCACACGGTAACTCGGTGTAGACGCGGACGGCGGCGGTGATGTTGCCGCCAACCAGATGGTACGAGACATAACTCCTGAGCAAGTCAGGTCCCCTTTCAACATATACCTAACGACCGACAAAGAGAAATCCGGTGTATCCCAGGTAAAGCACAAGAAACAGCAGCGCCTCCAGCTTGCCCAGCTTGCGGTCCAGCAGGAACGGCAGCAGCAGCACGGAAAAACCCACCATTAGCACGCCATCGATTCGTACGACACCCGGCGCGACGGGAACCGGGCTGACGAGCGCGGTCGTTCCCAGTATGCCGAGCAGGTTAAAGATGTTCGACCCGACCACATTACCGACGGCGATGTCGCTCTGTTTCTGGAGCGCGGCGGTGATCGAGGTGACCAGCTCTGGCAGCGATGTGCCGACCGCCACCAGCGTAATGCCGATCACCAACTCGCTGACGCCGAACGCCCGTGCGACGCTGGTTGCGCCATCCACCGTGAGACGTGCCGCGACCAGCAGCAGCATCAGCCCCCCGATAAGCGACAACAGCAGCAACCACTGCGGGGCATCCGATGCGGTGTCACCGGCATCCACTTCGACCGTTTCCCGCCGGGCACTGATGACCGTCCACGCCAGGAAAGCGACCAGACCGCCAATCAGAATACCGCCGTCGAGTCGGCTCAGGCTGCCGTTCAACGCCAACACCAGCATCAATACGGACACCCCAACCATGATCGGCAACTCTCGGCGCAGCACACGTACATGCACCGCCAGCGGCAAAATCAACCCGCTGATGCCGAGAATCAGCCCGATGTTGGCGATGTTGGAGCCGATTACGTTGCCCAGCGCGATTTCGCTGCGCCCGGTTGTGGCCGCGCCGAGGCTCACGATGAGTTCTGGCAGGGAGGTGCCGACGGCAACTACCGTTAACCCTACCATCAGAGCGGACATGCCCAGACGCCGGGCAAGTGCCCCCGCCGCGCCGACGAACAACGTCCCCCCGCCGTACAAACCGAGCAGCCCCAGCACGATAAACAAACTGTCCTGTAGCATTCATGAGATCCTATGTTGTTTCGTTCATTACCTTACAAGGGTAACAAATGGTCGTCTTCGGTCTGCTCTTGGGGGGACACAACCACAAACTGGTCCGGGCGGTTGCCATGCCGCAGCCACTTGGTTTTGTCCGCATTCAGGCGGTGCGGCTGCCCGCCGCGCCAGTGCGTCTCGTCGAAGCCCTCCGGCTTGATGGTGTCGGCGTCACCGTTAAGCAAGCCGAATACCCCCGCCTGAGCCGTCATATCGGGTGCTGCCACAGGCGGCTGATAATCCGTTGGTTCCTCGTAGACGGTGATGAAACCCTCGTAGTTCCGCAGCACGACCTTGCCCGCCCCCTGGCTGATGAGGTACGTTGGCATCATCGGGACTTTGCCGCCGCCGCCCGGCGCGTCCACGACATAGGTCGGCACCGCATAGCCGCTGGTGTGACCGCGCAGCCCCTCGATAATCTCGATCCCCTTGCTGACGGTGGTGCGGAAGTGCCCCGCGCCCTTCACCATATCGCACTGATACAGGTAGTATGGGCGGACCCGGTTGCGCACCAGCTTACGCACCAGCTCGCGCTGCACAGCAACGCTGTCGTTGATTCCCGCCAAAAGGACGCTCTGGTTGCCGAGCGGAATCCCAGCAAACGCCAGTTTCTCCAGCGCACGAGATAGTTCCGGCGTGATTTCCTTCGGGTGGTTGACGTGGATGTTCATCCACAGCAGCGGGAACTGCTTGAGCATCTCCACCAAGTCGTCCGTGATGCGCTGCGGAGTGAACACCGGCACCCGCGTCCCGATGCGGATAATCTCGATATGTTCGATGGCGCGCAGTTCGCGCAAGATGGTCTCCAGCACTTTCGGACCGACCGCGAGCGGATCGCCCCCGCTCAACAGCACATCGCGCACTTCGGGCGTACGGCGCAGGTAGTCGAGCTGCGCTTGAAAATCAACTCGGCTGAACGTCTGCGACGGGTCGCCGACGATGCGGCTGCGCGTGCAGTAACGGCAATAGCTAGCGCACTGCGTCGTGACGAGCATCAGCACCCGGTCTGGGTAGCGGTGAACCAGCCCCGGTACCGGGCTGTGCGCGTCCTCGGCGAGGCTGTCCGCCATCATGCCGTTGAACGCATTGAGTTCCCGCCCGAGCGGGATAATCTGGCGGCGTACCGGGCAAGCCTGGTCGTGCGGGTCCATCAGGGAGGCAAAGTAGGGCGTCACGTCCACGCGGAAGCGCCCCTCCGCCGTCAGCCCGGCGATTTCCTCGTCGGTCAAGTCAATCAGCACGGCAAAGTCCTCGACCGTGTTGAGGCGGTTGGCGAGCTGCCAGCGCCAGTCGTTCCACTTTTTATCGGGCACATCTGCCCAGCGTGACGGGCGCGGCGTTGTGGGAATAGAGGGAGGTTCCTCAATGGGTTCAATCTCTTGCATCTTTTAGCTTGTCTCCGGGTTAAGGGTGGGACGAGATACTTTGAAGCCGTTACCGTAGGCAACATGCCCATGCCCGACGACGACAAATGCATCGGGATCAGCCATTGATGTCACACGGCGCAGGTCACGCACTTGGGCACGGTTGACCGTGACGAACAGCACATGGCGGACATGACCAGTGTACATCCCTGTTGCCTCCCAACCGGTCACGCCACGTCCCAGTTCATGCAGGATGGACTCGCTCACCAATGCGGGTTTGTCGGTGACAATCGTGGCGATACGAATCAGGCTCGGACCCTCTTGGACGTAGTCCGCCACGACCCCATAGATGATGATGACCACAACGGCGAACATGATAGACTCAAGACCGAACACAAAACCCGAAGCAGCAATGATCGCGCCGTCCAGGTAAAGACTGCCCGCGCTGATGGGCAGTCCCCATTTCATTTGTAGGATGCGTGCTAGCGTTGAGGTGCCGCCGCCCGTTGCGCCCACGTTGTAGGACATTGCCCCGCTGATACCACTGAACACCCCACCGAAGATCGCGTTGAGCAAACGATCATTGCTAATGCCCCCCGTTGGCAGAATTGGGATAAGAAAATCCAGCAGGAGTGAGAACGCCACGATGAAGTAGACGGTCTTTGTCATTGGCTCCCATCCACCCAGCATCCGGTAGCCAAGCCAGAACACCGGGATGTTGAGCAGCAGGGTGATCATGCCAACGGGCGTGCCAAACAGCGCGTTGATAATAATAGAAATACTGTACAGCCCGCCGGGGGCGATCTGTGACGGAATCATGTAAACAATGGCGGATGCTGCGGAAATTGCAGCAGCAAGGGTTAGTGCGCCGTAATCACGCAGTATCGTCATCGTGTTCATCTGAGCACGATAGGGTGTGGCAGGTCGGCGAAGGCGGTGGGTCATCACGAAATGCTTCTTCTCCAGATGAAAGGTGCTTTTTCTATTCTGACATTGCCCTGTTACAGATTATTGGCGGGTGTGTTACGGATTCGACACAGGCGGATTTAGCACTTGCATATGAAGCGTGATAGAAACATTTGACGAAAACGTGAAATTGCGTAACATTTGCAAGTATAGATTAGCAGTCCAACGCAAACACTGCTAAATTACATCGTCATATTTGTGGGCATCGCCCCGGAGGAAAAATAGAGATGTCTGTGAATATTCGTCCGCTCCATGATCGTGTTCTGGTTGAACCCATCGAGAATGACACAACCACTGCCAGCGGCATTGTGCTGCCAGAAAGCGCCAAAGAAAAACCGCAAGAAGGCAAAATCCTGGCCGTCGGTGCTGGCGTACGCAACGAGGACGGCGAGCGTACGCCCCTTGATGTGCAGGTAGGGGACCGCGTACTGTTCGCCAAGTACGCCGGGACCGAGGTCAAGATCGACGGCAAGGAGCTGTTGATCATGAAGGAATCTGACCTGTTGGGCATTGTTGAATCTGAGTTAGTCGCTTCTTAACTTAAAGGAGAGCAACGATTATGGCAAAGCAGCTTGTTTTTGAACGTTACGCCCGTGAGCAGATGCTGCGCGGGGTGGACACGGTTGCCGATGCCGTGGCAACCACGCTGGGTCCGAAGGGACGCAACGTTGCCATCGACAAGAAGTTCGGTGCCCCGACGGTAACCCACGATGGTGTTACCGTCGCCAAGGAAATTGAACTCCCCGACCCGTTCCAGAATATGGGCGCGCAGCTCCTCAAGGAGGCTGCCACCAAGACCAACGACATCGCCGGCGACGGCACCACGACAGCAACCGTGCTGGCACAGGCGATTGTGCGGGAGGGGATGAAGAACCTAGCAGCAGGTGCCAACGCCATGCTGCTCAAGCGCGGCATTATGGCAGCGGCAGAAAAAGTCGCCGAGCACATCGCGTCACAGGCGACGCCAGTCAACACCCGCGAGGCGATCGCTCAGGTCGCCAGCATCTCCGCCCAGGATGAGGCGATTGGCGAGCTAATCGCCAGTGTGATGGACAAAGTTGGCAAGGACGGCGTTATCACGGTTGAGGACAGCAACAGCATGGCCTTCGAAACGGAGTACGTCGAGGGGATGCAGTTCGACCGGGGTTACATCAGCCCATACTTTGTAAGCAACAGCGAAGCAATGGAGGCTGCGCTGGAGCAGCCGTATTTGCTCATTCACGACAAGAAAATCAGCGCCGCCCAGGATCTGATCCCGCTGCTGGAGAAGCTCATCCAGACGGGCAAGCGCGATCTGGTGATTATCGCCGAGGACGTTGACGGGGAGGCGCTGGCGACGCTGGTGCTGAACAAGCTGCGCGGCGTGGTGAATGTGCTGGCGGTCAAAGCTCCGGGCTTTGGCGACCGCCGCAAGGCGATGCTGCGCGACATTGCAATTCTGACGGGCGGTACAGTCATTAGCGAGGAAGTCGGGCGCAAGCTGGAATCAGTCACACTGGCTGACCTGGGGCAGGCGGCGCGGGTGGTTGCCACCAAAGAGGACACAACCATTATCGACGGCGCAGGCGATCCAGCAGTCATTGAAGGGCGCATCCGAGAGATTCGTACCGAAATCGAGAACAGCACCAGCGATTACGACCGTGAGAAGTTGCAGGAGCGGCTTGCGAAGCTGAGCGGTGGTGTCGCGGTGATAAAGGTCGGCGCTGCCACCGAAACCGAACTTAAGGAGAAGAAGCACCGCGTTGAGGACGCGCTGAGCGCGACCCGCGCTGCGGTTGAGGACGGTATCGTGCCGGGCGGTGGTGTGACCCTCGTCAACGCGGTAGCCGCCCTGGACGGACTGCGCTTCGACCACGAGGATGTGAACACCGGTGTGGCGATCATGCGGCGTGCGCTGGAAGTGCCCATGCGTCGCATCGCGCAAAACTCTGGCGAAGATGGGGCGGTGATTATTGACAACGTGCGCCGCGCCCAGAAGAGCAAGAAGAACCCGCGCATCGGCTACAACGTCATGACAGGCGAATATGTGGACATGATCGAGGCAGGTGTGCCCGACCCGGCGAAGGTCACACGTGGCGCGGTGGAAAATGCTGCCTCCATCGCCGCCATGATTCTGACGACAGAGGCGCTGGTCACAGACAAGCCGGAGCCAAAGAAAGCGGCTCCGATGATGGACCCGGAAATGGATTTCTAACCCCGGCAATTTCGCCAGATTCGCTCCACGTTCTTAGACGCCCGCATATTGTGGGCGTTTTTACTTTTACGGAGTTGACACATGGTATTTCTAACCTGTGACGTAGTCAATATAACCAAAACACACAACAGGAGTTTGATTGTTGTAAGAGATGTTTAAATGCTCTCTGCTGTAAACCTAAGTCTTTATTATATGTTCAATCAGCAAGTAGCAGAAAAATCTCTAGCACTATTTTTTAATTATCGTTCCAACTATAGACTTATGTGCATTGAATGAGCAAATAATGTTGTGGTTGGTGAACCACAGCTTATTAGAACTATTTACAGTAATAGGAGGCTTTCCATGTTTAAACTAAGCTATTTGATGTGGTTAGGTCTTTGTCTAGTGCTGGCAGTTAGTCCTGTGATTTTACTGGCGCAGGACGTGACTGACCCATCTCTTGAAGCCAACAAGGCATTGATTACCGAGTATCTTGAGGCAATTAGCGGCAAAGAAAAACCATTAAGCCTACAGCAGCAGTATATCGCTGAAAGCGACCAGGAACTCATGGATCACATTGCCATGTTTGAGGAAGCTTTCCCACTGTACGAACTGATCGTTGAGGAAATGCTTGCAGAAGGTGACAAGGTCTTTGTTCATGTGACGTTCCGTGGAACCCATGAAGGCGAGTTCGCTGGCATTCCAGCAACCAATGCTGAAGTGGAAATTCCCATCGCCCTTGTTTATCGCATTGAGGACAACATGATTGCCGAGCACTGGATGCTTGCCGATGTCATGACCATGATGCAACAGTTGGGGGCGATACCCACGCCGACCGAGTAAACCCGTACCTTAATAGATAGTTTAGAGTGACAGATGACCCTCATCATGAGGGTCTCTTTGTGTAGCAATCACCCCAACCTGTGGCATTCCGCGTCACATAGCCTCACACATATCTGCGCCCATCGGCTATCACCCATCCCAATACCGTTGCGGATGTCGTTGAAGAGACTGTCACCGTGTCTAGCCCCAAGAGTATGGTTCTGGTGCATATTTCGTGCTGTGTTACAGACATATCAAAGAATCTGACCTTTGTGAACCCTCCCAGATCGCAGATAACTACGATCTGGAGACGAAATATCGGTAACTACTCAGGTATTAGGGTATGTGGAGCAAGATGAGGTAAAAACCAGTAAA
>CAYVGI010000154.1:0-11282 GCA_964451095.1 uncultured Anaerolineaceae bacterium
AAAACTGCCTGCCTGAAAGGCAGGGGTTTTAGACCCTATTTACAGACAATAAATCATATAAACATTTTTAAGGCATTCGGCGATAACCCCGATTCAAATATAGGGTTAGATAGCAATCAAGATCATCCATATCATTTGAAATATTTATCTATTGCTGAAAGATTCCTGAAACGAGGCATTCGATATGATCAGGGTAGGTCAATTCTTTACTATCATCTTTCTCGCTTATATCTCAAAAAGATAGAGATGCTATGGCAAATCCACGCAGATCAAATGTACGAGGAAAACCTCAACGAAGAATCCAGACAGGCGATAGCTTACATTGACACATACCTGATTCAAGTTCTCCAATACTATAGACTGGCTAAACGTTATGATAGATATGGCAGGCTCCATTCACAATTGGGGTGGCTACACAATATAAGCACTTATTACCGAAAAGCGTGGGAGAATAGAAAATTCAAAGGAATAGCAGGAAACAAAGATGTGTCGCTTGGTAACAGCGCAGCAATATTATCTCAGGACTAATCCCTGTAGCGTTGTCCAGCACCTTACAGGTAGGATGTCCCCTTATAACTAAAGTGATTTGATATGCGTAGCGTAGTACAGCAGTAGATAATGCATCATACCAAAATGCATTATCTACTGTGTTTCATGTGTCACAAAACTTGTTCACAACTTTATTTTAACTGATTTCCAGTTTTTACAGTTATTTGCTTGATTTGTTCACGACTTTATTTTCGCTAACCTCCTTAACCTTTGTAGGTTTTTGTAGATTTTTGTTCACGACAATTTTTTAGCTCGTTAGAATGGCTCCGTGATATACGCAGAGCCATTCCTGATTGTTCGGCACCCGCAAGGATTACCTGTGCGGAAAAAAACTTGCACGAATCACACACCTCTGATTGCCCCCACCAGCGTTATCATATAGTAGGTTTTTTACTAGCATTCTGCCTCCTGGTCGGGCAACAACGACCTTTCCCACCTCGCACAGCCGCCCTACCCGGCTCATCTGCCGCAGAACAAACTTGAGCGTTCCATTAAGATGCTGGCACGATCCCCTATCATTTCCCATACAAATTTCCGGTAAACCCGTGCTTTTCTTTACAACTTTGATACAAAGTGTGAGTTCGCATAAAACGTCGTAAAAAATAATGTGCTTTCCGCAAGGAATAGAGTAACATTGGCGTCAAGGAGAGATCAAAAACGTAAACGGGGAAAAACAACCATGGCAGAGCGTATTATCACACTGGTACGGCACGGCAAGCACGATCGAAACAACAGTGAAACGGGCGGCGGTGACCTGCTGCCAATGGGTTGTGAGCAGGCAGAATATGTGGCAGATGTGATCGCGCAGCAGTTCCCGGTCACACAGCTTGTTACAAGCACCCTGCGCCGGGCAATTGGCACTGCTCAGGTGATCGCCACCCGCATACCAAACGTCCCCTACCGCGAAGACCGCGTACTGTGCGAAGCGGTCTACCACATCCCCAAGCGCAACCGCGAATACTTTGAGCAGCAGTATGGCGACATCACCCCGGCAACGGTGGCACATCACCGGGTGCGGATGGCATATGCGTACAAGACGTATGTCAAAGCCGCCGAGGGGAGCATAGACGAGCACGATGTGCTGGTGTGCCACGGCAACGTCATCCGCTACTTCATCATCCGGGCGATGCGTGCGCCGCTGCACCTATGGACACAGATGGATGTGTACAACGGCAGCATTACGCGGCTGCTGGTGCAGGAAAACGGCGATGTGCGATTGGTGACGCAGAACGAGGTTTCCCACCTACCCCGCCACCTGTGGACGACCGCCTAGTCATCGGGTTCGTAGAAGCGCTTGCCTTTGAGCGCATTCGGCAGCAGGTCATCTGGGGCACTGCCGAGTTCGCCCGCGTAGCCCATGTCTTTCATCAGTTGGGTGGGGGCGTTGCGCAGCCCTAGCGGGATCGGCAGGTTGCCACTTTCCTGCACGGTGCTTTGGGCAGCACGCAGCCCTCGGTAGGCGGTGCGGTCTTTAGGGGCGGTTGCCATGTAAACCGTGCCGTGTGCGAGGTTGATTGCTGCTTCTGGCAAGCCGATGATTTCTACGGCGCGGAACACCGCGTTGGCAAGCGTCAGCGCGTGTGGGTCTGCTATGCCCACATCTTCGCTAGCGAAGACCACCATACGCCGGGCGATGTACTTCGGATCTTCCCCGCCCTCTAACATGCGTGCCATGTAGTACAAAGCGGCATCCGGGTTGCTCGCACGCATACTCTTGATGTAGGCGCTGATGGTATCGTAGTGTTCGTCGGCGGTCTTATCGTAGCGCAGTTGCTTGGACTGCAACACATCACGCAGCTTGTGCAGCGACAGCGGCGCGGCGTATAGCTCGGCGGCGTTTTGCAGCACGTTCAGCGCTTTGCGGGCGTCCCCATTGGCATAGCTGGCGAGAAAATCCAACGCATCGTGCTCTAGTTCGGTTCCCAGCGCCGCCACCCCCTGACGGATGATCGTCTGCAACTCCTCCACTTTTAGCGGATGCAGCACATAAACTTGACTGCGCGATAGCAGCGCCGAAATCACCTCGAAGCTGGGGTTTTCCGTCGTCGCCCCGATGAGCAGCAGCGTGCCATCTTCCACGTAGGGCAGCAAGAAGTCCTGCTGTGCCTTGTTAAAGCGGTGGATCTCGTCCAGAAAAAGCAGCACACCTTTTTGAGTGGGCAGTTGGTCATTGTCATCTGCGCCCATGCTGAACATGTCGCGCTGGCGGGGTTGTGTCGGTTGCTGGGCACGGTTCACGATGCCGGCAAGGTCTTTTTTGCCAGCGGAAACAGCGCTGAGTTCGTGGTAGGCGCGGTTTGTGCTGCGGGCTAAAATGCGTGCTAATGTCGTCTTGCCGACGCCGGGCGGTCCCCAGAAGATCATTGAGCGCAGGTTGCCGCGCTCCACAGCGATACGTAGCGGCATCCCCTCCCCGACGAGATGTGCTTGCCCTACAAAATCTGCCAGGGTTTGCGGGCGAATGCGGTCTGCCAGCGGTTGGGCGTTGGTCATTGCAGTACCAGCACGTTTTGCAGCAGGTCAGTAAATGGCGTGGACTTACCCTGCTCCCAGGCGGCGGTGACTTCGTCCGGCGTAAGGTCATCCTCTAGCGAGAAAGCAAGGTTTTCTGCCGTGTCCATAATCTCCTCTGGCACGGTAGGTGCGTGCAGCAAGTAGCCCGCTAGCACGAGCGCTTGCCGATGCTGAGCGGTGTGTGCCATCGTCTGAGCCAGCCCTAGCAGCGCCTGAAAATGATGCGGGGTTGGCTGTGCTGGGGCACCCTGCAACCCTTGGCGGTAGTAACCCTCCGCTTCGTCGTAGTTGCCCGCCTGGGACATCAGTGCGCCCAACAGATTGAGCGACGCCAGTACATTGTGAGTGTCGCCCAACACACGGAACGACTCCAGCGCCAGTGTCAGCAGCCGACGTGCCTCTTTATAGTTTTGCACCTGCTGCTCTGCCATGCCGAGCTTTTGCAGTGTGCTCGCCATCAGCGCCTTGTCACCGTCACGCCGAGCGGCGTTCAGTATTTCCAGCAGGGCGGCACGGTCGCGCTGGTAGGCGGCAAGCATTTCGGTGTCTACTGGGCGCTTGGGATGGGTTGTGCTGCCCGCCATCCCCCAGCCACTGCCAGCCTGCCGCGCACGGTCTAGGCTTTCCTGGTAGAGCTGCTTTGCCTGTGT
Source organism: uncultured Anaerolineaceae bacterium (assembly GCA_964451095.1). GTDB lineage: Bacteria > Chloroflexota > Anaerolineae > Aggregatilineales > Phototrophicaceae > DAOTTY01. Next base: position 3,714 of record CAYVGI010000154.1, read on the forward strand.
TTGGTTGCCAAGCTCGTATTCAATGTCCCCAAGGTGGTTGAGCACACTTATGATACCGTCATCGTCGCCCAGGGTGCGATAGTGCCCTAAGCTCTCCGCGTAGAAGTCCTTTGCTTGCGGGTACTGCTCCAGCGCCACCATCACCAGCCCCAGGTCTGCCAGGGCGCGGGCAATGGCAGGTTCTTGCTGGGTAAGCTGCGCCTGTGTGAGATTTTCCCGGTAGATCGCCTCTGCCTGGGAATACTGCCCCAGCCCCAGGTGCGCTTTTGCCAGCAGCCGCTTGTAGTCGAACAGTTCTGTGGCGGTATCAGTTGCCGCCGACTGCTGCGCCAGTTCCAGGGCACGCTGCATCAAGCCAATCGCTTCCTGGTAGGCACCGCTGCGCACCGATAGCTCGCCAGCACGGACGGTATGGTGTAGTTCGCGCTCGGGGTGTGCTGCCATGCGCCAGTGATAGGCAAGCGCCCTCATGTGCTCTGCAGAATCGCCGTATAGAGCCTCCATTGAGAGGGCAAGCTGATGATGGAGCGCTTGACGAGCGGGGGTGGGCACACGGTCGAGCACCGCCTCGCGCAGCTTATCGTGTGCAAAGCGCCACTGGTCATCGTCCACATCCAGGATTGCCGCCTCCGAGCAGACGAGCAGCCAGTTTTCCGTGTCTGTATCGGGGGCGATGTGAGCCAGCAGCTTCAGGTCAAGCTGACGACCATACGCAGCAGCGGCATAGAGCAAGTCGCGGGCGTAGAGCGGCACATTGCTGATGCGGCGCTGGATGATGCGTTGGATTCCGCCGGAGAAGACCTGCTGCGGCAGTGTGATCATGCCGATGTCTTCTAGCTTGCCCGCTTCCTCTGCCAGGGTGCGGACGATTTCCACCAGGAAATACATGTTGCCCTCGGTTTCACGCTGGAGCAACTCGATTACCTGAGGGCGAGCACCGACTTCACCCAGCATGTCCTCGCTAATCTCCGCGATTCGCTCTGGCGGGAGCCGCTTAAGCGGCATGTGGTTGGCGGTGGGCAGTTGACGGGGCAGGTCTGGCGCTTCGTCGTCGCGGTAGGTCGCCAGCAAGAACACGGGTAGGTTGCTCAGGCGTTCGCACAGTCGGCGCAGCAGGGCGATGCTCTCGGTACCCGCCCACTGCAAATCCTCGAACACAAACATGATGGGTTCTGGCACCTGTTCAACTGCCTCGATTAGCAGCGAGAGCAATCGCTCCTGAATCGTCTCGGCAGAGGCGCTGTCTTGCTTTGTGCCGCGCTCTCCGGGGAAAAGCCCGTGTAGGGTGGCACTTTCTCGCTCTGTCAGCAGGTCTACCCAGCGGAAGACGGTTTGCCACACGCTGTATACGCTGCCGATCTCCTCTACTGCCTGCCCACGTAGCACAAGCATGCCACTGACCAGCGCCCGAATGCGGATTTCCTCCGTCAGGCGAGATTTACCCACACCGCTTTCGCCACTGATGAGCCACGCGCCCCCACGCCCGTCGCGGGCACGTTGTAGCGCAGCGGAAAGCGTAGCAACCTGTTCGTCCCGCCCAACGAGCCGAACCGACTGCAAAAAGCTCTCGCGGGTTGCCTCCGTCTCCAACGGGATGTCCTGCGGGGCAGCTTCTTTGAGCGCCACCAGCACATCGGCGGCGCTGCGGTAACGGTTGGCGGGCGTTTTTTCCAGCATGGTGCCCACCACTCGCACCAGTGCGTAGTTCGCATCAATGCGGCTGAGGTCTGGGAATTCGGTCAGGATTTGCTGAATGAGCCGACGCGGGTCGGACATATCGAAGGGGTGGGTGTTCGTCAGCAACTGGTAGGCAATAATGCCAACCGCGTACATGTCGGACGCCTCGGACGCGTCCGACTGGCTGAGTAGCTCTGGTGCCATATAGCCAAGCGTACCCGCGATGACATCGCCCTCGGTGCCATCAGTCGCAGACGCAGTGCCAGCGGCACGTCTCGGCTTAGCGACGGACAGCCCAAAGTCCAGCACCTTGACCTGACCATCAACAACCAGAACATTTTCCGGCTTGAGGTCGCGGTGGATGATGCCGCGCCGATGCAAAAAGGCAAGCGCTTGCAGCATCTGTGCCAGGTAGTCCAGCTTTACATCCAATGAGTGCCCCCGCCCCGCCTCCAGGACGGTTTGCGCGTTTTCCAGCAGGTCCATCGTAAAGTAAGGACGCTGCTGCGCGTCGAAGCCGTAGTCGCGCACAGCAATGATGTGGGGGTGGCGCAGGGTCGCAAGGGTTTTGAACTCCTTCGCCATTGCTACCCGGAAGCTCTCCTCGCTCGCAACAGAGCCGGTTGTAACCTGGCGTGCTGGGGAAAGCACCTGCTTGAGTGCGACGTGCTCGTCGGTCAGCAAATCCAGGGCATGGTGTACAGCACCCATACCCCCCGCACCGATCTCCGTCATAAGCTGGTAGCGATGCCCGATCACTTGTGGGGCTGGCATGGCAAAGTCCTAGCAATGTTCTTTAATACTCGCCCCGTATTATACAGACAGTTCGGGGGTTGCGCCCGGCACAGTGTGGCGCTCTATGCGGTGCTGTGGTTAGTCTTCGCCAACAAATGCTTGTATCTTCTGCAACAATTGTGGGAACTTGACGGGCTTGCTTTCGTATTCGTCGCAGCCAGCGGCAAGGCACTTTTCGCGGTCGCCTGCGATGGCGTGGGCGGTTAGGGCAATGATTGGAATTTGCTGGGTCTTCTCGTCGCCCTTGAGGGTTCGGGTTGCCTGCCAGCCATCCATGATCGGCAAGCTCATATCCATCAGGATAACGTCGGGAGACTCAGCACGGGCAAGCTCCACCCCCTTGGCACCGTCCATAGCAATGATAATGTCGTAGCCTTGGCGTTGTAGCCGCCGAGAGAGCATGTCCAGGTTCATTTCATTGTCTTCCACTAACAAAATCTTTGCCATTGTCACTCCGTCTGGTTAGTTTTGCGTTGCAGGTATGCATTTGCTAGCTGGCTCACCTCTGTCAGGAGTGCATCGCGGTCGTAGGCACCTTTTTGCAGGACACGCTGCACCAAGCCATTAAGCCGTAGCCGTTCTTCGTCGGTGATGTCTTTCGCCGTTACGATAACGATGGGAATCGTGCGCCATTGGTCATTGGCACGTATCGCCTCTACGAATTGGAAGCCGTCCATCTCTGGCATCATTAAGTCCAGCAGGATGAGATCGGGTGTCTGCCGGGTGAGCGCCTCCAACCCTACAAGCCCGTTTTCCGCTTCTAGCACGTTGATGGACTCACGCTCCAGTGTGCGGCGCATCATCTCGCGCATGTCGTCCGTATCCTCAACGACGAGCACAGTCAGGGAGGTGTTGGGCGCTTGGTGGTAGCTTTGCACAAGCTGCAACAGTTTGCCACGGCTGAGCGGCTTCTCCAGGAAGGCATCTGCGCCGAGCGCGAAGCCCATGTTACGGTTGTCTGCCATGGACATGATGATGATGGGGACGCTAGCGGTTTCTTCGTACTGGCGCAGTTCGTTGAGCACAGACCAGCCATCAACAACAGGCATCAGCACATCTAGCGTGATGATGTCCGGTTGGATTTCGCGTGCCAGTGCAACACCGTCGCCGCCGTTGTCTGCCGCGACGACGTTGAACCCTTCGCGGGTCATAAAGCGCACGATGATGTCGCGCACAACGGGGTCATCATCAATGACGAGCATGGTGCCCCGGCTGGTGCCCATCGCATCGAAGCGCCCTGTGGCACGCTTGGGTTCCTTGCGTGCCGCCTCGTAGGCGACCTGTTCTTCTTGCACTACGGCAGGGATGATTGCCGAAAAGGTGGAGCCAACACCTTCTTCGCTGTTGACGGTGAGGTCGCCGCCCATCATCTGGCAAAAGCGGTAACAAATCGCCAGCCCAAGCCCCGTGCCGCCGTACTTGCGGGTGGTGGACGCATCCGCCTGAGTAAACTCGCGGAACACATCGCGCATTTGCTGGGGCGTCATGCCGATGCCCGTGTCCGTCACAGTAAAGATAATCCAATCTTCGGTGCCGTCGGCAGTCGCACCGTGGGTTTCTCTGCGAGCGCTGAGGGTAATGGCACCGTCCTCTGTGAACTTGGCGGCGTTGCTCAGCAGGTTGAACAGGATTTGGCGCACTTTGGTCAGGTCTGCGCGGAGGGTGCCCACGTCCTCGGCGACTGCCAGCTTGAAGGTGTTGTTGTTCTTTTCCACAAGCTGCTGGACGGTGACGCTAACGACATCTAGCATCTCTGCCACTTCGAACGGCTCGATGTAGAGTTCCATCTTGCCCGCTTCGATCTTGGACAGGTCGAGAATGTTGTTGATGAGGTCGAGCAGGTGGTTGCCAGCAGAGCGGATTTTGGACAGGTCTGGCACGAAGTTGTCGTAGCCGAAGTCTTCCGCGTCTTCCTGGAGCATTTCGCTGTAGCCGATGATGGCGTTAAGCGGGGTGCGCAGCTCGTGGCTCATGTTGGCGAGAAAAGCACTTTTAGCACGATTGGCAGATTCTGCGGCGTCTTTTGCCTCTTCAAGCTCAATCTGTGTGCGTTTGCGCTCGGTGATTTCCTGCTGGGCGGAGGCGTACAACGTGGCGTTGTCCATAGCGATGGCGCACAGTTCGGCAAAGCGCTGCATCAAGTCCAGGTCATACGATGAGAACGGATGCTCTCCAACCAGGCGTGCCATGCCAAACACACCCATCTGCTCAAAGCCTGAATGCAGCGGCACGGCAATCGCCGGACCGAAGTTTAACCCTTCGTAGGCACCCGCACGCCCACTCCAAGAACTGTAGTCGTCAATCAGTGCGCCCTGGTCAGTCTGATAGACGCGCCCGGCAAGCCCGTCATTAAATGCCAAGCGCGTGCCAATGTACCGCTCGAACTCTCCCGTGCCCACGCGCATCTCAAGGAACTGACTAGAGGGATGTTTGAGGTAGACAAAGCCGTGCAGTGTGCTCATCATGCCAGCGGCATTGGCAATAATCCCCTGAAGCAGTTCTTCCAGTTCAAGGCGGTTCATCAGTGCGATGGACACCCCATGCAGCGTGCTCAGGTAGGTGTTCTGGCGTTGCAGTTCTTCTTCGGCACGCTTGCGGGCAGTGATGTCCCTGAAGGTAACGGTATACAGCTTCTCGTCGGCAGCGGCGACGGCGGCAATGTTCACTTCCATCGGGAATGTGGTGCCATCTGCACGCCGCCCGCTGATTTCACGATATTGATTGCTTTGCACGAGCGACTGAATGGTGCTTCGCACGCCTGACACGCCTTCTTGTGTAACCAGTAAGTCCATGATTGAGCGCCCGTGCAGGTCTGCACTGGAATAGCCGAGGATGGTTTCTGCTGCGGGGTTGAGGCTGGTGATGGCAAGCGCATCCTGCGAAAAGGTGACAATACCGTCCATGGCAGTGCGAACAATAACGTCTGTGCGGGCGACGGCCCGTTCCAGCGCGTCCATGACGGCGTTGTAGCGGGCAGCGATTAAGCCAACTTCGGTGAACGGTTCTACGGGAACACGCAAACTCATGTCCCCGGTGCGGGACTGGGCATCCATGACGTTGAACAGGTCGAGTAAATCGGTGCGGGCGCCATGCTCAGAGATATTTAGCCCAACGCGCTCATCTTCGCTGCTCACACGCAGCGGGGAGAAGGTATCGAACAGTTTCATTACAAGGTAGGTGACCGTGAATACCCACACCCCACACACGATAACGCCCAACAACTGCACCAACAGGAACGACCAACGATTCATGTCCGTGGCAAGCAGGGACATATCTGCAAAGATGGCAACGGCTAGCGTACCCCACACCCCCGCGCCCAGGTGCACCGGAATGGCACCGACCGCGTCGTCGATTTGAAACTGCTCCAGTACGTGGGTTAGCAAGAACATCACCAGCCCACCCACCGCGCCGATAATCGCCGCTTGGGGGGTGTCTACAACATGGCAGTTCGCCGTAATCGCCACCAGCCCCGCGAGCGCACCGTTTATGATCATGTTTACCCTGGCACGCCCGCTGGCAAACCAGCTCACCAACATCGCGGCGACTAACCCGGTGGAGCCAGCTATAATGGTGTTGGTGATGATCCGTACCACCGCCATCACGTCCTCATCCGTGCTGATGCCAAGCTGGCTGCCCCCGTTGAAGCCAAACCACCCGACCCACAGCAGCATCACGCCCAGCACCGCCAACGGCAAGTTTGCCCCCTGGATTTGGCGTGGCTCGCCGCCGTCGAAGCGTCCTGCGCGTGCGCCAGCAACGAGCAAAATTGCCAGCGACGCCCAACCGCCCACACTGTGCACGACTGTAGAACCAGCGAAATCAACGAAACCCAGCCGATAGAGCCAACCCTCGCTGACAAAATCTGGCGGTAGAATGTGTGATTGAATGCCGCCCCACGCCCAATGCCCGAAAACCGGGTAAACAACGCCAGCTATAAGCAACGTAATGAGCAGATAACTTTCAAAGCGCAGGCGCTCTGCAATTGCGCCAGAGAGAATGGTAACGGCAGTGCCGCAGAACATGATTTGAAACAGCAGAAAAGTGAGCAGGCTCACGCCTTCGCGGTTGGGCTGGAAGGAGGGAAAGAAACCTGCAATACCGATCACGCCGCCCAGCGTTTGCTGCCCAAACATGAACGCAAAGCCGAACATCCAAAAGACAACCGTCGTCAGACCGAAGTCGGTGATGTTCTTCATGGCGACGTTGATATTGTTCTTACTGCGGGTCAGTCCTGTTTCCAGGCAGAGGAAGCCCGCCTGCATAAGCAACACGAGACCCGCGCTCACGATAACCCATAAAATATCAAGCGATTCCATGACCGACCCCAAGGGTATGACCGTTTAACTATAATCTCAAATTTTAACGCTTCTTAATTATCTGGCAAGGCGACGAAGGTTGTGAATTTCGTTCAACAGCGTTTGCAAAAGGTTAGGATCGTCCACATGGTTCTCCAGGCGTGCCGCAGCAGCTTCCACGGCAGCAATTGCAGTGTCAAGCTCAGCGGGAACCGCGCCTGCCTCCGCCCGGCGGCGCAGCGATGCTTCCACCCGTGCCTTGAGGAGCACCGGGTTAAACGGCTTGAACAGATAATCCTCCGCGCCCATTTCAATGCACTTCACCACGCTGTCCAGGTCATCCACTGCGGAGATCATAATAACCGGCAGATCTTGCGTTGATGGCTCCGCTTTGATGGTTTCCAGCACATCATAGCCGTTCATGCGCGGCATCATCACGTCCAGTAGCACGAGCGAGTAGTTGCTTTCCGCAATCATGTCCAGCGCCATTTGCCCGTCTTCGGCAGTGGCGACTTCAAAGCCCTGGCGCTTGAGCCGCCGAGAGAGCATGTCGCGGTTCATTTCGTTGTCATCTACGACCAATATCACATTTGTCATGTTCGCCTCAGTTATGTGTGTGCGCTGTGCTGAATGTACTTTAGCGTGGCACAGCGGGCGCTTTTTTGCAAATTTACTTCCATTGCAGGCATTGTCTGCTGGCGGCATTTTTTGTATAGCACCATCATCCACACTATAGCAGCACAGCGGCTAGGTTGTGTTGACATTTCAACGCATCCAAACGAGAGCGCCGACAAAGTGGAGA
>CAYVGI010000155.1:0-11265 GCA_964451095.1 uncultured Anaerolineaceae bacterium
GTGCCATTTCCCCTTGACATCGCATGATATAATACTCGTCTACCCCTTTCACGACCAAGAAACATCGAGAGGTGCAACACTGTGAGTATGATTCCGATGGTGCTGCCGCGCCGCGTCGAATCTGAAGTGACGGAAAACGAATATGGGCGGTTTGTCATCAGCCCACTGGAGCGGGGCTACGGCTTTACGCTGGGTGAATCGCTGAAGCGCGTACTGTTGTCGTCCATTGCTGGCGCTGCCGTAACCGCTGTGCGCGTCAATGGTGGGCTGCAACCGTACGACAAAATCCCCGGTGTGCGTGAGGACATGGGACAACTGCTGCTGCAAGTGAAGCAGGTGCGCCCGCGCCTAGTGGAAAAGAGCACGGAGTACGTGCGGCTGCAACTCGACCATCGCGGGGCGGGCACGGTGCACGCCAGCGAGATTATGCCGCCACCCAGTGCGGGCATCAAAAACCCAGACCTGTACCTGTTCACGGCGGACGACCCAGATGCACAGGTGCTCATCGAGTTTGTGGTGGAGCGCGGCGTGGGCTATCGCTCTGCCGATATGCACGCCAACATCTCCGAGGGTTTCATCCCGCTGGACACCAACTTTAGCCCGGTGACGCGGGTGGTGTTCGATGTAGACCCGGCGCGCGTGCGACAGAAGACGAACTACGACAAGCTGATCCTGGAAATCTGGACGGATGGTAGCATCCAGCCGCAAGAAGCACTGAGCAAAGGCAGTGTGATGCTCATCCGGCACCTGCAAGTGTTCGACCCGGAAAGCGCAGACATCCTCAAAGACCCCGGCAAGTACCTGCCGCCAGACCCAGAGCCGGAGCCGGAGGTGAACCCGCTGTACGATGTGCCCATCGAAGTGCTGGACCTGAGCACGCGCGTGTTTAACTCGCTGCGGCGCACGGGCATTACGTCTGTGGGTGATGTGATCGACATGCTCGACCGGGGCGAGGACGCCATGCTCGCCATCCGCAACTTTGGGCAAACCTCGCTGGACGAGCTGAAAGAGAAGCTCATCGAGAACAACTACCTGCCCCCGGACGAAGAAGAGTAGCGCTTAGCCACAATACCCCGCCGCGCACAGGTCTGGGTGTACCCACAGGTGCTCCATGATCGGTACAAAACCGCGCTGCTCGGCGTAGGTGCGCAGGCGGGGGATGTCTTCTACGTGGGCGACGAGCACTTCCGGTGCCTCCCGTGCCAGGAACTGCTCGTAAGTCTCCTCCCGCAGTGTGATGCCGTACTTCTCCCCGCTGGCATACGTCATAAAGTTTGGGTAATTCAGGAAATCTTCATAATAGGGGGCATAGCCGAGGATCACCGTCTCTCGCGGCAAGTCCAGTGACGCAGCGTAGGCACGCTGCTCGCCTAGCGTGTACTGGAAGCGCGGGTTCTGGTAGCGGTAGAACTCGTTCATGCCCTGGAACAGCAGCAGCCCCACCACCCCGACAATCACCAGCGCCTCACGCACGCGCCACGTCTGTGCAAAGCGCCCCCACGCGGGGAAATTCGCCGTGAACAGCCCGCCTGCGCCCAGCGCAATCCACACCCAGCCGTGCGCCATATAGCGGTTTTGGGTAGGTGGGCTAACCAGTGCCAGCGCCACCATAAACGCGCCCACCAGCAGCAGGTAGTGGCGGTCATCTCGGCGGGCACGCAGCAGCGCCAGCGCAATGACAAACGCGCCCACTGCCATCTCTACCGGGCGGGCGTTCCAGTACTCACGGTAGCGGTTCCACTCTTTGAGGACGCCAGCGGGTTCGCAGTTGGGGCAGTCCTGCGGGATGATGAAGTACGCTTGCGGGTCTGGCAAGATGTGGTGCACCACGTACAGTAGCCCTGCCGCCAGCGCGCCCACCCCAAACCAGAAGGCAGGCAGCAGCGCCCGCCAATTTCGCTGCTGCCACAGGCGCACCAGCGCAGTCACGGCATAGTAGACCGCCAGCGCCGCCATGTACAGCACCGCCAGGATGTGCACCTCTGCGGCGGCGACAACCGCCACCCCCACCAGCAGGTGTAACCACCACGCCCCACGCCGCACCGCCACAATGTGCAGCCACAGCACCAGCGTGTAGGTGAGCACGGCGGGCGCGTCCATGCGGACGTACACCGTGGCAAATGAACTGGTGAGCGCCGCCGCCACCCCCCCCGCCACCAACCCGGCGGTGTGTGTGCGCCACCACGCCCGCGCCAGCGCGTACACTGCCACCACGTTCAGCAGGGTGATTGCCGTCATCAAGATGCGCCCAGACGTAAACGAGAAGTCCACGTATTGCAGCCACCAGATCGGCAGCATCACGCCATAGCCCGTGCCGCTGCCCGCGATGATGTTCGTGTCCGCGTCCAGGCGCCACATGTAGGGTGTCAGCCCGCCGCGCTCGATGTAGTTGCTGGCGATGTTCAGGTAGTAGTTTTCGTCCCAGTCCACGGGCATGAGCGCAACGGTCATGCCGCGCAGCCACAGTGCCACCACGAATAGCGTTGCGAGCGTGCCGTAAAACGCGATTTGTATCCAGCGGTTGAGGTCGATTGAACGGGTATGTGCAGGGAACGTAAGCGGGGCGTCCTGGTGCATGGGTCTCCTGTGTGGGGGGATGCGGTCAATACAGCACGTTATAGTACCGCACGCTGCGTCCTGTTTGCATCCAACACAGTGCCCAAATTTGCGGCGGTTTTGCCGTGCACACCGCTAGCGGCGCGGCATCCACGCCGGCACGTACTCGTTGCCGGGGATGTGGCTAATTTGCTGTGTCCGTCCTGTTGCTACCTCCAGCAGATACATATCGTACTGAATGCCGTTGGCGTCACGCTGGTTGAACACGATGTAGCGCCCGTCCGGTGACCAATCGACGTGCAGTTCGTCGTGTGGGGTTTGCAGCAGCGGGTATGCCGCTTTGGTGGCGACGTCCACAAGGTAGATATCCGCTTCGCCCTGCGGACTACGGTAGCGGTAGGCGATGCGTGTGCCGTCTGGCGACCAGACCGGAAAGCTCGCCTCGTTCCCGATGGTCAGCCGTTCAACATTGCCGCTCTGCAAATCGAGCAGGAACAGTTGGGAAACATCGTTGGCAGTGGCGGAAAACGCCAGTTTTGCACTGTCCGGCGACCAATCCAGGTTGCGGGCAGGGGGCAGCTCATCTAGCCAGTCGGTCTCTGATGCTGCCAGCCACCGGATGTAGGTGTTCCCCTGGGACTGGTAGGCAATCGCGTTGCCGTCCGGTGCCCACTCGCCAAACGTGGCACCATTGTCCGTATCCGGCAGGAGGTCTACCGTGCGGGTTGCCATATCCATCATGTACAAACGGTAGGTGCCGTCGCCCCGGTTGGAGTGGAACACAATACGGTTGCCGTCCGGTGACCAGGTTGCGCCAAAGTTGTTATGAGATGCGTCGAAGACCAGGGGCAGGGTAATGTGACGGTCGATGTCCAGCAGGTAAATGGCGCCGGCTGTGCGTGTGCCGCTGGTGTGGTAGCTCACTGCGCCCGTGGATGGCAGCAGCGGCGCGGCGAGCAAGGCAACACCGACTAGCGCCAGCATCACCACGCCCAGCCGCACAACGGACTGCTGAATCAGGCTAAGCATTCGTTGTTTGTCACCTCATTCCATCATCCTGTCTGTGTGTGCACCCACACAGGCGCACACCGCCGCGTCATTCTACCACCGGGATCGCGGCGACATCCGTACTGACGCGCCCTAGCTCCGCGCTCACCCAGCCGGACTGACCCTGGAAGTTCACGCGCAGCCACGCGCCATCTGCGGTGCGCCCGGTGACGTTCCACACGCTTTCGCCTGCTGCAATGCCCAGCACCACCCCGGATGTGTTCGGCGTGGCGCGGACATTTGCCACAAACGTGAGGGTCATCGTCACGCCTGTGGCGGCAACGGCGGGCGCGGCACCGTTCGCACTGACGTACTGTGCCGCTACGTAACCCGTTTGCCCGTTGTAGTCGATGGCAAACCAGCCGGATTGTTCCCCGGTGATGGTGTAGCGCTCGCCTGGCGCGATCATGCCCAGCGGCTCACCGCCTGTGTTGGGGGCGGGGCGCACGTACACATAGTTGAGCGGTTCCAGGGTGCCGCTGGCACTGGCGGGCGCGGCGGCAGGCGGATTATTGATGGGCGCGGTGTTCGCTGCGGGTGCGGGGTCATTTTGTGCGGGTGCGGGTGCGTTCGCCGCCCCGGTTGTAACCACGTACTCCGCAGAGACGTAGCCCGTTTGCCCGTTGTAGTCGATGGTGTACCAGCCGGGTTGCTGCCCGGTGATGGCGTAGGGCGTGCCGGGCGTGATGGTGCCCAGGGGCGCACCGTTTGTGCTGGCGTCCGGGCGGACGTAAAGCAGCACGGTTGCCTCCAGTGCGGGACCGGGAATGGGTGTGGGCAGCGTGACGTTCGGGTTGACATTGCTGGGCGCGGCGGGGGCGCGTCCCTTCCAGCTTGTGGTGAGCGCCCGCAGCGTATCTAGCGATTGGGTGCCGTAGTTCAGGCTCGGCTCGATGTGGCTGTTCTCTGCAAATTCGTTCCAACTGACGATGAGAATCACATCGGTGCCGGTGCTGGCAGCGTTGTTGAAGCTGCTCGCCAGGAAGCCCCCGCCTGCCCGGTCTACGGGTGCTGCTGGGTTGCTGCGCCCCTGCTTGACGGCAACCGCGTTTTCGTCCCAGCCGGGGTGGATGGTGGGCACGTAGATGCTGCCGCCGGCGTTGAATGTCGCTGCTCGTTCGCCGCTCATGCGCCCAGCGGAGTTATCCCAAACGAGGTTGAACGCGTACATGCCGTCCATTGCGCCGCCGTAAACACAGCAGCCGCTCAGCCCCTCCGCAATCCAGGTTGTCTGGCGGGATGGGTCTGCGGCGGCACGCACGCCCTGCCATTGGGCGCTGGTTAGCCCGGTGCGGTTTTGGAAGGCGAAGAAGACCACGGGCTTGCCATTGTAGCGCAGGTATGCCGGGTGGTTCGTCAGCCCGACGATGTACTGTGCCCCACTCGCCACGCTGTCAAAACCATCAAAGGCGTCAATCGACGCGGCGACCTTAAAGCCCCGCCCGGCGGCAACATCCAGCGCGGTGTTGAGCACCTGTGTCTCTGGGGCGGTGTTGCGCCAGTTGACGATGAACGCATCAATGCCCGCGCCCTGTGCCTCCGCCATTTGCGCGTTGATGACTGCTGCGTCACGCCCGTCGTACAGTCCACGGGCGGGGCGGTCTTGCAGCACATCGCCCTGCATCCGCCAAGACCCCGGTCCCAGCCAGAAGCCCAGGTAATATGCCCACACCTGCCCACTGGACTGCGCTTCGGCGGGGGGTAGGGTCATGGTGAGCAGCATTGCGGCAAGCAGTAGGGGCAGCAGACGTTTCATGGTGGGTACCTTCCGGCGGCAAAAAGCGCTGCCATGGTAGGGAGAGTCGTTATCCTGCGCAACGGTTGATATACCCTGTGCCCTCGTTTGTGCTATGCTGGCGCTGGCAGATGTGGAGGCACAGACCATGACCCATGATGCAATTCAGCAGGCAGCAGCAATACTCAAACGCGCACGCTCCGCGTGTGTGCTCACCGGCGCGGGGGTGAGCAAAGAAAGCGGCGTGCCCACCTTCCGCGACGCGCAGGAGGGGCTTTGGGCGGAGTTTGACCCGACCGAGCTTGCCACCCGGCAGGCGTTCCAGCGTGACCCCAAGCGTGTGTGGGACTGGTACGCCTACCGCCGAGACCTGATGGGGGACACAAAACCAAACCCGGGGCATGTGGCGTTGCGCGACCTGGAACGCCACTTTGCCGCGTTTACGGTCATCACGCAGAACGTAGACGACCTGCACGAACAGGCAGGCAGCAAGGATGTCATTCATCTGCACGGCAACATTGCCGCCAACAAGTGCTTTTACAACTGCCAGGGCGACCCGACCCTGGTTGACCTGAACACAATCACCTGGGATGCCGACGACGGACCGCCGCCCTGCCCGCACTGCGAGCGTCAGTCTGTGCGCCCGGATGTGGTGTGGTTCGGTGAGATGCTGCCGGAGGCAGACCTGCGCCGCGCCATGCAGATTGCCGTCACGAACGATGTGATGTTGGTTGTGGGCACATCAGGGTTGGTGACGCCTGCCGCAACACTGCCGACGTACGCCAAACAAGCGGGCAGACCGATTATCGAGGTGAACCCGGACTACAGCATGATCACACGTATTGCCGACGTGAAGCTGGAGGGACCCAGCGGCGAGATGCTGCCCAAGCTAGTCGCCGCATTGGACGCGCTGTAACCGCAATTACTATGCCCCCAACTATTGGGGGGCACCCCGCCCCCATAAGTCGTATAGTAGGTATGTATCCATTTCACATACATTAGCGCCATCCAGCGTCAACCTTACGTTAATCGTTTCAAAGTTACGAATTTCACACTTTGTTAAGCAATGCGTAAAATTTTTGGGGTTTTAAGGTTAATTGCTGGTAGAATTGACGCTAAAGGGAGACCTTACGTACAGGCAATACCAAAGGCAAGCAAACATGCCCGTTTTACTCCTCGCACGCGGTGATGCTGACGCACGCGAATTACTGAAAAAGGCGATTGAGGCACGTTATGGGCACCGCCCACCCGTGATTGAATCGCTGCGGATTGACTTTACCGGGCGCACCCGTGCCAAGGTCGGTCCGTTGACTACATGGGTACCCGTTGAAGTAACGACCCAGGTCAAGCTGCCGAGCGCCATGCGCTGGGATTTTGTTGCTAAGCCCGCCGGGGTTGCCGTAAGGCGCGGGGTAGAAAGCTACGACGGCAGTGTACTGCGCACACTGCGCGGCAACGGCACCCCACATATCGTGGAAGAGCAACGGGTGATCGACGCGGCGCAGAAGCGCCTGTGGGCGATTGCCGCGCTGCTACTGACCCCACTGGGCGATCACTTCGTGGAGCTATCGCTGACTGGGGAGAACGCTTTCGCGGCGAAGAACACCCAACTGGACATCGCAGTGGAGGTGCAGCTTAAGCCCGACTATCGCATTGACCACGTTAATGTGCGGGCGTTTAATGTGGACAATAACGCCGAGCAGATGCTGAGCATCTCCGCTGTTGATGAGCTAACCGAGTTTGGTGAGTTCTTGCTGCCGAAGAAGATTACGGCGATGTGGGGCGAGCAGCCGTGGTTTGAGGTAGAGCCAGCACAGGCGAAGAACAACCCCGACATCGCAGAGAGCGTCTTCACGCTGGACGCCGAGGCAGAGGCGAGCTGACTGCCCGCCCCTGCAATAGGGTAGCGGCTAGTACATACCCTTTTGCTGTGCCGTCAGCTTGACGTACTCTTTGTCCGGCATGGGTTTGCGCGTCACATCATACACATGGAAGCCGCGCTTCTGGTAGTTTTTAAGCGCGTGGGGTCCGTCCAGGTTGCACGTGTTAAGAATGACCTCGCTTGCGCCGCTGTCAAATGCGTGTGAGACACCAAAGCTAAGCAGGTGCTTGCCCAGCCCCTTGCCCCAGTACGCCTCGCGCAGCCCGAAGTAAACAACCTCTGTTGCGCCGCCGCCGCGCTCTGCCAGTTCAATGTAGCCGGCAGGGGCACCGTTGAAGTACAGCACAAAAATCGTCAGGCATGGATCGCTGAGGATGGCGCGAATCTCGCTGTCTTCTAGCAGCAGGCGATCTGTCCAGTTCCACTTTTCCCCCACCGTGTTATACATAAACCGATAGTAGCGCACATCCGGCGCGTGCAACGGCGCAACTCGCATCCGGTCGTCGGTGACGAAGGCAGGTTTAAATTCTTCCGGGTACACGCGTAGATAGGAAGTGATCAATACATCAGGTAGGGTCATAGGGGTTTGGTTAGTTTATCCGACTCTTTTTTTCACACCACAACATCATAACAAAAGTAGCGTGCGCCTATCTTTGTACGAAGCGCCTAAAATCTTGTGCAATATAGGGGCAAAAGCGCACAAACACCTGACGTTCGTCACTGGTGTGGTAGGGTTTGGACGGCAGACAATGGAAGTAGCATATAGGGTTGCATATCACAAAGTTGCTAAGCCATGCTAACACTTATACTCGTACTGTTGTTGGTCACTGCCATATTTGCTGTTACCCAGGTTGAAGATCGGCGCTTTGCACGCAAAACCCGCCACGAGATTGGTACTCTGCTTGCTGGTGTGCCGGACGTTCCAACAGGTGTTTTCTCGCACGCCACATTGACAAATTGCCCAGACCCCATCCGCAACTACGTCAAGCGCTGCGTCCCAGATGGGTATCCGTCTATACAAACCGCACGGCTTACACAGCGTGGCGTCATGCGTACTGCCCCAGAACAACCCTGGAAACCGTTCACAGCGGAACAGCACTTATCCGTAAACCCACCAGGATTCATCTGGTGGGCGAAGCTGGAGTTTCTGCCGTTGGTATGGATTCGAGCGCGTGACCGTTACACCAACGGGCGCGGCAACATGCACATCAAACTGTTGTCAACGGTGTCGGTTGCGGATGCCACCGGATCGCAGATTGACTCCGCCTCGCTGATTCGGTTGGTCAGTGAGTTCATGTGGTTGCCTACGGCGCTGGTACAGGCACCGTATATCCACTGGCAGCAGGTGGACGCAAATGCTGCTACCGCCTGCATTAAAGACGGCGATGTGGCGGCAGCGGTAACATTCCACTTTGGCACCAATGGCGACATCACTTTGGTGGAGGCGAGCCGGTACATGAACGCGGATGACGCAGCGCCCACACCGTGGTGCGGGCGTGTGACCGCCTATGGTGAGTTCAATGGGGTACGAATGCCAACCGAAGTTGAGGTGGGCTGGCATTTGCCGGAGGGGTACTTCGCCTACTGGCGCGGCACTGTGACAGATGTGGCGTTCAACGGAGCGAAGCAATAGATTTGGAGGGCACGCACAGCGCGGACGCCGCTGACTGACAAAAACGATGTGTTATAATGAGAGCATGATGAGTTCGTGAGAGAGCGCCCCATGCCAGATACACCCGAAAACACACCAAAACCACCGGAAAGCAACAACAATAACCACGACGACATCGACATCCTGAGCCGCCTGCGCGAGGCACCCAAACCGCTGCCCCGCTACCAACCGAAGCCACCCCCGCCACCAGAGGAACCGGAAGAGGACTTTTGGGCGGCATTTTCTATGATGACGCACACCGGGGAGCGCTTCACCATTAATGTGTGCTTCCGCAGCAAAAAGCACTACAACACAGAAATGCACAAGTTCGAAACCGCGAAGAACGCGCACATTGTGCTAACGGACGCCAACGGTGAGAGCGTGGTCATCAAGCGGGAGATATTGCTGCATGTGCTGCCGCAGGGCACCGAGGAAAGCATCGAAAAGCGCAAGTGGTAACCGCAGCGGCGCGTTTGCAGCGCATGTGCCCAGGCAGACTTGACAGAACCAAACGCATGTTCTAATATGGGCATGTCAGAACATTTGTCCTACAAGCAAACCTGACATTTCGGCTGGTTGAGGTGTGCGATTCGCGTATGCCTCAATTTTTTTACCTTTTTCGGGTCAATGCTTTCTACATCTATACTCATTTTTTCATGTATTCTGCTTAGGGTGAGTGGTACACTGTGCGTGTCCTTATCCACAAAGGCAAGTTGCAAGCCGCACCCAGCGGCATGTGCACAAGCGAACAAGCAGAGGTGAAAACTCCCCATGAAGAAAATCTGTGTGATCGGTGTTGGTTACGTTGGGCTAACCACAGGAACCTGCTTTGCAGACCTGGGTAACCTGGTCGTCGGCGTAGACGTTAGCGAAGCAAAGATCAAGGAACTGAACGAGGGCGGCGTCCCGATTTACGAGCCGGGGCTTAGCGAGATGGTAGCACGCAACCGCAAGGCAGGTCGCCTGCTGTTCACAACCTCCTACGAAGAAGGAATGAAGGACGCAGACTACGTGTTCATCTGCGTGGGCACGCCAGAAGGCGTTGACGGCGAGGCAGACCTGAAGTACGTGCGCTCTGCTGCGGAGACGATCGCCAAGACGATGACCGAGCCGGTTATCATCGTTAACAAGTCCACCGTTCCGGTGGGCACGGGTGACTGGGTTTCTGAGATCGTTGAGGAAACCCAGCCAGAGCCAATTGACTTCTCCGTAGTAAGCTGCCCGGAGTTCCTGCGTGAAGGTTCCGCAATCCGCGACTTTATGAACCCTGACCGCACCGTGCTCGGCTCCCAGAACCGCGACGCTGCCGAGGCAGTAGCGCAGTTGTTCCTCACGCTGCGCAGCCCCATTGTGATGACCGACCTTCGCACCGCCGAGATGATTAAGTACGCATCCAACGCATTCCTCGCCACCCGCATCAGCTTCATCAACGAAATCTCCAATATCTGCGAGGCAGTTGGCGCAGACGTTACCGAAGTGGCACAGGGCATGGGCTTCGACCACCGCATCGGGCATCACTTCCTGCAAGCCGGTGTGGGCTACGGCGGTAGCTGCTTCCCCAAGGATGTAAAGGCACTGGCGTACATCGCAGAGGGCAACAACGTGCACCCGCGCATCCTGAACAGCGTAGTAGAAGTGAACGACTACCAGCGCAAGCGTATTATGGAGAAGGTTGCGGAAGAACTGACCGAGCTGAAGGGCAAGAAGGTCGCGCTGTTGGGTCTGGCGTTCAAGGAAAATACCGACGACCTGCGTGAGTCTCCCGCGATGGCAATTGCAGAGCACCTGCTGACGGGCGGCGCGATTGTAAACGCCTTCGACCCGGTGGCAATGGAGAACGCTGCCAAGGAACTGCCGGGGCTTAACTTCTGCAACGACGCTTACGAGGCGGTTGAGGGTGCAGAGGCAGTGGTTATCGCCACGCCGTGGAACGAGTTCAAGAACCTGGACATGGAGCGCGTGCTGAATAGCGTTTCCAACCCGATCCTCATCGACGGGCGCAACATGTTTGACCCCGACCGCATGAAGGAACTGGGCTTCAAGTACCGTGGTGTGGGTCGTGGCTACCGTGGCGAGGGCGTGAAGATGGAACCCGCCACCAAGATCTTGCAGCAGGCATAACCCAAACCGCAGCGGCGAGATTTATCTCGCCCGCGCAAGAAAACACACACGCCTCGTCAACGGACGGGGCGTTTTTTGTTGTTCACAGGATTGGCAGGTGACGTCGTTTTATGCGTTCGCCCTGACCGCACGACTGTGATACCGGGTGCATTCCATTTGCGGGGCAGGTTTGCATCCCACCGCCTCTAGCTCAAAGCTAGAGGCTATCTGGTGCCGCCGGGTGTATTTCACTTCAGTGCGTTTAGCCCTCATCCCCCTAGCCCCCTTCTCCCG
>CAYVGI010000156.1:0-11265 GCA_964451095.1 uncultured Anaerolineaceae bacterium
ACAGTGCGCCGTAGAACTGCCCGTCCCACTGGAGGTGCTG
Organism: uncultured Anaerolineaceae bacterium; assembly: GCA_964451095.1. GTDB lineage: Bacteria > Chloroflexota > Anaerolineae > Aggregatilineales > Phototrophicaceae > DAOTTY01. Next base: position 41 of record CAYVGI010000156.1, read on the forward strand.
GCGCAGCGGCGTTGCCACGTTCTCCGGCTCCCAAACCGGGTAGCCCTCGGTGTTGATGAAGTCGTCAATCGGCTGCAACCAGCCGTTCACGATGTAGTCCCCGTAGAACCAGGAACCGATGTTCATCACGTCGTAGGTGTTCTGCCCGGTGAGGAAGTCCGTGGCAGTGGTGGTGTAGTACTGTGCCTGCGGGATTTCCACGATTTCCAGGGTTGCGCCGGTTGCTGCTTCGAACGCTGGACGCCAGAAGAAGTAACCACCGGAGATACCACCGCGCGGACCCGCCTGCTGTACGGAAACCGTCAGCGTTTGCCCGGCGAAGCGGTCGGTTGCGTCGGGGATGTCGGCAGCGAGCAGGGCTTGCATAGCGGTTTCGCGCTCAACGTCGTCGACTGCGCCGGGGAACAGTTCCTCAGCGGTTAGCCCCATGAACGTCATGTCGTCCTGTGCCAGCACGCTCAGGTTACCGATGGCAAAAACGGTACAAAGAATAAGAAGGAGTGCAACAAAGCGGTACTTCATCGTAAGGGAACCTCCAAATTTTGGTAAGAATATTTATTGTGGGTTTTTTTTAGCTACCCGCTGGACATTTTAACACAGGGGATGTGTGGTTAGCAAAGCGTGCAGAAGGTTGGGTGCCTTTCAGATGATCGGCAGTTTCATCCCCGGACGTAAGCCGGGGCATACCGATTTGTTTGTCAGAATAAGGTTTGCGGCAGTCTGCTTAGGGGGGGGCACTACGGGCACAGCAAACGCTGCGCCCGCGAGTAGGGAGTGTAACTGGTGAAGTTTGTCGCCGGGGGTGGGCTAGACGTTGGCGAAGCTCTGGCGCAGCGCGATGCGGTTCTCGACCTTCACTGCGTAAATCTCCGCGTCGTAGTCCAGCGGGAAGCCCATGTGAACCACTGCCTTGACCTCGAACCAGTCGCTGTCACGGGAGAGGGCGAAGTATTCGCCTACGTTCGGCACGCGGTCGAAGTTGGCAGTGGTGTTCTCCCAGCCTTCGCCTTCGCCCTTGTAAAACACCAGAACAATCGTCTGGGAATTGTCGTTGTAGCTGCTCACGCCGTAGTCAAAGTCCATATCTGCCATGTTGACTGTCTCCTAAAAGCAAAATCTCATCCAACGGTACTCTAACGTTACTGCCACACCCGCCAAAGCGCAAGCACACTTCAGTTAAGGTTGGCGCACCCGCTAGCGCGGCGTGCCCTCCCGCACGACGATGCAGCCCGCGTTGCTGGGGTGGTCTCGCACGAGCGCATCCGGCGGCAAATCACGGATCACCCACAGCACGTACAGGTCGCCCACCGCACCACTAATCATCACCGCACCGACGAGCGCCATAATACCGTTGCCCAGCACCAGCGCCCCCAAAAACGGCACCAGTCCTGTCATCACGCCGGGCAGCGCCGCCCCAAAGCGGTACGCATCCGCCCGCATGGGTGCCTTGGCATGGCAGTAGGGTGCCAGCGCCCGCCACGCAAAGCCGAACTTGAGGTCTTGCCAGCGCAGGTCGCCCCAGTACTTCCAGCCGATGGCGTGAAAGCCCTCGTGCCACAGGGTGAAGAACACCAGAAGCCCCACAAACACCAAAAAGTTAAAGCCCGCAAATAAGTCACGCCAGCCCCACACCACGATGTACAGCAGCAGCGGCACCGCCAGCATGAGCAAGCTGAGCCCGGTTGCCTGCGCAATGATTTGCTCTAGCGGGATGGAAACGTCGCGCCCGGCGGGTATGTCTTGTTGGTCAGCGTCAGTCATGGTCGGTTGGGTTCTCCATCTTGTTATGCTCGTTGTGCTCGTTGTGCTCGTTGTGCTCGTGATCGTTTAGGTGTGCCTGGATGAACTGGTGCAGGGTGGCTGCGTCCAGGTGGTTGGCGATGTGATGCCCCGGGTGCAGCACCGCGTTCGGACCTGCGCCGCACATGTCCAGGCAGGTTGCCACCTTCACACCCAGCGGGCGCGGCTCGTTCCACTTGCCAGCGGCGTCGTGTGCGTCGTTGAGCGCGGTGGCGGTCGCCTGTAGCTGTTCGTGCAGCGCGTTTGCCCGGTCGCCCAGGTTGCAGTACACGCCGCAGCACAGTACCACACGCTTTTGGTAGGCATTCATTTGCAGTTCTTTACCTCATTTAATCTATCGCCTGCTTGACGGCTGGCGGTCATTTGCGATATATTCACCATCGTAACGTTACGAATCGACCTAATGGTCGATTTGGGTTCTCATCGACGAAACAGGGAGAGTATATCATGCCAAAGCGTCACTACGTGCTGGTTACCGGGGCATCGAAGGGCATTGGCAAGGCAACCGTGCTGCATCTGGACGCGCTGGGCTATACCGTGTTCGGCGGCGTGCGCAAACAGGCAGACGCCGACGCACTCACCGCAGAGGCAAGCGACCGCCTCACGCCGCTCATGCTGGATGTAACCAACGACGAGCAAATCGCGGCAGCGGCAGAACACATCAAAGGGGCAACGGGCGAAGATGGTTTGTACGGGCTGGTGAACAACGCGGGCGTTTCCATCAACTGCCCGGTAGAGGTATTCCCCATGGCGGACTTTCGCCGTCAGTTCGAGGTGAACCTCTTTGGGCAGCTTGCCGTCACGCAGGCGATGCTGCCCACGCTGCGCACAGCACGCGGGCGCATCATCAACATCAGTTCAATTGGCGGCAAGTTCTCGCCCAAGTTCCTGGGCGCGTACGCGGGTTCCAAGCACGCGCTGGAGGCAATGAGCGACTCGCTGCGCATGGAGCTGATGCCGTGGGGGATGCACGTTGTTAGCATCCTGCCGGGCGCGATTAAAACACCGCTGTGGCAGGCATCTATGCAAACGGCAGACCGCATCCGCAGCCAAATCTCGCCAGAGCAACTGTCGCTCTATCGTGACGAGATCGAAAAGGGGCGTCCCACCTGGGAGAGCATCGGCGAGAACGGCATCCCGCCGGAGGCAGTGGCACAGGCGGTGCAAAAGGCGCTCACGGCGACGCACCCGCGTTCGCGTTACCTCGTCGGTAACGATGCGAAGTTTATCTACTACGCCTTTCGCTTCCTGCCAGAGCGTGCCAAGGCAAACCTGCTGTATCGCGTGTTTGCGAGTTGAGATTAGGGCGCGGGGCGGCACATCTGCTAAAATAAGGGGTACTTCATTCGCAACGAAATACGGGAGTACTCACATTGGCAAAATTAAGCATCAGCCTCGCCCAGATGAACATCATCATGGGCGACACCACCCGCAACACCATCACCATGCAGCGTATGGTGGCAGACGCCGCCAAGCGCGGGTCACACATTGTGCTGCTGCCGGAGATGTGGTCTACCGGCTATGCGTGGGGCGAGTATCGTGATCTGGCGATTCCGCTAAACAGCGGCTTGTTCACAGAGCTTTCCACGCTGGCGCAAAAGGCGAAGCTGAGCATTTTTGGCTCTCTGCTGGAAAAGCGCAGCGAGCAGTTCGCCAACACAGGCGCGTTCTTCGCTGCGAACGGGCGCATGATGGGCGTGTACCGCAAAATCCACCTGTTCCGGCTCTTCCAGGAAGACCGCTACCTGCAAGCGGGGTCGTCCTGGCTGACGATGGACTTGCCGTGGGGACCCACATCGCTGGCGATTTGTTATGACCTGCGCTTCCCGGAGTTATTCCGTAAGTTCTCCGATGAGGGCGCGGCGCTGGTGCTGCTGGTGGCAGAGTGGCCCCTGGAGCGCATTGAGCACTGGCGCACGCTCATCCAGGCGCGGGCAATCGAAAACCAGTATTTCATCGCAGCGGTGAACGCCGCCGGGGAAACCGACGGCACCGTGTTTGGCGGGCACTCCATGATTGTTGACCCGTGGGGCAAAATCATTGTGGAGGCGGGCGAGGAGCCTATGCTCATCACGGGCGAAATTGACATCGACGTGGTGAAGGACATTCGCAAGCGCATCCCGGTGCTGGAAGACCGCCGCAGCGACCTCTACTAGTGCTGCCCGGCGATGTGCCCCACCGTGCCCGGCAGGTTGATGGTGGATTTGTGCCCGGTGGCGACGTTTGCGTGGTACAGCACATCCCCAGAGGCAAACACAAGCTCCCGTGCGCTCGTCCACAGCGGTTTCACGCCGCTGTTCTTCCCGTTGACGTAGGTCACGTCGCAGGTTTGCATGTCCACCACGGTTAGCCCGCGCTGGGCGGTGTGTGTGGCAAGGTAGCGCCAGTCCGGTGACCAAACCGCGTAGAGTTCCGGGTTCACCTGGTCACAGGAGAGCGTATCCTGGTTGGCGTCCGGCTCTAGCACGGTAATCACACTGCTGAAGCTGCTATCGTGCGTGCCACTATAGGAAAGCAGCGACATGCGCGAGCCATCTGGCGACCAGGTAACCGACTGATGCTTGCCGTCTTCGGTGAGTAAGCGCCCCACGCCGGGGTCGTTGGTGTAGTGTGGTTCCACGACGGACACCTTACCCAGCGTGCGGAAGGCGATCAACGCGCCATCGGGCGACCACGATGGGTTCACCACTTGCCCAATGTAAGTGATGGGGTAGTGTCGCCCGGTTTCCAGGTCGAGCAGCGCCACGTTCAGCCGTTCGCGTGGGTCGGGGCTATCGACGAAGATGTAGGCAAGCTGCTCCCCATGCGGACCCCAACTGAGCATATCCTGGTAGTTCGACGCGGCGGTGTAGCGGGTTGCCTCGCCTGTGTAAACGTTTTCGACCATGATGTCACCGACCCGGTCACCGGAGTACCACTTGTGGAATGCCAGGCGCTTGCCGTCCCGTGACCAAACCGGGTGCCCGTAGAGCGGCGTGTCGTTCATGGTGGGTGACCACAGCGGGTGGCGTTCGCCCGCCAGGGCAATGACCCGGGGCGTGGCGTTTACGACCAGCGCACGCCCTGCGTCTACAACGTAAATGCGAAAGCCTGCCTCTGCTGCCAGGATTTTGCTGGGCAGCATGTGCCCGGCTAGCATCGTTACCCCCACCAGCGCGATTACCGCTGCGTTTACCGAACCAATCCACCTCAGGAGTCGGGTCATTGACGAGCGCTCCATTTCTCTTATTTGTTACTCACAGTTTAAACCATGTTTAACGGGATACGTCAAGTGATACGAGGTATCAAAACGTAACGGGCACGATGCTACCGCTGGGACAAATGGCGCACAGGTGCCCCCAGTTCGGTTTGGCGTGTGTGCCCGTTGGTCACGCTCACGCGCACGATGTCGTTTCCATCGGCAAGGATGAGGGTATCGTCGCTTGCCCACACGGGCGGGACGGTGCTCTCGGTTGGGTAGGTGAACACGACCGCACACGTTGCCACCCGCACCACAGTCAGCCCGTGGTCGCGGGTCATCATGGCGCGGTAGGTGCCGTGCAGCGAGGGCACGGCATAGCGCTTGGGCTGCGGGCGCTGGCAGCGTGTGGGTGCCGCTGCGGAACCCGGTTCTACAATCTTGACGGCGCTGCGCACCCCCACCTGTTGACCGGTGTTGGCAATCAGCGACAGCCGCCCACCATCCGCAGACCACGCCTCTGCCGCGTGGAAGCCCCCGCTAACGACCTGAGATTGTGCCCAGGTGCCGTCATCTACCTGTGAAAGCAGGTGCACATCGCCCATAAAGCGGTAGGTGATGGTGTGTCCATCCGGCGACCATGTAGGGCTGACCGCCCCGCCCACACCCGTTACAAAGGTGTGCTCGCCGCTGCGAACGTCTAGCAGCGCGGTGTTCTGCCCGGTTAGGCGCTGCGCCGTGCCCGTGTACGTGAACAGAATCTGCGTGCCATCGGGCGACCAGTACAGCGGGTAGGCAGATTCTGCGATGGCAGCGTAGATGCGTGTGGTGTGGGTTTGCAGGTTCATCACGCCTATTGCGGCGCGCGCCTGCCGGATGCTGTGGGCGTAAAAGGCGATCCGGGTGCCATCTGGCGACCAGACGGGCTTTTGGTAGCGCACGCGCTGGTGCGATGTCGTCGTTGGTGTGGTAGCAAAGGGGGTGTGTTCTGGCGATACGTCCAGGGTTGTGCCACGCTGCACATCAACCAGCAGCAGGCGTGCATCAACTTCCGCTGCCACCGTGTACGATGGCGAGCGCTGCCCCAGGACGAGCGATAAACCGAGCAGTAGATTTATCGACAGCACCGTGAACACCACCCCGCGTAGCAGGCAGCGTCCCATGTCACGGCTTCCGTCATAGCTTGTTGTTTAAAGGCTATTTAAATAAAATTTAAACTTTTTGTAAAGAACCTGACTTGTAAAGAAATTGTTAACGTCTGGGCATGTTCCTCTCCTACATGAGCGCGATGTTTTGCTATGATTAAAACATTCTGAACGATACAGCGACTACAGGCAGACCGACATGACAGAAAAAGTCGTCATTGCAGCATTTTACAAGTTCGTCCCCCTAGCAGATTACGCGGCACTTCAAGCACCCCTGCTGGACTTCTGCCAGCGGCGGGACATACGCGGCTCGATTTTGTTGGCAGCGGAGGGCATCAACGGCACGATTGCTGGGCAGCGTGAGGACGTTGACGCGGTGCTGGCGTACATCCGGCGCGATGCCCGCCTGCGCGACCTGGAGCACAAAACGTCATTTGCCCGCTTTCGCCCCTTCCGCAAAATGAAAGTCCGCCTCAAGCAGGAGATTGTCACCATCCGCGCACAGGAAGCAGACCCCACACAACAGGTGGGTGTTTACGTGGAGCCACGCGCCTGGAACGACCTTATTGCGCAAGACGATGTCATCCTGATCGACACGCGCAACGACTTTGAGTACGACTATGGTACGTTTATCGGGGCGGTGAACCCGCAGACGGATTCGTTTAACGACTTCCCGGAGTATGTAACGCAAAACCTGAACCCGGCACAGCACAGGCGTGTGGCAATGTTCTGCACGGGCGGCATCCGCTGCGAGAAAGCAACGTCGTACCTGCTGGCACAGGGCTTCGAGGAGGTCTATCACCTGAAGGGCGGCATCCTCAAGTATCTCGAAGATGTGCCGCCGGAGCAGTCTATGTGGCAGGGGGAGTGTTATGTGTTCGATGAGCGCGTCGCAGTCGATCATCACCTGCGCCCACGCCACGACCGCGACGAGCACGAACCGGAGGCGGACACGCCGCTGTTTGCGAACCGCACCCCGCGCTAGCTCGTTAGCTCAGGCGCTTGCCCACCTCCACGGTGAGTGCATCGCCCTTGAGGGTGTTGTACTCACCGACCTCTCGCCACAGCACCGTGCCGTCAGCGTCCAGCAGCAGGATGTGAATCACGTCGGTATGGTCAACCTGTAGCGCCTCATTGAATGTGCTCACGTCCAGGTACAGCGTGACCGTTTTGCGGCGGATTTCGCGGTTGGGCACACCCAGGCGCATCCCCGCATCAATGAACGCCTTCGCCAACACAGAGCGGTCTTCGATCACGGGCAGTTCGTAAACTGCCACGTCAGGGTATTGGGCTTGCAGCCGCTCTAGCGGGGGCAGCCATGTGTTCACCTGGGACTGCTGCCACTGGATATACGCCAGGATAACGACGTTCAGCGTCCCGGCAAAGTCTGCAGGCAGCGATAACGGCTCACTCTCTAAGTTGAAGCCGTCTGCCTGGGGGAAGCGCACGCCAGATGTTTCTGTTGGCGCATCTGGCTTGGGGCGCGGGGTGTAGTTGCTGTAGCGGTATGCACGCCACAACCAGGAATAAGCGCCCGCCCCGGTGAGGGCGAGCACGAGTAGCACGATAACAAACATAGGTGCGGTTGCTCCTGTTCACGGTACAAAGTACCCCCTATGGTGCCGTTGTTTGCTGTGCTGCACCATGGCATAGGCTAAGGGTTTGATGTGCTTGTCAACTGTTCTGCGCCTCGACCGCATCGGCGATGGCGAGCCACAGCGCCGTATCCCGTTCGGCAACGGCGTCGTCCGTCCAGAATGCCAGCGCAATCCCCTGGAAGCGCTCGTCCTGGGCGCGGTACGCTGCCCAATCGTCCGGGCGCGGTTCAAAGTACAGTGCTACCAGTTCCGCCGTCATCGCGTTGACGACTGCGCTTACCAAAAAGCCGATACGTGCCTCCCCTGGGTTGGTGTCCTGGGTTGCCTGGAACAGATCGTACATCGCCTTGATGAAATTGGCGGTGCCGGGTGTCTCGTAGTGCTGGAATGCCTGCTCGATAATGCTGCGCTCCGGGGCGGTGGCAGTATTGACAATTTGCAAGATCATGCGGCGTGCCCACACCTCGCCGGGGTGCAGCCGCTCGAACGTGGGCACATGGCGGTATGCTTGTTCCGCTGCGATGCCCAACGCCCGCACAAACTCGGTTTGCAAGAACAGCTTCTTCAGCAAAAACTGTGCCTGGTCTGCTTGGCGGGCGCGGGCGGCGTCGCGCAGCGCTGTGATGTCGTCCGGGATGGTCATGCGGGTGTCCTCTTGTTGACTTCTCGTTATTTCTTTGGGGATGGGCAAACATGGTCAATGTGCAAGTACGGGTTGATCGCGTCAAGTTCCTCACGCATCCCGTGGAAGGTCGTCAGAGCCGACAAAAGTGTAAGGACGCTACACGCGACGCCCCAATTGCCATCGAATGACCCGTTACAACACAAAAACCCATTTTATGCGCTTGCTCCGTGCAACCTAGAACAGCATCTCGTCGCGGCGGCGCAGCTCGTTAATCACCTGACGGTCTGCCTTGCCGAAGCTGTAATTGCCTAGCTCTGTAGGCAGCACCCACGAAAAATCTCGTACGCCGAGCGCTTGCGGCGGTGCAGCACCCGGTGCCAGCGTGCAGGTGAAGGCGTGCAGTGTGATTTTAAAGTGGGTGAAGGCGTGCTTCACGACCGCAAACAACTCGCCCACCTCAACATCCAGCGCCAGTTCTTCTTGTAGTTCACGCCGGAGGCATTCTGGCAGGGTTTCGTCCGGCTCCTGCTTGCCACCGGGGAACTCCCACAGCCCGCCGAGCAGCCCATCGAGTGGGCGCTGCGCAATAAGCACCCGCCCGGCGTCGTCCCATACCATGCCCGCTGCCACATCGTAGTGCGGGGTGGGCGCACGCTTTGCCTTCACCGGGCGCTCGGACTGGGTGCCGTTGGCGGCGGCGCGGCAGTGCTCGCGCACCGGGCAGGCGGCGCAGTCCGGGTTTTTGGGGCGGCACACCGTCTGACCCAACTCCATCAGCGCCTGGTTGTAATCGCCGGGGCGGGCGTTTGGCAGCAGGTCAGCGGCAATTTGCCACAGGTGTTGTTGGGTTGCGGTTTGGCGCACATCGTCGCCCAGGTCGTACAGCCGCGCCAACACACGAATCACATTGCCGTCCAGCGCCGGGGCAGATTGGTCAAAGGCGATGCTAGCGATTGCCCCGGCGGTGTAGCGCCCCACGCCCGGCAGCTTCAGCAGGTCGTCTACCGTCTGTGGGAACTGCCCGTCTAGCTCCCCGGCGACCATCTGCGCTGCTTTGTGCAGGTTACGCGCCCGGCTGTAGTAGCCCAGCCCCTCCCACAGCTTGAGCACATCGTCCAGCGGGGCGGCGGCAAGCGCCCCCACCGTTGGGTACGCCGCCAGGAACCGCGCATAGTACGGCTTCACGGTTTCGATCTGCGTTTGTTGCAGCATGACCTCACTCAGCCACACATGGTAGGGGTCGCCTGTGCCGCGCCAGGGCAGGTCAGCGGCGTTGGCGTCGTACCAGCCTAGCAGGTGCGCCGCGAACGTGGCAGGCTCGTGCATGGCGTGTGAATCCTCCGATGGTAACAAAGCAAAAACAGGGGAGTTGCGGTACTATTGGGGCAACCGAAGCAGCATTATACCGCTTTTCATAGCGACCCGTAGATGTAAGCGGGAGGGTTTTATAAGCATGAATTTTCTGAAGCGTTTGTTTGGCGGTGCCGAGATCATCGGTGCCGATGACGATGAAACGCAGCGCTTTACTGTGCAGCTAGAAAACGGTGAGCAAACCCCCGCCATCTACGTGGACGCCAAGGCAAACCCGCGTGACGCGCTGAAGGCACTGAGGTTCGACCGTGCGCCGCGCCCGTCACTGTTCATCACGGGTGGCGCGAGCAATATGTCCGACGAGGACAAACGCCTTACACGGGTGTTGTTCGAGCAGGCGGTGGCACCGTTCGCGCAAGAGCACAACATCACCGTAATTGACGGGGCGACACAGTCCGGCGTGATTGAGATGATGGCGACCGCCCGCGTGAAGGGCAGCTTCACCTTTCCGCTCATCGGCATTGTGCCGCACGGACGTGTGCACTACGTGGGCAAGCCCGCCGTCACGGGGGAGCAGGAAACGCACCCACTGTGCCCAGGGCACTCGCATTTTGTGTTCGTCTCCGGGGATAACTTCGGTGCGGAAAGCGAAATGATCGTCAACATGGCGCATGTGCTTGCCGGGGGCGAGCGCGACCGTGCCGGGCGCAAGGCGTCTGCGATTGGGCTGGTGGTCAACGGGGGCAGCATCACCCGGCAGGAGGCGTTCATGGCGACCAGTAAATACATTGACATCCCGCTCATTGTGATGGAAGGCAGCGGGCGCTTTGCCGACGAGCTTGCCAGCGCCGTCCGCACCGGGGAAACCAGCCAAGCGCTCATCCGCAGCATCATCGACCGGGGCAATGTGCAGCTTGTGGGCACCGCTGCCGGTTCGGGTGCAATGAAGGACAAACTACTCACCGCCTACCGCACAGACCCAACCGTATAATCGACGCGCTCAACAGGGGGAGATCAAGCGATATGCAACGATATACCCATAACCGGAAATGGTTGCTTACACTGCTGGTGGCGACCGTGCTGCTGGTGTTCGCCGGCGGGGTGTATGCCCAGGACGAACCAACCGATGTCGAAACGGTTGAAGCGGTGCAGCAGGTGCCAACAGACATTGAGCAGCGGGCAGCGGACGCCGTGACCGAGGCGGAAAACCTGGTGGACTTTGCGTTTAACCTGCTGGGCATCTTCGAGGCAATCAGCGTGGCGATTACCGTTGTCGGCGCTGCGCTGGGTGTGTTCGGGTTTGCACGCCTGCTGAGCGCGGAAAACAGCCTGACCGCCGCCCGCGACGACGTGGAACGCGAGATCAAATCCATCCGCGAGCAGTTTGAGGCAGACCTGCAAACCCGTGAGCAAGCATTTGCCGCGCTAAGCAACGAACTGATGCAAACCGTGGAACAACAGCGCCGAGAGGCATCTAACGCGACGCTGGCAACCGCGCTTATCACGTTCGGGGAGCGGCAGTACCGTGCGACTGACTACCAGGGCGCACTGGATACCTACCAGCGGGC
>CAYVGI010000157.1:0-11090 GCA_964451095.1 uncultured Anaerolineaceae bacterium
TTTCAAATTGTTGACTCCCCTGTTCGGTCAAACGATAGCGTAAAATTTTTGTGCTATCATACCATATGTTACTTCTGCTCTGACTCCGGGGTCATAAAACGCCAACTTTGGGTCATATTGCGCCAATTTACGGGCAGTTTCTTGACACTAATTCTCCGTAGGTGGCAAGCTATATGCCGTCACTAAATTTAGAATCAGGTCTCACGGGTTAAGGCGTTCTCGTCCTCCGGGGGTAAGTATCAGACTCATAGTTTAATTGACCGATATGACTGACCGTACTGAGGTTGCCCAACCAGCCCCTTACATAACGGGGAACCGCGTCGCCGTCGTGGCGGCACTACATATCCACACAGTCATCCCCCGGGATGAATGATCGTGACCTGCTCCATAACTTCACATAGTCTCAATATTCAAGGAGTGCTCCACTTATGCCGTTGAAGAACTTAGAAAAGAAACCCAACATTGTGATCATTTTCACGGACCAGGAACGTGAAGTGATGCACTGGCCCGAAGGCTGGGCAGACGAAAACCTTAAGGCACGCAAGCGCCTGATGGACAATGGACTGAGCTTTCAGAATGCGCACTGCAACACCGCCGCCTGTACTCCCAGCCGCGCCACGTTGATGACGGGGTTATATCCCGCACAGCATCGTGTCAAAAACCTGGTGTTCTGTGACGACCCGGAGGACAAGGCAAAAAATCGCACGGAACAACTGTCAACGAACCTCCCGAATATTGCCACAGTCATGGCAGAGGCAGGGTATCACGTCGTATTGAAGGGTAAGTTTCACCTGTCGCGCCCGGTGGAATGGTACAACAAAGAAGAGCGCATGTACTGGTCAGAGGCAGACGTAGACTTCATGCGCGAACGCTATGGCTTCCACGATTGGAATCCGCCGGATATGAGCGACCCGATGGGGTTGAGTGACTTCGGTGGCGGAGCCATCAACAACGACGGGCGTTTTGTTGACGGGACTGGCACGGCTGCGGGTGAGTACATGCCGGAAGACGAACAATTCCGTAAAAGCGCGGTCAACTTCATCAATACCTACGATGGGGATAAGCCCTTCTGTCTGCTGGTTGGTCTGGTCAACCCGCACGACGTACAGGCCTACCCCGGTCGCGGTGTGCAGGCAATTACCGCCCGCAAGCCCATGTACGAACAGGGTGGCTATAAGCTGGAAGACTTTGCCAACCTGCCGATTGACGTGCCGCCTACCATTGATGAAGACATCTCCACTAAGCCCAGGGTTCACGGCGATGCTAAGCGCGTTGCAGCAATCGTCACGGGTCATTGCCGCACCCGCGAGCGCCAGCGCAACTATGCCCGCTTCTATGCCTACCTGTGCCGCGAGGTTGATAAACAAATTAGCAAGGTGCTGGATGCGCTGGATGCGAACGGCTACACCGAAGACACAATCATTATTCGCACTGCCGACCACGGCGAACTGGCAATGTCCCACGGCGCGATGCGCCAGAAGTTCTACAATGCTTACCGTGAATCGCTCAATGTACCCCTCATCATTTCTAACCCCAAGCTCTACCCAGAACCGCAAAAGACGGCTTCATTCGCAGCGCTGATCGACATTCTGCCAACCATCGCGTCAATCGGCGGTGTACCCAACGTCGAACGCTTTAACTTCCGTGGGCACGACCTCACACCCATTCTGGAAGACCCATCCGCCGAAGTTCAGGACTACATCCACTTCACATACGAGGACGATGCGTTCCCGGTAAAGTCTGCTGGCTGCATCCGTGCAATCATAGAAAAAGATTGGAAGTACGCCGTCTATTACGACCCGTTCAAGGGTAACCCGGTTGAGTACGAAATGTACAACCTGAAAGACGACCCGTACGAGTCGGCAAACCTCGCGCACCCGAAGAACTTCCGCCCCGAGTATGCCGAAGACCGGCGGCGCTTACACAATCGCCTGCTAGAAGTGATGGAGACACACGGCACATCACCAGAGGAAATCGCTTTCCCCACCACAGAGGCATACGACAAGGGCTACACCGTGCCAGGTGAGGTAAGTCACAACCCGATTCCAGGTGGCATTAAGTGGCGCCAACGGTTTTTCACGTTTGTTGTTCTGTTGACGGCGGTGATTGCCCTGTACCAAGTCATCTTCGAAGGGGCATTCTTGCTGGGCACCATTGGTGCGCTTGTGCTGGGGCTCGTCGTGGGGTATTACTTCTTCAGCCGTTCCACAGTGATATCGTGGGATGAAGACCACGGCATGGTTGTTCCCAGGATGGACGTTGCCGGTGCTTTAATTCTGGCATTGTACATCTTCCTCGTCTTCATTGCCGATTCACCGTTCATCTCACAGGTTGTTGACCCAAGCACCATAAACGCAGCTTCTGCGAGTTTCATCGGTGGTGTCATGTTCGGTCAACTTCGCAGCTTGCAGAACAAAATCTACGGCATCGTTGGTGCTGAAGACGAAGGGCGCACGTTTAGCGCACGGGTGGATATTGACGCGCCTGCGGAACAGGTGTGGGATGTGGTGACAGACTTTAAATCGTATGGGTTGTGGAACCCGCTGCTGAGCAAAGTGGAAGGTGACTTGGTGGTGGGTAATTCTCTGCGCGTGTACACCACGTTTATTCCCGTAGCGTTGCCAGCGACTGTGAAAGTGGCGCACAAACCCCATCATTTTGAGTGGAAAGACAACGTTCCATTGAACTTGCTCACCCCTGAGTTCAGCGTACGGTTGCTGCCGCTTGACGGAGACCGCACCCGTGTCATCATCTCAGAGACGTTTACGGGTCCGCTGCTGCCCATTGCCAGAGGATACTTAGAAGGAAAGATGCCGCCTCTGTACGACGCAATGGCGAAAGCACTCGCAGAGCAGGTAGAGAAACGCAAGACAACAGCATAAAAATCAGATATTTGTGGCAGGTGGATGCTACGGTATCCACCTGTTCACAGTTATTTCCTTCTTTTATAGGCTGCGAGCCAAAAGCACTACATTCTATGTAACGAAAGCAACATATATCTTAAGAGAGGGTACAACACATGAAGAACAAGGTGAAACAACTTGTTGCGGCACTTGCACTGCCCGGGCTGTTTATCTCAGCCATCATATTCTTCGCTTTCGGGCGGATTGCCGGGTTGATCACTTTAGTTGCCACGAGTGTCCTGTATTACCTGGCAGCGCCGTGGATGCTCCACGTTTTGGGCGTACACCCACACTACAAGGGGCGCGAGTTCAACCTGCCTGGCAAGAAGGCGCTCATCATTGGTACCAACCACGAAGATCTGGGCGATACCGGCATGAAGACCGGGGTGGCGCTGTCTGAACTGTCTGTTCCTTATTATCAGTTCCTGGATGCCAACATGCAGGTCGATCTCGCCAGCCCGAAGGGTGGCAACATCCCGATTGACCCGCAGACGATTAACTGGCCCATCCCGACGCCCTATGATCATCGCTTCCTGAAGGACGACACCGCGATGAACAAGCTCAAGAACTCACTCAACATCGACGATCTCGACTTTAAGGACTACGACATCATCTTCATGGCTGGCGGTTGGGGTGCCTCATATGACCTGGGCTATTCCGAGGTGCTGGGCGAGAAAACGACCGAGGCATATGCCAACGGCGCAGTCCTGGGGTCGGTTTGCCACGGCGCACTTGGGCTGCTGAACACCAAGGATGAGGATGGCAAGTCCCTGCTAGAGGGGCGTAACGCCACTGGCGTGAGCGACAAGCAGATTCGTGAATTGGGTATCACCATCACACCAATGCACCCGGAAACCGAACTGCGCAAAGCGGGTGCCAAGTACAACAACAACACGGCTTACGTTGACTTTTTGGCTGACATCACCGTAGTTGATGGTCGCGTGGTCACCGGGCAGAATCAGAATTCCGGCGCGGAAACCGCCCAGAAAATGATGATGCTCGTGGAGAAAATCGCAGAGGGTGAACCGGTTCCAGGATGATGTTGTCGAACCCAGAGTAAAATAGGGGTGTAAAAGGGCGGGGCTACGGTCTCGCTCTCTTGGTGCACCCACCCTACAATAGACAGTTCCTGAGCAATATCACGAGGCATAACTCATTTTGAAATCTTTAGAGCAACTACAGACATCACTACAGGAACAGTTCAACGGCGTGATTGCTGTCATTATCCTTTTGGCTGCGTTGTGGTTGCTACGCAGGCAGATTGCCCGCTTTATGCTGTGGTTGCTAAATCGCAGTCTGAATGAATCCAAGCAATACATCACCAAGGTCATTGAGCAGTCAGTTCATAACTTTATTCACCATTCCTTACTGACGCTGATCGTCTACATTTTTACGATCTACTTTGTGCAGAATGCGCGGCTGGCAACCTTTGTTAACAACATCGCACTCACGGTCTTTCTGTTTACTCTTTTTCGGCTGACCTCTGAACTTGCCAAGGCAACAACAGCCACCAGCCGCAGGTTCCGAGACATCACGCGCTTAGATGTTGATCGAACCCTGATGCCGCTGATACGCCTCGTTGCCAATGTTTTAATTTTCATCATCGGGCTGATCGCCATCGCGCGAACATGGAATCTTGACCTGACGACTGTGTTTGCGGGGCTCGGTATTGGTGGGTTGGCGATTTCGTTCGCTGCTCAGGATACCCTGAAAAATCTTATCGGGTTTATTGTGATTGTTTCCGATAAGCCATTCATGCTAGACGAGTACATCGTCACCCCCACGGCAACGGGCACTGTGGAAGACATCGGGCTGCGGTCAGTCAAAATACGGTGCCTCGACCAGAGTCTAGTGGTCGTCCCAAACAGCACCATGGCTAACGAGCCTGTAACCAACTGGTCTCGATTGGAAAAACGCTGGTTTAATTTTGTGGTGGCGCTCCCATTCACCACAACCGCAGAGCAGGTCGAGGCTTTCACGTCTGAAGTGCGCGAAATGCTCCGGGGGCGGGAGCAGGTAGAACCCGACTCGGTACTCACACTCTTTACCGAATACGATAGCAGCGCACTTAATGTGCTGATCCGTTGCTATGTGACCATACCGAACTATGCAGAAGCACTGACGGAGCGCATGGCGGTGAACCTGGAGATCAATCGTATTGTTGATGGGCTTGGTCTGCGTTTTGCACCCCCTGTTCGCCATCTAACGTTTGACCAGGTTCGGGAGGTGGCACTGCCAGAGCAACATACACCCGGTGACCCGCTGCGAAGCGAGATTGCAAAATCGGGTCAGTCTGGTGCCAGTGCCAACGTGTGGGTTGACGGGGATGGTCAGGAACTGGACGACTCGCACGATTAGCTTTGAACAATGTTCCTAAATCTGAAACTCGCCCGATCATCAAAATGATCGTACATGACGACGACAATGTAAGGAGTGCTGGATGAGTGATTCATGGAACCCCCATGCCTTTCACCTGATGACCAAGCCGCGCGGCGCTATCTGCAACCTGGACTGCAAATACTGCTACTTCCTGAGCAAAGAGCGGCTATACCCGGGTAGCAATTTCCGCATGAGTGAAACGCTGTTGGAAGAATACACCCGGCAGTTTATCGGCGCACAGCGCGTCCCGGAGGTGACCTTCGCGTGGCAGGGCGGCGAGCCGACGCTGATGGGGTTGGACTTCTACCAACAGGCAATCGGCTATCAACAGAAGCACAAAAAACCTGGAATGCAGATTTACAACACGCTCCAGACGAATGCAGTGACACTGGATGATGCGTGGTGCCAGTTCTTTGCGGAGCATGACTTTCTGATTGGTGTGAGCCTGGACGGTCCGCAGCCACTCCATGATGCCTACCGCGTGGACAAGGGCGGCGCACCGACTTTCGACCGCGTTATGGACGGTATCCGGCTCCTGCAACAGTACGGTGTCGAATTTAATATTCTCACAACCGTACACGCGGCAAACGCCGATTACCCGCTGGACATCTATCGTTTTTTCCGCGACGAGGTTGGTACCAACTTCATCCAGTTCATTCCGATTGTCGAACGCGACAACGAAACCGGGTACCAGGAAGGCCCAGACGTGACAGAGCGTTCCGTCGGCGCGGAGCAGTACGGCAAATTCCTGATCTCGATTTTTGACGAGTGGGTACGGCGCGATGTGGGGCGTGTTTTCGTGCAGATCTTTGACGTCGCACTCGCGGCGTGGACTGGCAACAGCCCTGGGCTGTGCATCTTTGAGGAAACCTGTGGCACTGCCCTGGAAATGGAGCACAACGGGGATGTGTACTCGTGCGACCATTACGTGGAACCCGCCTATAAGCTGGGCAACATCACCGAAATCCCCCTGACGGAGATTGTCGTCATGGATAAGCAGCGGGAATTTGGGCTGGCTAAGCGGGACACCCTGCCAGACTACTGCCTTCAGTGTGACGTACGGTTTGTGTGTAACGGCGGCTGTCCTAAAAACCGCATCATCCACACCCCTAGTGGCGACCCCGGACTGAACTACTTATGCGCGGGTTATAAGGCGTTTTTCACGCATATTGATGAGCCGATGCGCTTCATGGCAAATGAACTGGCGCACCGTCGCTCACCCGCAAACGTAGTGGCGCATATGCAGGTGTTAGATGCCAAACGAGAAGCAGCATTTGCTCGTGCGGGACGCAATGACCCATGCCCGTGTGGTAGCGGGATGAAGTTTAAGAAGTGCCACGGGCGGCTACGCTCACTCAACTCATGACCAGACAACCTATCTAAAAACAGAGACGGATATAAACATGGACGAATTAACCATCAAGGAACAGATGGAATCAATGGGTAATATCCAGACCTTTATGATCCATCTTTATCGATCAGAAACAGGTCGGGAATTAGCGATGCGTTCGCGCTTAGATGTCACAATCGGTGGTGCTGTTGTGGTGACAAGCGGTTTAATCCCATTTGCTTTTTCTGGTCCCGATGCAAGTCATATCTTTTTGCTAGGGAATGGCTTATTGGTATTGGTTTTCCTGCTCGTAGAAGCACGGCGATTTCAAATCTACGAAATGGTAAAGCAGCGCGTCCGCAAGATAGAACAACACTACATTGCCCCATTGATTAACCAAATCTCCTTGGAACCCAAAGTGATGGAGCATCCTCCACACGTTCATCATGACCTCGTAGACACCCTTTTACACTATAAGGCACCGATCAGTCACTTCGAGGCTGTCGTCTGGCGTATGCGAAACGTTTACATCTTCCTGTTCGGTGTCATCTACGTTGTCTGGCTCCAAAAAATTCTAGGTGAACGAACAGATCAGCCCTTCTGGGATTACGTCAATCAACAGGCAGAGGTCGGTAGTATTTCAGGGACTGTGGTGTTTTTTGTGGTCACGGCTCTTATGCTTGCGGCTGTGGGTTTAAGTCTATATGTGCCTCACGTAAAACATGAGTTTGATTCCATCTAAGAGGAAACGTGTGGTAACGCGCGAGAACTAGAGATGAAGCGAATGGTAATGTGTGTCGGGGCGAAGTGATCCGTTCCCTTGTGGTAGCGGAATCAAGCCCAAGAACTGCCACACCAGAGGGGAACAGTGCATATGGCGGACTCGAAAAAATGGCGTGATGACCTGATCGCAGGACTGGTGGGGGCGGTTGCCGGGGCACCGCAGGCGATGGGCTTTGCGCTGATTGCAGGCGTAAACCCGATATATGGGCTGTATACGGCATTGGTCTCGACGATTTTGGGTGCTTTGTTTGGCAGCTCCACCTACATGACGATAGGACCAACCAATGCCCTGGCGTTGGTAGTTGCCAGCTCGTTGGGCGACCTAACCGATGGCAACCCGTTCGATCAGGTTTTTGTGCTAACGCTGTTGACCGGCGCGTTTTTTCTGCTGTTCGCCGTGCTGCGGCTCGGTTTCCTGGTTCGGTTTGTCTCTAATGCCGTCATGACAGGCTTTATCACAGGGGCAGGGCTGCTAATTATCTTCGGTCAAGTCCGCCACCTGAACGGCTATAACCCTTCCGGTGGCAACGCACTGCTGAAGTTTTTTGACTGGGTCACACACCTGCATCTCAGTAATCCACAAACTGTCATCATCGCTGGCGTTGCCCTGGGGCTGATGATTGCCGTGCGCCGCACCCGCGTGAAGAACCTCAACACACTAATTGCTATTGTCGCTGCGTCAACCGCCACATTGCTGCTTGACTGGGAGGCAGTTGGGCTGGTGAGGGACATTGCAGACGTGCCGCGCGGACTGCCCGCACCCCTCCTGCCAGACCTTTCGCTGGTGCCAGAACTCGCAGCGGCGGCGTTCGCGCTAGCCGTTTTGGGTGCCGTGCAGAGTGCGGCAATCGCCAATGTGGTGCCAGAGCCGGAGGGTCGCAAATCCGTTTTTGGGCGTGACCTGATTGGTATGGGCGTGGGCAATGTCGTGGGCGCGGTCTTCCAGGGGATACCTGCATGTGGTTCGCTGTCGCGCACGGCGGTCAATGTTGCCGCCGGGGCGCGTACGCGCTGGGCAAACGTGATTGCCGGGGTTTTCGTCGCGCTTATCCTGCTCGTGCTGGGAGCGGCAATTGAGGTCGTAACGCTGGCAGCTTTGGGCGCACAGTTGATCCTCGCTGCAATCAGCCTGATTGACGTGCGGCAGATTCGCATGGTCTGGCGGGTAAGTATTCCCGCACGCGCTGCCATGATCTTAACGTTCGCCTGCACTATGGTACTCCCCCTGGAGTACAGCATCTATCTGGGTGTGGGTCTGTCGCTGCTGCTGTATCTGTACGCTTCATCCCAGGACATCGCTGCCGTCCAACTGGTACCCATGGACAACGGGCGCTTCCGTGAGCAACCCCTCCCCGAAAAACTGGCAGCGCACGAAACCATCATTATCTCATTGCACGGCTCACTGTACTTTGCGGCGGCTCGTCAACTGGCAAACCTACTGCCAGATCCTTTTAACGGCACAGAGACGGTGGTTATCCTGCGGCTGCGGGAGGCACACGGGCTCGCTAGCACGGCACTGAACGCGATTACCGCTTACCATACGTCGCTCCGGGCACGTGGGGGCAGGGTTGTACTCACTGGCGTATCCTCTGATCTACGTGCGACTATGGATCGTGCGGGCATTCTTGACGCGATAGGTCATGAGTATGTATTCGAGAAGACGGATGAGGTATTCGCGTCAACGGCATCGGCATTTGACTTGCACCAGCGTCACGGCAAAGCGGATATTGTGTAGTCTATTCGACCAGATGACGTAGTAGTGACCGCAAAGGTTAGCAAAAAATCATTTTCGGGTAGGGTCGTGGCGCTGCTGCGTCCACAGCACGCTGCCCCTACCGTAAATACCTGTGTGCTGTACCACTAGCGAACCTCGTGATAGGTGACGCTGGGCGCACATTCCGCACTTAACAAATTGCTTTCTGCTAGTTTAATTTGGGCCGTAACGGGTCAGATTCGCCAGTCTAATTGACATAGAATTGCGAAAAACCCTTGCAGGACGCTTTAGTTAATGGATTTCGTGCCCAAAACGTGTTGTTCATGGTCGTCCCTCCTCAAAAGCCCCATCTTTACTCGAACTCGAAGGCGGGCTCGCAACCAGGTCGAGCTAGCTGAACCTCTCTGACCCGTTATAAATCCTCAAATTTCAAATTCTAGCTGCGGAATGTGCGGCTGGGGGGTCGCGCCAGGGTTTAAACTCGCCTAGGGTTGCCGTTTGTGAGACACTTCTAGAGATTTTTGAGAATTTAGGGATATGCCCTAACCTTGTTGCACCCCGCTTGCAGTAGGGTCAACGTAGAGGCGTATCCGCCAGAATAAATTAGGAGAAAACCATGAAAGCAGCAACTTATTACGCCGCTGGCGACATCCGCGTAGAAGACGTGCCGGAGCCAGACGCGCCCGGACACGGCGAGATCATGGTGCGGATTAAGGCTTGCGGTATGTGTGGCAGTGACGTGACTGCATGGTATATGGATCCGCGCGCACCAACCATCCTGGGGCATGAGCCTGCCGGTGATGTGTGTGCGGTGGGAGAGGGCGTGACAAACTTTGAAGTCGGTGACCGGGTGACGCTGCACCATCATGTGCCGTGCATGGTGTGCGACTTGTGCCGTCGTGGGTCATATACGCTGTGTGCGCAGTTCAAGGCGACGCGGCTGTACCCGGCGGGCATGGCAGAGATTGTGCGCGTCCCAGCAGCGATTGTGCGCAGCGATGTGCTCAAGCTGCCAGATGACATGCCCTATGAAGTGGGTGCGCTGGTCGAGCCGATTGCGTGCTGCGTGCGGGCATTAGATCGTACATTGATCCAGAATGGGGACACGGTGGTTGTCGTCGGGGCAGGCTTTAACGGCATGGTGATGGCGATGTTGGCACCGCTGTGGGGCGCACACCGTGTTGCTATCCTGGACTTGCAGGAGAACCGTTTGGAACGTGCGCGTGAGCAGGGCATCGCGGCGTTTAACTCTGGTGATGCGGACATCTGCGAGCAGATTGCCGATTGGGCAGGTGGCATCGGTCCGCACGCAGTGATCGTCACACCGTCGAAAATTCCGGTGATTCAGTTCGCATTTGAGTTAGTCGGTCCGGGCGGCACGCTCATGATGTACGGTCCGCCGATGAGCGGCGAGACGTGGTCGCTGGACGCCAACCGCGTGTTCTTCAAGGAGATTACAGTGCGAGGGTCGTACTCCGCTGCGCCCTATGACATTCAGCGCACGATGTCTCTACTGGCGAACAAGGTGATTGACCCCGATGTGTTGATTACGCACCGCTTCCCGTTAGAGCAAGCAAGCGATGCCTGGCACCTGACCAAGGCAGCACGCGACTCGCTGAAGGTCATTGTGGAAATTCCGTAGCGGTTTAAGGTCAGCAAATGATCCACCGCCTCTTGACGTTTGATAAAATAGATGTTCAACGGAAAATAGCCAACGCAAATGACATGACACAGAGCGCTTGATTATCGAACGTGATCCGCTGGTTGAATGCGTACGACGCAGATGGATTGGGTGGACTCTACATCGGAGATGGGCTTGGCAGATCGCCCGCCTACTCCGCCACTGATGGTGAAACGCGGGTTCGTGAAGGTGCCCACTGTTTTTGGCGTCAGTATGCTTTTGCTGCTGCGGTGCTGGTGTTCGTGCTGGGGTTGGCAACAAAAATGGGCTGGCGTTAGAGCCAACCCATCTGTGCATCAA
>CAYVGI010000158.1:0-10935 GCA_964451095.1 uncultured Anaerolineaceae bacterium
CGCGCTTGAGCTTACCCGTGCGCTTGGCGTATGCCTCCGCCAGCATAAACATCCAAATACCCAGCGGCACAAACACCACGCCGCTAATCACCAACGGTACCAGCACCGTGAAGATCTCCGCGTTGCTGGCACCGTCCATGATGGCAGCACGCACACCGTCAAGCACATACGTCACCGGGCTGATGGTGGAAAGCCACTGCATCCAGCCCGGCAGCACATCTACCGGGTAGTAAATGCCGCTCACCAGCAGGAAAACCGCCTGCACGATGTGCGTCATCTGGGCACCCCGCTCCGGGTAGAGCAGCGGCAAGATGCTGGCAAAGATGCTAATGCCAATGAGGGAGATGCTGCCCAGCAGCAGCACGACCAGCGCACCGAACAGGTTTGCCTCGCTCAGGTCGATGTTGAAGAACAGCGTCATCACCGTTCCGATTAGCAGCGTCGTCAGCAGACCGTAGACAATGCCGAAGAACGTCTGCCCGATGAGGTGCACCGCCCGGTTCACAGGTGCCATCAGCGTGTACTCAATCGTGCCCTCCCAGCGCTCCCACTGGATGACCTCACTCACGATGGTGAAGATCACCGACAGGAAGTGCCACACTAGCGTGCCGATCATCAGGAACAGCGTAAAGCGCGAGACGCTATCCACGCTGGTACCCGCCACAGTAGTCGATCCCTCCGCAATGAACGTCACCGCCAGCGCGTTCACGATGGCATAGGCAATCCACACGACCTCCCACGCCCAGTAACGTTTAATCAGGTGAAAGTTCCGCGCCAAAAACGCATAGCTCTGGCGCAGGTGAATGTTTGCTGCACTTGCAGTCATGGTTGTTTGCTCCTGTTATCGCACATCATTTGTCTACAGTGGTTGTCATCGTTTCGCTGCCGGGGCGCAGTTCTTTTTCCCAGCGGGCATGAACCTCGCTGACGAACATGCCTGCCTTCTCGTACAGGCGGGTCGCCCCGGTCAGGCTATCGGCATCCACGCCCAGGGTCACGCTGTGCTTGCCCTTCTCGTACAGGCGCTTAAAGCTTAGCTTGAGCAGATACGTGCCCAGCCCGCGCCCCCGGTGTGTGCGCTGCACGCTCAGCGTGTTCACGTAGCCGACGGTCGGGTCATTGTTTGCCTCAATGCGCGACGATACCACGCCGGCAATCTCTCCGGTCGTGCTGTCAATTGCCAGCAGGGACAGCGACGGGTCAAACAGCGGATCGCTGTCAATGAAGTGACGTGCCTCTTGCACCTCTTTGTCAAAGTCGGGTTCCACATACCCCCAGTGATCTTTAAACGCATCCAGTTCTGCCCGCAGCGTCGCCCGCAGGTCCTCTGGGTGGCGGTAGTCTCGCACCGTGATGCCCTCCGGTAGCGGCGGCACGCTGGGTGCTTCGGTCATATCAATACGCATGTGGTAGAAGTTACGCACCTTTTCCATGCCCATGGCAGCAAAGCGCTGCTCACAGGCGACGTCGTTGGGGCGGCTGCCCGCGTGATACACCACCCGCGCGCCCTGCGGCGCTTCGTGGATGTGAGCACGCATCGTGTCTTCTGCCCATTGCAACAGGTGCAAACCTACCGTGGTGCCCTTGTAGGTCGCGTGCACACGGTGCCACAGGTACATACGGGTCGGTAGCTCTGTGTGGACGTCCAGGTAGGCGGCAATATCGCCGTTGGGCGCAATGATGACCCGTGCCTGCTCCGCCAGGTTAAAGTTAGGCTGCTCCCACTCGCTGCGCGTGTCGTCGTAGGTGTACTGCTCGTGCTGTTTTTCCAGCTTTGCCGAGTCGTTGATCATATCCGTGACCGCGTTCAGGTCATCCATGTGTACGGGGCGCATGGTGAACCCCTGCGGCAGGGACTTGTGTTGTGTTTCAGTCATGTTGCTGATGGTCATTTGTGTTGAGTTCCTTGGTTGGCGGGGGCACAACGCCCCCGGTTTGGCTACGCGATGTCGATTTCTGGTTCGGTTTCGTCCTTGTTGACGAGTTGCTCGCCCGTCAGGTGCATGAACACGTCTTCCAGCGTGGGCAAGTGCCCGTTCTGTGGGATGGACTGCTTCAGTCCGAGGGGCGTGTCTAGCGCGACGGTTTTGCCGTTGTGAATCACCGAGAGGCGGTCACACAGGGCGTCCGCCTCTTCCATATCGTGCGTGGTGATGATGATGGTCGCGTCGTGGGTATCTCGTAGCTCCTCCACGAACGCCCGCACCTCCCGCTTGGAGCGCGGGTCAAGCCCGGTGGTCGGCTCGTCCAGCAGCAGCAGAACAGGCGTCGTAATAAACGCCCGTGCAATTGCCACCTTCTGCTGCATACCCCGGCTCATCTCTTCCATAGGCTCGTAGTAAACGCTTTTATCCAACCCAAGCCGCGCCATGATCTCCTGCGCCTTGCGCTGTGCGTCTTTGCCGCTTAGCCCATAAAGCCGCGCCCCATAGAGCAAGTTCTCCATTGGCGAAAGCTTCTTGAAGAACGCTGCGTCAACGGACACGCGGCTGATCAAGTTCTTGACTGCCATCTCCTCACGCTGTACATCGAAGCCAAACACGCGGATGTTGCCCGCGTCTGGCTTCAGCAGCGTACAGATCAAGCGAATGAGCGTGGACTTGCCGCTGCCGTTGGGTCCCAGCACGCCGAAGATCTCACCACGGGGCACGCTGAAGTCTGCCCTGTTGACTGCGATAACGGGTTTCTTGCCATTTTTGCCGGGCGGTAAGTTGTCCAGGTCGCCGTTCCAGTCGATGGTCGGGGCGTCCCCGCGTAGGCGCTGCCATAGGGTAGGTCTCGGCAGGTGAAACCCCTTCGTTACATTTTCTACGACCAATGCCATGTTTTCATCTTTGAGGGTTACTTGGTGAACCAAGGTTATTTGCTCCTGTGTATGTGCGGCAGCGCTGCTGCACTGCCAAAATAATGCGCGTGAACTGCTCGTAAACCGATAAAACCCGTGCCCACACCATGTGTTGGCGGGGCACGGGCGCGGTACGCCGTTAAGTTCTAAGCGCGGCGGGGGCGCTGCTTGGGGTGGGCACGCTGCTGCAATTGCTCCCCCACGCTGACCATCAGCTCACCTAGTTTGAGCATGGCGACGTTGGGTTGGGTGCCTTCCGCCTGTAATTCCTGCGCCAGGCGCTCCCGTTCTGCCCTTTCCATCCGTTCTGCATGGTCGAAATTGTGTTGTTGTAGATGGTTTTGCATGACGCTTGTCGTCCTTGTGTGTATGTGATGTCGCTGTCGATACGCTGTCTGCTGCAAATAATGTCGCTGGTTATGGATGATTACCGTACGCCGCCATGGCATTTCCAAAATGACGATTCTGCCGATTGGGATGGGCGCACGGTGTCGATTCGCTTCGGGTACAAGCACTCACTTGTAAGCTTACTCATAGTCTGGCGTTCCTTTTCCATCTGCATGCGTCCGTATAAATAACTGGCAGGTCTGTCATTATGGTTTTTTCTGGGTAGTGCGGTTCGTCAGTGAGTTGCGTTACGCACGGGTGCTTGTCGTACGTCCGTCCTGCGTGCTTCCCTGGTCGGCAGGTGGTGCTCCTCTGGCGAATCGTCTGCGTTGAGCAAACGTTGCCCCGCCTGGATCATCCACATCCCAAGCTTTTGCCGTAGCGGGTCTGGCGGTTGTAGTTCCTGTGCCGCCTGGTGCCGCTGTGCCTGTGCAATGAGGTCTCGGCGTCTGCTTTCGGATGTGTACCAGTCTTTAGCATTCATCGTGTTATCCTTGCGTTGATTCGTTTTCGTCAGTGTGTGCCCCACTGCGGTGGAGCTGGCTAAATGAGCTGGTGTCCAAACGATATGGACGGGCGATTGGGCAGTTGCCCCGGCTGTCGTACAACTTACGGCGGTGTGCCGCACCTGGGCGGGTGCTGCCGGGTGTCTACAGTGCGCAGCAGTCCAGCAAAGGGCGACAAAAAAGCCGTAAGGTCACTGCGGCACCCTACGGCTTGTTGATGTTCGTTTGGCGTTTTTTGCCAGACGACCACCCGCTCCTGTTGCCCTTGTTCCCGGTGAGGGGAGGCAACAAAAAACCGCAGGGCTGCTTGCCTGCGGCTGGTTGTCGTCCGGTTTTAGCTAGGACGTGCTAACAGCGAGCAGGCGCAGTGATCCCATCGTATGCTCCGCCATTGGTTGGCAGGAGTCGATAGGGGGTGAAGGAAATGGTGAGTTTATTCATTTGCGCCTTCGTCCTTATCTACTAGGTGGTTTACAGAAGTTGGAGGCGGGGGTGTTCCCCACACACATGTGTAAAGTAACATGCCTTCCGTAATTTTGTCAACAAGCTAGCTTGTTAAGAATGGTTAAAGGCATTTTTGGCGTCGTCGTCAGTTGCCGTGTGTAAAGCCCGCTAAACTTTGCTAGAATGAGGGTACTTACGCCGTAAAGTTTGCAGCAGATGTGACCCGTGACCGATTACGACTTCCCTATACCCCCAAACCCGAACCCTGAAAACGATATTGATATTGAATCAGAGCTTGACCTGCCAGACGACACCGGGCAGGAGCGCTCTATTGCGCGGTGGCTGGCGATGCAGGTGCTATACGAAATCGACTGTGCAGACCACCCGCACGGGCAGGCACTGGCACATCACCTGCGGCAGTACGCTGCGCTGCAACCCGCTACCGTGGAATATACGGTGAAGCTGGTCAACGGTGTGATGGACAACATCGAGCGGTTGGACATGATTTTGCAGACGATTGCGCAGGAATACCCGCTAGACCAGATCGCCATTGTTGACCGCAACGTGCTGCGCAGCGCGGTGTACGAATACGCTATGCTGGGGGGTATCCCCGTGGGTGTGGTGATTGACGAGGCAGTTCAGCTTGCCAAGCGCTTTGGTGCAGAAAGTGCCCCGCGCTTTGTGAACGGGGTGCTGGGCGCGGTGTTCAAGGACGAAAAGCGGTTGCAAGCAATGCTGGAGGTGGAGCTCCCCGAAGAGGACGATGACGAATTTGAAGACGAGGATGACGAGACGGATGAACGACGTGAAGACGAGGAATAGCAACCGATGAATGTCTTCGGCATAGGCGGTTGGGAACTGGTACTGGTGCTGTTGATTATGCTCATCGTCGCCGGACCCAAACGCATGGCACAGTGGGCATACACGCTAGGGACGTGGACAGCGAAGCTGCGCGTGATGTGGGAAGAAGTGGCAGAGTCTTTGCAGAAGGAACTGGACGAGTCTGGCGTCAATGTAGAGGTGCCGCGCACCCCACCCACCCGCCAGAGCATCCAGCGCAGCATTGAGCAGTACGGCAAAGACCTGATGGAAAGCGCTGGCAACCCACAGGACGAACTCAAGAAGATTGGCGATGACCTGAAAGGCGTGGGGCAGCAGGTCAAAGGCGAGGTTGACGGGCTAGACCGCGACGTGCGCTCGTCTACGAAGGTGCCTGCCAAGCAAAACGGTGCCAAGCAGCCCGTGAAGGCAGGGGAAACCGCCCCAGACAACACACAAAATAGTGCTCAAGATACTTCTTCTAACCCTGATAGCGGCAGTGAAAATAATGCTGATTTTGGAACGTGGGGGGGGCAGTAAACTATGCCAGCGGTTAGGCGCATCGCCACAGAGGCAGAACCACCCGAAGAGGAGTTCCTGCCGGAGGAGGACGGTCATGGGGGTCGGATGGGCTTCTTTGACCACCTCAACGAACTGCGCAAGCGCATCACGCGGGCGTTTATCGGCATTGTCATTGGCACAGGCATTGGTGCCGTATTTGCAGAACCTGTGCTGGCGTACCTGGGACGCCCCTATCTCACGCTGAACGAGGGGCAGCAGTTCCTCGTCTTCGACGTGACCGGGTCGGTGGTGGCGTACTTCCGGGTGGCGCTGCTCATCGGTGCGATTTTGGCGGTGCCTATCGTGACATACCAGGTCACCATGTTTATCATCCCGGCAATGACAAAAAAGGAACGCCGCTTCTTCCGGCTGGCGATGCCTGCCGTGTTCTTGCTGTTTTTGCTGGGTGTGCTGTTCGCATGGTTCGTCATGATCCCGCCCGCGCTGCGCTTTCTGGAGGGCTTCCAGAACGAGTTGTTCCGCACGGAGTGGGAGGCGAGCCGTTACATCAACTTTGTGACGACGCTGCTGTTCTGGATGGGCGTGGCCTTCGAGACGCCGTTGGTGCTGTTTGTGCTGTCGCTGCTGGGCTTCGTCACGCCAGGACCGCTCATCAAGAACTGGCGCCTTGCAATTGTAATCGCAGCGGTCGCTTCCGCAATGATCACACCCACGGTTGACCCGGTGAATATGTCGCTGGTGATGGGACCGCTGTTGGTGCTCTACGGCATCAGTATTGTGCTGGTGTTCTTTGGCACGCGCATCTTCCGGCGGGGTAACGCGCTGCCCAAACCCAAACGCCGCACCAAGTAGGCAAACGGATGCGGTGGGCGTTCTTGCGGCGGGCGGTGCTCACGCTGCTGATTGTTTTGCTGGGTGTGCTGCTCGTCACCCCGGTGATACTCGGCTTTTCAATGGCGTATTCGCTCACGAACAACACGTGTGTCTCGCCGCAACCCACGCTAGAGGGTTACAACCTGATCGGCGAGGAGGTCACGTTCCCGTCCGGCGAGCTAACCCTAACCGCCTACTTCATCCCAGGCGACACAGATGGCACGGTGATCGTCGCCCCTGCCTGGAACCACGACCATAACGGGCAACTGGACTATGCCGCCATGCTCAACGAGGTCGGGTTAAACGTGCTGGTGATGGGGTCTCGGCTGTGCGTCGGAGAGCCATCCACGCTGGGCTACCGCGAGGGCGACGACGTAAGCGCCGCCTACGCCTATCTCATCACCCGCGACGAGGTTGACCCCACACGAGTATCGGCACATGGTTTCTCCGCAGGCGGGGCAGCGGCACTGTTTAGTGCAGCACGCACGCCGGAAATCCGTGCGGTGAGCGCGATGGGCAACTACCACGACTTTGAGCGCAGTATGGGCGTGGGCAGCGGCGACCTGTCACTCGTCGCCCAGTTGACCGTGTTTGGGGTGCGCTGGGGCTACCGTGCGGGTACTGGGCTACCCGTTAGCGTGCTCAAGGCGACAGATGCGGTTGAGCAGATCAACCCGCGCCCAATGCTGTTCGTGTATGGCACACTAGAACCGACCATCGACGGGCACGAACTGCTCGCCCGTGCGGAAAACGGTACGCTGTGGGAAGTTGAGGGCGTCGGGCACGGTGGGTACATCCAGGCATACCCAGAGGAAGCGCGTGAGATTATCGGCGGCTTCCACCTGGATGTGCTGCTAGACGATGCCACCCCATGAGAACAAGAACAAAATTCATTGGAGCAACAATGACGGCGAATCCGCAGATTAATGACCGCATGACCGAGGCAGAGTACCTCGCATTCGAGCGTGCCAGCGACACCCGGCACGAATATCTAGATGGCGTCATTTTCATGATGGCAGGCGCAGCCCGCCGTCATGTGCTCATCACCGGGAACACGTTTGCGTCCCTGCACTGTGAACTCCGCGGGCGGAACTGTGAAGTTTATAGCAACAATATGCGTGTGAAGCTGCCCTCCCCCAGCACGTTCGCCTACCCAGATGTTGCCGTCGTGTGCGGAACTGGCATCCATCTCTTGCACATTTGCGCTGGCAGATGTCTACGAGCGCATCGCCTGGGAAGCAAAACAACCCACTGCGGACGACATGGAGTAACCAATGCGCTTCTTCCGCCGCAATAAATCACCGCGCCTGCTCATCATCGGGTTAGACTGCACGCCACCGGATTTTGTGTTCGACCAGTTCCGTGACGACATGCCCACCCTGCGCCACCTGACGGACAACGGCACGTGGGGCACGCTCACCTCGTCAATCCCGTGCATTACGGTGCCAGCATGGGCAAGCATGACCAGCAGCAAAGACCCTGGCACACTAGGGGTGTACGGCTTCCGCAACCGGGCAGACTACAGCTACGACAAGCTGTTTGTGGCAGACGCCAGCGCCATCAAGGTACCGCGCCTGTGGGATGTGCTGAGCGCAGCGGGCAAGCAAAACATGATCGTCGGCGTGCCGCAAACGTACCCGGTGCGCCCACTAAACGGGCACCTCGTGAGCGGGTTCCTGGCACCGGGCACAGGCAGCGCGTTCACCTACCCTGCCATCTTCAAAAGCGAAGTGCTTAAGCACTACCCGAACTACGCATTTGACGTGAAGGGCTTCCGCACAGACGACAAAGCGTGGCTGCGCACGCAACTGAGCGACCTGACCGAAATGCAGTTTGGGCTGCTGAAGCACGCGCTGGGCAGCAAACCGTGGGACTTTGCCATGTTTGTCAACATCGGCACAGACCGGGTGCATCACGGCTTTTGGCGCTACCATGACCCGCAGCACCGCCTACACGAACCGGGCAACCCGTTCCAGCACACCATCCGGGACTATTACAAGCAGGTGGACGCCCATATCGCGGATGTACTGAGTGTGGTCGACGACGATGTAACGGTTTTGGTGGTGAGCGACCACGGTGTAGCACGCATGGATGGCGGCATTTGCATCAATGAGTGGCTGTGGCGCAACGGTTGGCTAGCACTGCACAACGCCCCGCCAGAGGGCACCCTGACGAAGTTTGAGAACGTGTCTGTAGATTGGGCAAACACCCGCGCTTGGAGCACGGGCGGCTACTATGGGCGCGTGTTCCTGAATGTACAGGAGCGTGAACCCAATGGCACCATCCCGCAGGGTGCCTACGAGGAAACCCGCGACGAACTGGCAGCGGCACTCGCTGCCATCCCCGCACCGGACGGCACGCCGCTTAACACGACGGTCTACAAACCGGGCGACATCTACCAACAGACGAACAACGTGCCACCCGACTTAATGGTCTACTTTGGCGACTTACACTGGCGCTGTGTGGGCAGTTTTGGGCATGAGGGCGTGTACACACTCGAAAACGACACCGGTCCTGACGACGCCAACCACTCCCCGGAGGGCATGTTTTTGCTTTATGAGCCGGGGCGAAGCGGGCGCGGGCAGGTGGCAACGCACCAACTGATGGACATCGCGCCGACGGTGTTGCAGCGCATGGGGGTGTCTATCCCGCCGGAGATGCAGGGGCGTGTGATCGAGTAGCCGGGGCTACTCGACATCCACGCTGAACCAGGACATATCATCGTCCTCGTCGTCCAGCCCCAGCACGTCGCTCATCATCAACGCGCCCTCGTTCACCTGCGGCAGCTTGCTCAGGTAGCGCTCGGTTACAGCGACGTTGCTGTGGCGCAGCAGTTGGCTGATCTTGTCAATCGGCACGCCGTTTTCTTGCAGGGCACCTGCCACACTGCGGCGCAGGTCGTGTGGCGCGACGCTGCCTACCCCTGCCATGAGCGCGGCGTCGTTCACAATCACCCAGATGCTGTCCGTGCTTAGCCCCTGCCTGCCAATCCTGCCGCCCTTCCACAGCCGCCGGATGAGGTGGGTCTGCGGGTAAAACCCGTACTTGCTGCCCCTTATCGCGCCCTGCCACTGTTGCAGCCGACTTGCCACCGGGCGCGGCACGTCGATGACAGCGGTCTTTTTGCCCTTGCCGTGCACACGCAGCACCATGCGGTCATTCTGGATGCTGAGGTCTTCCCAGCGGGCGTTAGACAATTCCTCGCGGCGCAGCGCCATCGTACACAAGATGGACACAATAACCTCGTTGCGCATTGCCTGGTTGTCGCTGGTGGCGATGCGCCCGGCAGCGCTCATCACCTCACGCAGTTGGCGTGGGCTAAGCCAGCGACCAGGGCGCTGCCCCTCCTCTGCGCGTGGGGGGCGCACCCGTGCCAGCGCTGCCGCCGTCTCATAGGGAATCCAATCGCCTTCTGCCAGCAAGTCTGCCAGCGTGACGATGGAGGCGCGTGCTTGCCCCAGCGCCTGCTTGCCCTGCCCCTCGCGCATTAGCGTGCCCAGCCACGCCCGCATCATCTGCGCATTGAGCACAACACGCAGTGTTTCGATGGGCAGCATTTCCATACGGCGCACGCGTGCTTCGCGCTCCGTGGGCTTCATACCTGCGAGATCGACCAGGTAGCGATCAATCCAGCGGTAGTAAGCACGCTCTGTGTGGCGGCTGCTGGCACGCCCCGGCAGCGCTGTCGTCAGGTTGAATATCAGCGCATCGGAGTGAACAATGTCTTGTGGGGTATAGTTGATTATGTCGCTCATGTGTTCAATTATAACAGATGGTGACATCCCGCACAGATCACAAACGCCCCACAAACGACGTAAGAGCACGCCGCGTGACAATGTCTACATGTTGTGCTATATTTCACAAAACCAGAAAGGAACGTGCATATGGCAGAGGCAAAGATCACCTGGGTACAGGGCACGCAGTTCGTCGGCACAGACAGTACCAATCACTCCGTCGTGATTTCCAGCAAAGACGAGGGCATCGGCATGAAGCCCAACGAACTCATGCTCGCCGCGCTGGGCAGTTGCACCGCCTATGACGTGGTGGGCATCCTGGAAAAGAAGCGGCTGAAGATAGAACACCTGGAAGTGATGGTCACGGCTGAGCAGGACGAAGACCCGCCGTGGACGTTCCGCAAGTTCCATGTGCACTACGTGGTAAAGGGCGAGAACATCCCGGAGAAGGACGTCGCCAAGGCGATTGAACTCTCCGAGACCAAGTACTGCTCTGTTTCCAACACGCTCAAGCTCGCCGCAGATATCACCTTCGACTTCGAGATCATCGAGACGGCACCGCAACCGTCCTAGCATGTTCACCGGGGCGGCGGGCGCTCACTTGCTGAGGTTCGCTAGCCCCACCCCCACCAGAATAACAACAGATCCAATCACGGGCGCGATGCCGGGGTTTTCTCTCAGCCACAGCGCCGCCACCAATGCCGCGCCCACGGGAATGACCATGTTCGTCAGGCTAACCATCGTCGCGGAGATGTGCCCCAGCGCGTAATTAAACGAGGTGTGTGTAACTCGACTTTATCCATTT